>WTJD01000251.1 GCA_011524975.1 Lysobacterales bacterium
CAGATGCAGCAACAGATGCAGCGGCAGAAACAGCGGGATGACATCGTCCTTTGTCCAGGCCCAGGCTTTGACCAGCATCTCGATCTGCGCACCGATGGCCCCGTGGGTGGTTACAACGCCCTTGGGTTTGCTGGTTGTGCCGCTGGTGAAGACAATCATCGCCCTGCGCTCAGGGCCTGGCTGCGGCAGCGGTGCGGGCGTTTCGGCCAGCACGTCCGTTACCCCGAGCAGCGTGATGCCCAGACGCTCGCAAAGACCGGGGAGCAGCCCGTCATGGTTTTCCCCATCCGCAATCACCCGTGTCACACCGGCATCGGTTAAACAGTGCTCCAACTCTGCCGCGCTCGAGGCGGCATTCAGCGGAATGGCGATGCCGCCGGCCCGCCAGATGCCATGCAGCACGGTGACGTAGTCGAGGCTCGCCGGAATCAACAAGGCGACACGCTCCTCCGCCAGGTCGTCACCGTCGGCGAGCAGGCCGGCCGCGAAACGCTCAATGCGCGCGTTGACCTGCTGAAAGGTGTAGCGCTTGCCGCGCTCTACCAGGGCCGTTGCGTCATGGCCGTTGATCAATGCCGGAAAATGATCCATGGGTGCTTCAGCTCCGCGTGCGAATGGCCCCAGTCGCCGCGCGGTTTAAAGTTGGCCCGACATGGCCGCGAGCGTGTCCGACAGCGCCGACATCCGGCCGCGGTTGATGCCTGATGACTCAGCCGACTTGAGCTGGCTGGCCAGCGCGTCGAGCGCGCGTGACACCGATTGACGCTCCCGCCGGTTTTCCGGTTTCCGTTCCGCGCGGGTGAGCGTTTGATCGATCTCCTCCGCCAGCGTTGCCGACAGCGCCTGGTCGCGGTTCAGCTGGTCGAGATAGGCGCGCGCCACCACCGGACTTGCCGGCCACGAGACCTTGAATTGTTGTTGCGGGTTGAAGACCCGGCCCTGGTCGGCCAGCGCTGCTGCCGCAATTTCGTTGTCCGTAAGGTGGTCACTGGGCAGTAACTTCAAGACATCCAACCCGCGCAGCATCTCTGTTCCGTAGATAAGGCCCTGGTACCAGTAGGCTGACCAGAAGCCGCCGGCAATCAGCTCTTCGGCATCCAGCGGGCCACGGTCAAAATAGGCAATTTCCACCGGTTGCGCGGAATCGGTGAAGTCAATCACCGAGATGCCACCCTGGTACCAGGCCTGGACGAAGATGTCTCGACCCGGAACCGGGACGATCGAGCCGTTATGCGCCACGCAGTTTTCCAGTTCCAGCTGCGGGGCGGGCATTTTGAAATAGCCCCGGAATTCCAGCTGGCCATCAACGATGTCGTAGATGGCATCGGCGCCCCAGGTCAGGGGGTCATGGGCGCGGCAGCGCGGGCGGCTGCCGCCACCCCATTCATCGGTAAAGAGCACCTTGGTGCCGTCATTGTTGAAAGTGGCCGAATGCCAGTAGGCAAAGCCCTGGTCGGTGACGGCGTCAATGCGCGTCGGCTTTCGTGGGTCGGAAATATCGAAAATGATGCCGTTGCCCGAGCACGCGCCGGCGGCGATCCCGGCCTCGGGAAACACCGTGATGTCGTGACACTGGTCCGTCTCGCTGGTTTCCTGGGTTTCATCGCCGTGGTCCCCGCCCCGCCACAGGCCCGCCAGCGCGCCGGTTTCGGGGTCTGCGAACACCGCTGGACTGTCAACAATGCGCGCCTCGTGGGGGGCATCGGCCGGGATTTCGATCACGTCGATACGAAACAGCGCGGTGCGCGTGTCGCCCGGCAGGTCATCGAAGCAGCCCGGCATTTCTTCCTCCTCTCTGATGCTGGAGGTGCCGGAGTTATACACAATGATGTTGCTGTCCTCGTCCGGGCCCGAGACCACCGAGTGGGTGTGGGAACCCCGGCAAGTCTGAACGGCGCCTACCTGAACCGGGCGGGTCAGGTCGCTGATGTCGAAAATGCGCAGGCCCCGGAATCGCTCCGCGCTGACATCTTCGCTGACGCCGCCCAACCCGCAATCGAGCCGACCCCGGGTCTCCTGTGCCGACATGAACAGCAGGTCGCCGACGATGGACACGTCACCCTGTCCGCCGGGGCAGACGATAGACGCCATGAGTTGTGGGCCTTGCACGGTCAGTTGATAGACGTTGAAGCCGTGGTAGCTGCCCGTGACCAGCACGTCATCGCGGAAAGCCATGTCGGTGTTGACGAAGCTGAGCATGGGGTTGCGGCCTCTGGCGCGGGTTTCAATGGGCTCAGGTGCTTCCTCCTCGGCCTCGGGGGGTTCTTCCTTATCCTTATTGTCCTTCTCCTCGTCTTCTTCCTCCCGGATGGGCTTTTCCAGGGGGTTTGCCGGGTCGAAAAACCCGGGTGGACGGGGCAATGATTGCACCAGCGCCATGTTGAGGATGGCCTGGCCTGCATCTTCAACGCCGGCCGCCAGGCCCGCACGCGGGTCGTCAGACAGGGCAGTGAGCAAGCCGTTCATGCGCTCGATTTCGGCCGCCTGGTCGTTGGTGATGTCAGAGGTGAACTCGAACAGCACGGGGTCGTAAGCGGCGCCCGGCTGCTCCATCAATTCTTCTACCATTTTCACCGCGCCGTCATGGTGGCGAATCATCAGTTCCAGGAACAGGCGGTCGAAGTCAGTGCCCGAGGACGCCGCGAGTTCGGCCATTTGCTCGGGTGAGGCCATGCCGGCCATGGTGTGGCTGGTGTGCATGTGATGATGCGCGGTCGGATCCGGCGCATCTTCACCCCGCTCGGCCAGCCATTGCTGCATGAATTCAATTTCATCGCCCTGCGAGGACTGGATCCTCCCCGCGGCATCGATGACATCGGGGTTGTTGGTGCGCTCCGCCACCAGGACAGACATCTCTATGGCCTGGTGGTGGTGTGGAATCATGTCCTGCATGAACTGAACGTCGGCCGGCGAGTATGCGGTTTTGGCGATCTCCGTGGCCTCTGCTGCATCGAGACTGCGCGTGGGTTCGCCGGGCGCGCCCGGTTGCACAATCGGGGCGTGAGCGGCCAGGCCGGAGGACATGAACGTCGCGATGAGTGTGGGGACGAGCCGTGAAAGAGCGACAAATGCAAAGTTGGTGTTCAAGGGGGGCTCCCGGGTTAAGCGGTCATGGGATACGGTCAGCGCGGCCCATCGCCGAATTTAATCGTTTTCAAGTCCATCGGCGAAAACGCCGTTAGAGTTGGATGCCTGTATCTCGAGTCTGTTTAAGTGGCCGGGGTTGTGGTCATCAAACCTATGCACGTTTCAGGGTTGAAATAGAGAGCACATGTCCAGATTTCCGGCGAAAATATCAGCAACGGTCATTCTGCCATACAGAGTTGACCGCGCAAGCGCGCTGATCGACCCTCGTCCGCTCCGAACGCGAATCCTCACGGATCCCGCGCCCATCCGTGTTTGAGGCCCACTCTCTGTGCTACGCTGTTTTGAAGCTCACCATTCGGTGGGTTTATTCAACAGGGAGTCATCATGAAATCTACTCAGCGAGCGATAAATTCTTTAATCATTTGTGTTTTCGGGCTGCTGTTTTTTGCGAGCACGGCGTCGGCCCAGCTGCAGCCGTGGGAAGACTATGAAGCGTCAGACAGCGTTTGGATATTGACCCACGTGGATTTGGATCCAGGCACCATGGGAATTTATTTGGAGGGGCTTAAGTCCACCTGGATCGCCGCCAATGAGGTGGCCAAGGAATTGGGTCAAATCAAAGATTATGGGATCTATGCCAATGAATATGGATCTGCCGATGATTTTGATCTGCTCTTGGTAATTGAAATGGAGAGCACCGAAGACATCGCGCCCAACCGAGAGCGCTATGAGAAGTTTATGGAGGCTTATGGAAAGGCCAATATTGACAAGGGTAATGAGACCGTCCTGGACTTATACAACAAGATTCGAAGAATTCAGGGGAATTACATGGTTCGCAAAATTACCGTCAAGTAAGCCGAGAAATCGCTTCACGACTAAAAAACGGCCCTCGCGTTCGAGGGCCGTTTTTTTGCAGATACAGACCTGCAGCCAGCTGTTGGCCGAATCAGGTCGTGTTCGATGATCAGTCGAGCTTGGCGTCTACGCAGTCGATCATCTTGTCATTCAGGGTGTCAATAAAATCATCGACTTGGTCGTCCGTCGGCTTGCCCTTGTGCTTTTTGACCATGGCTTGTGCAGCGTCCATGGTTTTTTTGTCGGCCTTGCAGGCCTTGAGGGCGGCCATCAGTTCGTCGCTCGCCTCGTTGGCGCTGGCGCCAGTGGCGAATACGGTCAGCACAGCGGCAGTAAATAAAACTTGAGCAGATTTTCTCAGATTCACAGCTGAAAACTCCCTTGGTGGTTGTTGATCACTAAGACTAACGCTTTTTTCGGTCACGCGCACGTTGATTGCAATGAGAAACAAGACTGGCCGATGGCTGATTGCTCTCAGCTGAATGCCGCGCCCCGGTTTCTTCGGTGCCGAGATGCCCGGAGATATTGACTCGAAGGTGAGCGCGGTACGGGAAGTCGCCCCGATGGGGACTGGCAAAATTACTTATAGATGTTCGGCTGCTGGCACTGCGCGGGCAGCCATTTGAACCGGTCAGCACTGCCCCAGCCGCGCGTGCAGTACCAATTGATGGTGCCCGATGCCTGCTCCACCGGGCTCATGACGATCGCTATTTGGCTTGAAGCCAGCGCAGGGTCGATGGCGGCCATATCCACTTCCACGGCGAAATCACCGTTGGCGGCCCGCACGTTGTTGTACATGTAGTAGCTGCAGTAGCGGCTCGCATTGACGCTGGCATTGTCGAAGATACCCGCCTCCGTCATATTGGCGGGGTAGTTGCCCGTGACCTGCTTGAATTCTGAGACGCTGGTCTTGTACGGCGCCGAGCCTGAAATGCACTCCGCGACCTTGGTCTTGATCATGTAATTCTTGTAGGCGGGTACAGCCAGTGCAACCAGCGTGGCGACAATCGCGATGACGATCATCAACTCGATGAGGGTAAAGCCTTCGTTTTGCCGTCTGAATTTTTCCATAAGAAAATTTGCCAGCATCCCCAGTAATATCCAAAATTCAAACATCGTGCCAAAAGGTTCTGACGCGGCTAAACCCTGGTTCTATGCGGGTTTCGCGGGCGTGCGCAATCATCAAGACTGACAATTTTTGTCCGGGCACGCGCAAAAATGACAGGTCACGACGGGCCTGGCTCGGAGGTCGCGATGGCGGGCTCGCTGACTTCAACCCAACGGTCGATTGACCCGTTTCACACCAAACGTTCGACTTTAATGGAATAGTTAATGTTCTCACCCCCCTAAAACCATAAACTCTCTGCAGGCGTACGCCAGGCAGGATGCTCTGGCCGTGTGTCAGCGCCTGATGAACAGCAACAAGGAGGTAGCTCGTGTTCATTCAGACCCTTAAACCACCCGTAGCCGGCCAGGATTTCAGTTTCAGTATCGCTGGCGCCAACGGGGTAACCCGCATCGAAGTCCACGTTAACGATCGTCGAATCCTGCGTTTTATCGATAACACGCTCTTGTGCCGGGCCGCCGCTCATGTGCCAGCGGATTCAGCAGGACAGACCCTGACGGTGGTGGCCAGCGATGAGAACGGTAACTGCCGGAACCTGGAGTACCAGATTTCCGAGGCCGATACACAAGGGCGCGGCACGCCCGTGTCCGCGCGTCATCACCGGCGTGGAAACATGCGCTTCAGAATGGTCGGTTAGTCGCAGGGCCTCACACACCCCGGCATTCATTATCCGGCCCAAAAAGGGCAAAATAGCGGGATGGTGACCCGCCATGACCACATCCGTTTCCGCAGCCGGGACGGACTCACACTTTACGGTCGAAGCTATGGCGCCCCTGAGAACGGCAGGATCCTGCTGTGTTTGCCCGGATTGACCCGAAACTGCAAAGACTTCGAATCCACCGCAAAGCGTCTGACCCCCGACTGGCGCGTGCTTACACCTGACTATAGGGGGCGCGGCCTGTCCGAATGGGACAGCAAGCCGGATCGTTACGTCCTTTCTCAATATGTTGAGGATGCCTGGGTTCTGCTCGACCACCTGGGAATACGGACGGTCGTGGTCCTGGGTACCTCGTTGGGTGGCCTGGTGGGCATGCTGATGGCCGCGGACCAGCCGGAGCGCTTGAGCGGCCTGGTGCTCAACGATATTGGCCCGGAAATCCCCCTGGCCGCCGCCAAACGAATCTCGCGTTATGTCCGGAAAAAGGGGCCGGTAAACTCCTGGGCGGACGCTGTTCGCCAGGACCGTTTGCAGTATGAGTCCAGCTTCGCCAACGCGCCGGATGAATTCTGGGAGGACTTCACCCGGCTGTCCTGGCGCGAGAACGAGCAGGGCTTGCCCGTACCAGACATGGACCCGGCGGTCGTTGCCACCCTGCGGCGGAATTACCTGCGCGATCGAGTGATTCAGCGCGTTCGAAAACTGATGTTTCTGCCAACTCGCGCCCTGCCTTTCGATGCCTGGGGCGCGTTCGCGGGGTGCCGGGTGCCGACACTCCTGATCCGGGGTGCCCTCTCAGACGTCACGGAAGAGAGCCTGGTCCAGAGAATGCTGCGAGCCAGGCCCGATATGCGAGTGATCGATGTACCCGATCGCGGGCACGCGCCAACGCTTGACGAAAACGAATCCATAGCGGCTTTGTATCAATATTTAGAAAGTTTATGAATTACCGGATGAAGGCTGTATTCACAATAATGTAGATATTATTGAACGAATTTTGGTAGACATTAAGCGTATTATTGTACATAATTTGTA
>WTJD01000235.1 GCA_011524975.1 Lysobacterales bacterium
AGCAGACGCGATGTTGCAGCATTCACTCGAGCGCATGGCCCTGAGTGGCCTGCGTGACCACCTCGATGGCGGGTTTTTCCGCTACTGCGTGGATGGCGAGTGGACCATACCGCATTTCGAAAAAATGCTGTACGACAACGCCATGTTGCTGCCGCTGTATGCAGAAACCGCCTCAAGACGGAATGACCCCTTCCTGGCCCGAACGGCGGAGGGCATCGTGGATTGGCTGGAACAATCCATGCTGCATGAAAACGGCGGCTTCTCCGCCAGCATCGACGCCGACGCGGATGGTGAGGAGGGCGGCTTTCATGTCTGGCAGCGCGAGGAAGTACGGGCGCTTTTGGGCGATCAGGCGTTTGCCGGGATCGAAAGCATGCTCGGGCTGGATCAAAGCCCTAATTTCGAGGGTGCCGCCTGGCATCTGCTGCGCCATGACGAAGACACGCGGAAAGATCTCCCTGCCGCCGCCCGGGAGGTTTTGCTGCGAGCGAGGGACAAGCGCATACCGCCGGCCACGGACCGGAAACAAATCGCTTCATGGAACGCATTGTGCGCGGATGGCCTGGCGCGGGCCGGCGCCGCGCTGCAGCGGCCCGACTGGCTGGAACAGGCTGCGCAAACCATGGATTTCGTTCGCGATCACCTGTGGCATGACGGCAGGCTGCACGCCGTCTACGCAGGCGGGCGGGCGCAGTTTCCCGCCTATCTCGACGATCACGCGGGGCTCATGATGGCCTGCCTGTCGTTGTTGCGCGCGCGCTGGCGCGAGGAGGATTTCACCTTCGCCATCACCCTGGGCGATGCGCTGCTCGAGCATTTCCTCGATGCTGAAAGGGGTGGTTTCCACTTTACGGCGGCCGACGCCGAGGCGCCCATGCAACGCCTGCGCTCCTTCCAGGACGATGCCCTGCCATCCGGCAACGGCCTGGCGGCCCGCGGCCTGTTACAGCTTGGACATCTGTGCGGAGATGCGCGATATCTCGCCGCCGCCCGGGACACGCTCGCCGCGGCCCGGCAGGACATCGCGCAGTACCCCCTGGCGCACGCGGCCATGCTGGTGGCGCTGGAGGAGTATCTGGATCCGCCGGCGCAGGTGATCGTGCGCGGGCAGGATACGGATGGCGTAGAGCGATTGTCCTCGACCGTGCGGGAATTTGCGGCGAAAGGGCTTCGGGTACACTGCTACACCACGGGTCAGGCTGCGGCTCCGGGTATTCTCGAAGATGCGGGGGTCCCCCGGTCCGCGCAGGCGATCGTATGCCGCGGAACGCATTGCCTGCCGCCGGCCGGAGACCCGGCGGAATTGATGGAGCGACTGAACCAGAGCGATTGAGCATGTTTGAACTCGCATTACCCAACATGCACGCCCTCGGCGTGATGCTGCTGATCGCGGCCGCGCTGGTGCTGTTCGCCCGCGAGGAAATTCCGCTGGAAACCACCAGCCTGGTGGTGCTGGTGTGCCTGACGGTGGGCTTTCAGCTGTTTCCTTACCAGTCCGAGACGGGCGTCGTGCGGCCCAGCGAATTTTTTCTTGGCTTCGGCAACCGCGCCTTGATCGCCGTCTCGGCCCTGATGATCGTCGGCCAGGGCATGATCAGCACGGGCGCCCTCGAGCCGGTTGGCCGGTTCCTGGCCCGCCTGTGGCGGCGCGGGCCTGGCATATCGCTGATCCTGACCTTGCTGATCACGGCGGTACTGAGCGCCTTCATCAACAACACGCCCATTGTCGTGCTGATGCTGCCCATCTTGATTGGCGTCGCCGTGCGCACTGGCGCATCGGCCACCGGAACGCTGATTCCGATGGGCTTTGCCAGCATCCTGGGCGGGATGGCCACAACCATCGGCACCTCGACCAACCTGCTGGTTGTCAACGTGGCCGCCGACCTGGGCATGGACCGGTTCAGCATGTTCGACTTCATGGGGCCGGTACTGGTCGCCGGTATCGCGGCTGTGCTGTACCTGTGGCTGGTCGCTCCCCGCCTGATTCCGGAGCGGCAACCCCCGATCAGCCGGGGCGTGGCGCGTTACTTCACCGCGCAGATCCGCCTGAATCCGGACAGCCCACTGGTGAATAAAACGCTGGCCGACGCGTTGGCCCGGGCCGGAGAGGGCCTGCGCGTGGAAAGCGTGCAGCGCGACCGGGGCGTATTCCTGCGGACCCTGCCCGACGTCCGCCTGAAGGCGGGCGACCGCATTACCACGACCAACACGCAGGCCAATCTGCGAGAATTCGCGCGCGCGCTCGGCGGGACCCTGTATTCCGGTGATCAGCAGGTGGATGACGAGCACCCCCTGACGGCCAGCGGTGAGCAGATGGCGGAGGTCTCCATCTCGCCCGCTTCCCGCCTGAACGGGGTACGCATCGGCAAAGCCCGTCTGTTCCGTGACCACGGCCTCCGGCTGCTGGCCTTCAATCGTTTCGAAGGCATGGAGGAGCGCGAATCCCCCGGACTCGACGACGTGCGCCTGCGAACCGGTGACGTGCTGTTGGTGCAATCCACGCTGGAAAACCTGGCCAAGCTCAAGACATCCTCGGACTTCCTGGTGCTGGACGGCAGCATCAAACTGCCCCGAACGCGCAAAGCACCCATCGCCCTGCTCACCATCATCGGCGTCGTGGCGCTGGCAGCCCTCAACGTGATGCCTATTGAAATCTCCGCTCTGCTCGGTTGCCTGGTGCTCATTGTGACCGGCTGTCTCAACTGGAAAGACGCCATGAGCGCGCTGAGCACACAGGTGATCCTGATTATCGTCGCCTCGCTGGCCATGGGCGCGGCACTGCTCAAAACCGGGGGCGCGGACTACCTGGCCAACCTGTTCGTCTACGTCACCTTTGGCGCGCCGCCCTCCATTGTCATGATGGGCCTGATGCTGATGATGGCGGTCCTGACCAACGTGGTATCCAACAACGCGGCGGCCGTGATCGGCACGCCCATTGCGGTGGGCATCGCCCAGAGGCTGGGCATGCCCCTGGAGCCATTCGTACTTGCGGTTCTTTTCGGCGCGAACCTCAGCTTCGTCACGCCAATGGCCTACCAGACCAACATCATGATCATGAACGCGGGCGGCTATAAGTTTGGGGATTTCGTCCGTGTCGGCCTGCCCCTGACCGTGATGACCTGGCTGATATTGAGTGGCGTGCTGATCTGGGCGTATGAGCTCTGAAGCGCCGTGATGCGTCATCCGTGAGCCGGGCAAGACGGTCCGGTTTTCTCTTGTCTTAAGCCAACCACATGGGCCGGCCCGGCCCTTCGCGGCTGCCACCTGAAACCGCTATTTCATGCGTTCGCAACGCGGGCGAGTCGAATCGCGAGCCACGAGCCACGGATCACGACGCTTACCCTTGTCACCCACGCCCCCCGAACCGATAATGACCGATCGCAATCCTGGCAGAGACCATGAGCAACACCACAGCAGACGCGCCCGTAAGAATGGGTGCATACCCCGAACTGACCCCCGTCGCCGTCCTGGTAGGCTATTTCCTGGGTGCGGTCATCGCGGTCAGTATCGGCTATGCCGCGCTGATCCTGGGCTTCTCGATCGAGGGATCTGAACTCGCGGCCATTCTCGGTTTCGCCATCCTCAGAGGCATGCTGCGGCGAAACAGCATCATCGAAAACAACATCGTTCAGACCGTGGCCAGCGGCGTCAATGGCGCGTCCTCCGGCCTGATGTTCTCCGTGCCCGCCATTTTCATTCTGGGCTACGGCATGGATTTCAATCCGATCATGCTGACCTTTGGGGCCATCGCCGGCGCATTTCTCGGCATCGGCTTCATCATCCCTCTGCGTAAACAGATGATCGACTACGAACGCCTGACCTACCCGGGCGGCGTGGCAGTTGCCACCATCCTGAAATCGCCCGGCGCGGGCATTCGCAAGGCCATGTTCTTGTTGATAGCCGCCGTGATCAGCGGTATCGCGCACTTCGTCAGCCAGTACACGCATGTCGAGTATTTCGACCTCGGCGCCCTGCTGGGCTGGCCTGATTACATGAACGGCATCTGGTACCTGTCGCTGCTGTCCATCGGCGTCGGCTACATTGCGGGCAAAGGCGGCGTGGCCTTCATCATCGGCGGTTACGTCTGTTACTTCCTGCTGGCTCCGTTGCTCAGCGGCTTCGACCTGTTCCCCACCGACCCGGCCACGGGCGAGGTGACCAGGGACCCGGAGGCGTTGAGGCTGCTGCTGTTCCGGCCTGTCGGCATCGGCATGCTGATCGGCGGTGCAGTGGCGGGCGTCATCATGGCATTCCCCATGATCCTCTCCGCCGTGCGCAGCATGCAGGACGCCGCCAAAGCCGAATCAACCGTCTCCCGTGACGAGATGCCGATCAAGCTACTCTATTTCGCCATCGGCGGCGCCGCGATCTTGCTGGCCGTCATGGCCGTGATGTCAACAGACAAGATGGGGCTGGGTCGTGGCGTGACCATGGCCGTGGTGGGAACCCTGTGGATCTGGATCGCCGGGGTCATACTTTCAGAGGCCATTGGCCGGACCAACTGGTCACCCCTGTCAGGCATGACGCTGATCGCGGTGACGATACTCATTTTTATCTCCAGCGGCCTGGGCGACACCAAGGCGGCTGTCGTCTCCGCCATCATGGTGGGCGCGGCGGCCTGCGTGGCCATGTCACAGGCCACGGATCTCATGCTGGACCTCAAAACCGGCTACCTGGTGGGCGCCACGCCGCGCATGCAACAAATGGGACAGTTCCTCGGCGCCTGGCTCGGACCGATCCTGATAGTCGGCCTGATTTTCGTGCTCCATGAAGCCTATGGCCTGGGCAGCGACAAGCTCCCCGCGCCACAAGGTCAGGCCCTGGCCAGCATGGTCAACGGCATCATCGGCGGAGATGTTCCGGTGCAGAAATACCTGGCCGGCGCCGGGCTCGGCGCCTTGCTCAGTGTCGCGCAACCCGGGCTGGGCATTACCGTTGGCCTGGGTTTCTACCTGCCGTTCAGCATCGTTTTGACGTATTCAATCGGCACCCTGCTCCGGGTACTGACAGACTGGAAGCTGGGTAACCAGTTTGCAGAGGAGACCGGCATACCCGTCGCCGCCGGCGTCATCGTGGGCGAGGCCCTGGTCGGTGTCGGCTTTGCCATTTACATGATCGCGGGGGCCGTATGAACCAGAAGAGCATTGCCCTGGTGTTAATCATGCTGGCCTTCCTGGGCGGTTCATTTGTATCCGTACTCGACCCCGTCGAAGTCAACTGGATGTGGCTGGCTCCCATCCTGCTGGCCGGGTCTGTGGGCCTTTATCTGTTCCGCAGGGCCAGCCACAGCGAAGCCAGGGCGGATCACAGGCTCACCGGCGACATGGACACGCTCGAAAGCAGCCTGGCCAACATCGCGCGCAACCTGGACACGCTGTGCGAAGACAAGGAGAACCTGCCGGTCTACGAGGCACGTTTCGAAATCGACCGCCGTTTTCGTGAAGACCTGAACCGCTTTGCCGAAGCGCGCGAGACCATGATCCATGTCTTCGGCATGCAAGGTTACGCCAACGTCATGAGCGCTTTCGCCGCGGGCGAGCGCTACATTAACCGCGTGTGGTCGGCCTCCACGGACGGCTACCTGGAAGAGGTCAATCGCTACCTTGAAAAAGCGCGCAACCAGTTCATTGACGCGAACGGTCTGTTTCGCCAGCTGAGGTCCCAGGAATCTGCTGCCGATGAAGACGCGGGCGCCAGGGCGCAAAACGTCTGAGCAGCCGCCGGCAGGAACCAGAGATTTGAGTACTCCATCGACCAGCGGCGCCGGAATGACCATCCCGACCGCTGCCGATCAGCACTATCCCCTGATCGGCCCGGGAGACCCGGAACCGTTCTCGCTGTACAACCCGGACGGAACAGCCCCGGTGCTGCTGGTATGCGACCACGCCAGCAAGGCATTTCCGCGGGTCATGAATCAACTCGGACTGGCAGATTGGGTCCTGGATCAGCATGTTGCCAGCGATATCGGCGCCGCCATGGTGACACGGCACCTGTCCGACCTGCTGGATGCGCCCGCGGTACTGGCGGGTTACTCGCGCCTGATCATCGACCCCAATCGCAAGCTAACCAGCAGCACGGCTTTCATCGAGGTCAGCGACGGCATCACCGTACCCGGCAATATCGACCTCAGCGAGGAGGAAAAGGCCGATCGCGTCGCCTCATTCTTCGATCCTTATCACCAGGCGATCACGGACAGGCTTGAGCGGTTCAAATCCCGGGGGGTGACGCCCGCTTTCATCTCCGTGCATACCTGCACCCCGGTATTCAACCAGGTTGTCCGCGAGATGCACATCGGCGTGATGTGGGACAAAGACCCCAGGATTCCGCTGCCGTTCATCCGCAACCTCGAGGCGATGGAGGGCGTTTGCGTGGGCGATAACGAGCCTTATTCCGGCAAGCATCCCCATGATTTCACCATCGATTTTCATGCCGAGCCCGAGGGCCTCCCGCATGTCGGGATCGAGGTGAGGCAGGATCTGGTCGGTGAGGAAGAGGGCGCGAGGCGGTGGGCCGGAATACTCGCCGACGGCCTGGAGGACGTGTTGTCGGACATCGTCGGGCTGCAGCCCCGTAGGTAGCCGTCGCCGGGGCAAAATCGCCCGCCAGACAACCCGTTTGCACTAGGAGAAATGGCACAGGCCAATGTAAAAAGCGCTCACTATAGTATGTTATGCGTTGCAGGGAATGGGCAGATCGGAGAGCATCCGCGCGCCGATCTGAATCCGACACGGGCCGCCGGCCCG
>WTJD01000259.1 GCA_011524975.1 Lysobacterales bacterium
CGCCATGACGGCGTCGAGAACCTGAGCCTCGCCGTGATGGGATGTATCGTCAACGGCCCCGGCGAAAGCCGTCATGCCGATATCGGCATCAGTCTGCCCGGCACTGGCGAGGCGCCCGTCGCACCGGTGTTTGTTGACGGGGTCAAAACCGAGACCCTGCGGGGTGAAAAACTCACCGAACGTTTCCTGGAAATCATCGAGGAATACGTGGCCACGCGCTATCCGGACCGGTCCGCTTGACCGAGCGCCATACTTCCCAAGCATCTATGACTGCCCCGGCCGGATCAATGGCTGCGGGGGCGGATCGTCATCGTCTGTACCAGGAATCGGTCCAGGACGTGGAGTCGGAGATTGATTTTGTCCTGGAAACCTGGGCAGAACTCCGGGGTGTAAAACCCCTGTTGCTCCGGGAAGATTTTTGCGGCACGGCCAACACGGCGGCCGAATGGGTGCGTCGGGATTCTGGCCACCGGGCCATCGGTATTGATCTGGACGACCAAGTGCTTCAGTGGGGGAGAACCCATAATGAGGCGGCGCTGGACGCCGAGCAGCGCACGCGGCTCCGGCTGATCAACGAGGATGTCAGTGAATATCGCGGCGAACTGGCCGACATCGTGCTGGCCATGAATTTCAGCTATTACCTGCTGCCGACGCGCCTGGCGCTGCGAACCTACTTCGAAAATGTGCATGCAGGTCTCAAGGATGAGGGGGTGTTTTTTCTCGACGCCTATGGTGGGTACGAGGCACCGATGGAAATTAAGGAGCCGCGGGCGTGTGAGGGTTTCACCTATATCTGGGAGCAGGCCTCGTTCAACCCCATCGATTCAATGATGACGTGCTTCATCCATTTCGAATTCCCGGATGGGTCGAGACTTGACCAGGCGTTCAGATACCACTGGCGCTTGTGGACACTGCCTGAGATCCAGGAGCTGCTGCGTGAGGCGGGATTCAGCACGGTGCATGTCTACTGGGAGGGCACAGACGCGGAGACGGGCGAAGGCGATGGTCATTACCGGCCCGCCACCGTCGGTGACGCTGACCCTGGTTGGGTGTGTTATATCGTCGCGCAGCCCTGAGCTGCGCCTGTATCTTCAGGGCAGGATGATGCCCGGGTCAGGTGTGCCGCTCCATTCAATCCGGTAAGGCGCCTGGCCAATAAAACATGAGCGAGGCGAAAATTCCGCAGGCATGCGCGCCACCAGCATGGCCATGCTGTGGCCGTCAACCTGGTTGACGGCACTGACCAGAACCGCACCGGCCTCGGTGGCGCCATCCGAAAGCACTGCCTCCGTCATTGAATCCAGGTGTACATGCTGGTCTAACTGGCACGCCAGTGGGTGACGCTTCAGCTTGCCGAGGTGACGCGTGCGGGCAATGACCTCTTGGCCCGGATAGCATCCTTTACTGAAACTGAGCGCGCCGACGCGCTCATATCCGAGCATCTGGGGGAGAAACTTCGCGCTGGTGCGCTCGTCCAGCCAATGCACCCCATGCACCAACTCCGCCATCCGCCAGTCTGCTGCATCGCCCTGGGAACAGGCGGCCTCCGCCACCTCGAACTGGGAAAAGACCCCATAGCTGCCTGCCGGACCGTTGAAGCGAATGGCACCGGCCGTTTGGCCCACGGGCTCCGAGAGACCGGCCACGACCAACTCACTGCGCAGATCCATCTCCAGCCGTGCGCGCAGCACAAAACGGTGCAAATGGGTCAGGAGGTGATCGGCCAGTGAGCGGGCACACAAGGCGTGGAATTCATGATCACCGGATTCGCAGATCAAAAACAGGCCCAGGACCCGTCCGGCGGGATTGCAAACGCAGGCGAAAATGGCCTCGTTTTCGCGCAGCTCATCCATGTCCGCAGTCAGTTGAGACTGGAGAAATTGCCGGGAATCGGGCCCGCTGAACCTCACCACCGCAAGGTCATCCAGAGGGTAATATTTTGCACTCATGGCCGTTGAAAACCGTTGATTGAAACCCGGTGATTGAAATTGCGCCCAAGTGGCACTAATTCAAGCTCAATGTGGTTGAATTGCGGCCTCTGCTTATTTAGTCTGGATCGCTGATTTTAGCCGTTTGCAGGCGAGTGGACTGATCCATTCGAAAGGGTGGCGCGAATGAACGAAAAGCGAAGTAAACCTGCCGCGGAGTCGGCTGACACCGAAGCGCTTGAGCGGGGCAGGAAGCACGACGATGAAGCGCAGGCGCCGCGCGAGATAGGTGGGCGCGATGGTCCCGACCCAACCCGCTTTGGCGATTGGGAAAAGAACGGTCGCTGTATCGATTTTTAGTTTTTGAACCGGTCCGCCGCCGCATGTGGCTGCAGACCCTGATGCCAGAGGCAATCACCGACGTGTCCAAACAACCAGACCCCCGGCCTATATCGCCTTTTCTGATCGGGCCGTATTACCGTCCACAGCTGACTTCCATGCTGTCCATTGCCAGCCGCCTGGCCGGCATTTTTGTGACCGCGCTGACCATGCCCGTGATGTTTCTCTACCTGCTCGCGATTGCAGGAGGCCCCGAGAGTCATGCTCGATTTGTGACACTGCTGGGCAGCCTGCCCGGCAAAGCGTTCTGCCTCGTCAGTCTGCTGTGTCTCTGCTACCACCTGGCCAATGGCATTCGTCACCTGGTCTGGGATACGGGCAGGGCCATGAGCCTGAAAGCGATCTACGGCACCGGCTACCTCATGCTGGCGGGTACCTGTGTTCTGTTTGCGTTGGTTTTATGGAGGGCACTCGCATGAGTACGGCTGATCATTCAGGTCTGGGGCACTGGAAAAGCCAGCGCCTGAGTTCACTGCTGCTGGTTCCCTTGACGCTGTGGTTGCTCTGGGCGGGTGTCGCACTGACCGGCGCGGATTATGACAGCGCCGTGGCCTTTTTCCGCCAGCCATTCCACGCGGCTATGGCGCTGTTGACCGCCGGGATCATGGTGTATCACGCGCAAGGCGGCATTGCCGTTGTTTGTGAGGACTACGTGGCGCATCCCGGGCTGCAGTCCGCCCTGATCTGGCTGACCCGCCTGGGCTGCCTGGCGGGGTTCCTGGCCACCGTATACACCATTTATGTCGTCTGGCAGGGGAGCTGAGCCATGAGCAACGCGTACACACCCATCGTGCATGACTATGATGTCGTTGTGGTCGGCGCCGGCGGAGCCGGACTGAGGGCGACCATGGGAATGGCGGCAACCGGCCTGTCAACGGCTTGCGTATCCAAGCTGTTTCCCACCCGCAGCCATACCGTGGCGGCGCAGGGCGGTATGTCCGCGGCGCTGGGCAACATGGGCGAAGACGACTGGCGCTGGCACATGTATGACACGGTCAAGGGTTCGGACTGGCTGGGTGACCAGGACGCGATCGAATACATGTGCCGCGAGGCTGTGCCGGCCGTCATCGAACTCGAGCACTTCGGCGTTCCGTTCTCGCGCACTGAAGACGGCAAGATCTACCAGCGCCCGTTTGGCGGCATGACGACGCACATGGGCAAGGGCATTGCCCAGCGAACGGCGGCCGCGGCGGACAGGACCGGGCATGCCATTCTGCATACCTTGTACCAGCAGTCGCTCAAGCATGATGCGACGTTCTTTATCGAATATTTCGCCATTGACCTGCTAATGGATGACGATGGCGCCTGTCGCGGCGTTCTCGCGTGGAATCTTGCCGACGGCACCTTGCACCTGTTTCGCAGTCATGCGGTCATCCTGGCCACGGGCGGCTATGGTCGCAGCTATTTTTCATGCACCTCCGCGCATACCTGCACGGGTGATGGCAACGGCATGGTGTTGCGGGCGGGGCTGCCTCTGCAGGACATGGAGTTTGTGCAGTTTCATCCCACGGGGATCTACGGCGCGGGCTGCCTGATCACCGAGGGTGTCCGAGGTGAGGGCGGCTTCCTGACCAACGCCGAGGGGGAGCGGTTCATGGAGCGTTACGCGCCCAACGCCAAAGATCTTGCTTCGCGCGATGTGGTGAGCCGTTCCATGACCATCGAAATACGCGAGGGCAGGGGCGTTGGGCCGCGTGGCGACCATATTTTCCTGAACCTCCAGCACCTGGGCCCGGAAGTGATAGAACAGCGCTTGCCGGGCATTGCTGAATCGGCGTCTATTTTCGCCGGTGTTGACGTCACCCGCGATCCCATTCCTGTGCTGCCCACGGTCCACTACAACATGGGCGGTATTCCTACGAATTACCACGGTGAAGTCGTTCGTCATGAAGATGAGAACGGTGAGACAGTGGTGCCCGGGCTGTTCTCCATTGGTGAGGCTGCTTGTGTTTCGGTGCATGGCGCCAACCGGCTGGGCTCGAACTCCCTGCTGGATCTGATCGTATTTGGCAGGGCGGCCGCTCAGCGTTGCGGCAAGATTATCAAGCCCAATACGCCGCATCCGCCTGTGAGTTCCTCGCAGCTGGATCGTCTGTTGGGCGATTTTGACGGTTATCGCCACGCTTCCGGCACACGCTCCAGCGCTGAAATACGCGCGGAAATGCAGCACGTGATGCAAAACAACGCAGCCGTGTTTCGGACGGGTGAGGTGCTGGAGGAGGGCTGCGAGTTGATCAGCAAGGTTTTCGACAGCTTCAGCGATGTGGGCGTGGGTGACCGCTCCCTGGTCTGGAATTCGGATCTTGCCGAGACGCTGGAATTGCGCAATCTTCTGGGTTGCGCCAAAACCACGCTATTCAGCGCGGAGAACCGTAAGGAAAGCCGTGGTGCCCACGCGCGCGAGGATTACCCCGACCGGGATGATGTCAACTGGATGAAGCACACCATGATCACCCTGGATGAAGCCGGCCAGGTCGACATCAGCTACCGTCCGGTTCATCTGCATACCCTGTCGGATGATGTCGAGGTTGTCGAACCCCAAGCCCGGGTTTACTAGCCCATGGGCGCAGGTGTAACCAGGCCCTGAGTTTCAGCGAGGATAAGCCATGCTGCAGATACGTTTACCCGTCAACGCCCGCCCGACCGAGGGCCAGCTTTTCGCCGCGCCCGAATCGGCAGAGAACGTCAAGCGATTCCGGGTTTACCGCTGGGATCCTGATGGTGGCGCGAACCCCAGGATCGATACTTACGAAATCGACCTCAATGATTGCGGGCCCATGGTGTTGGACGCCGTCATCAAGATCAAAAATGAAATCGATTCAACGCTGACTTTTCGTCGTTCCTGCCGCGAGGGTATTTGCGGTTCCTGCGCGATGAATATCGACGGCACCAACACGCTGGCCTGCACCAAGCCGATTTCCGAGGTGAAAGGGGACGTCGTGATCAACCCCTTGCCCCATCTGCCGGTCGTCAAGGACCTCGTGCCCGACCTCAACCATTTCTACGCTCAGTACGCCAGTGTCAAGCCCTGGCTGAGCAGCGATGAGGAGCCCGCTGCCGGCAGGGAACGCCTGCAGTCACCCGAGGAGCGGGAAAAGCTGGACGGCCTGTATGAGTGCATCCTGTGCGCCTGTTGCTCCACATCGTGTCCGAGTTACTGGTGGAACGGCGATCGGTACCTGGGGCCGGCAACGCTGCTGCAGGCTTACCGCTGGCTGGCCGACAGCCGTGACGACCGCACGGATGAGCGTCTTGACCAGCTTGATGATGCCTTCAAGCTCTATCGCTGCCACACCATTCTCAACTGCACGGCCACCTGCCCCAAAGGCTTGAACCCGGGCAAGGCGATTGCCGAAACCAAGAAGCTGCTCCTGTCCCGCAAGCGATCATGATCAATGCCGGACCATGAGCGACTGGGCAGGCTGCGCTGGCTGTGCCGGCGCGGCATGAAAGAGCTGGACGTGCTGCTTGAGGCTTTTTTGGCGCGGGAGCAGAAAGCACTGCTCGACGGCGGCTGGCCGGAACTGGAACAACTATTGAAAGAAGAGGATGACCTGCTTTGGCAGTGGGTGCTTGCACCTGAGCAGTGCCCGCGTTATCCCCGGCTGATCCATGCCATCGTCCAGCGAACATGACGCTCCACTGTCGCTGGTCTGCGGCAACGATACTCCGCTCAGCTGGCTGGTCAGGGCCATGGCGCTGGCCGCGGTGGTTGTGGTCGTGGCTGGCGGCCTGTCGCCAGGCATCAAGGCGCTGCTTGTGCTCCTCACCGTTACGCTCTGGTCGATCATGGAATACAACGCAAAAGCGGAAGATGGCCGGGTCCTGCGTATCTTCCCCAGCGGCCGGACGACATTTTCGGGCCGTGTGGGGTGCATCCGCGAGCGCGCCTGGGTCAGTCGTGGCTACGTGGTGATCTCACTGGACGCAACCACCATCCGTCCCGTTGTGATCAGCGCTTCTCGGCAGCGCGCGAATGAATACCGTAAACTGCGGGTCTGGTTGCGGCACCAGCGATGCTGCGCCGGCCATCTATAACGGTGTCCTGTCACCCATAAGCAAGCGACGCCGATCCATTGGGAAGGAAATGCATGGCGGAAATGTCTGACCAAAGGCAATTGGACGCGCTGCTGTCGGCGGCGGTCGACGCCATTGTCATCAGCGACGATCACGGCATCATACTCAGATTTAATGACGCCGCGCAGAGAATGTTCAAGCGCTCCGCCGAGGAGACCATCGGGCAAAATGTTTCCATCCTGATGCCTCAGCCTTACCGGGATATGCACGACCAGTTTCTTCATGCGCACCGAAATGGCGGGCCGCCTTCCATCATCGGCATTGGCCGCGAGATTGTCGGGCTGAAATCCTGTGGCCGGGAGTTTCCCATGCACCTCTCCGTTGGAATGATCCAAGG
>WTJD01000129.1 GCA_011524975.1 Lysobacterales bacterium
TTCCTACACTGGATATACTCGGCAAGCTGGCTCTGCTGCTGGCCCTAGGTGTCATGGGCATGGTGGTGCTCAACCGTCGCGGTCTGTAAACAGTCTCGCGCAAGACAGAATCAATGGCCCGCCCATCGGCGGGCCATTTTTTTTGGGCGCGCCACCACGCCGCCCGTGTTGACCGGGTTACCCGGTTGTCGGAACATGGCCCGCGATATGAACAACCGAGCGATCGAAAAATGGGTTCTGGCGGCAGTGGCAACGGCTGCTGTACTTGCTCAAAGCGTTCAGGCCGAGGCGCCGGAGGGATATTATGATGGCGTCGACGCTGGCTCGGCGCAGTCGTTACGAGCGACTTTGCACCCTGTCATCGACGACCATACCCGGTTCCCCTATACCTCGTCAGATACCGACACCTGGGATGTGCTGGAACTGGCAGATGAGGACCCCGTCGACAGCGGTCGAATCATCACGCTCTATCGGAATTCCAGCCTGCAAAAGTGGAGTGGAGGTACGAGCCAGTACAACCGGGAGCACACCTGGCCGCGATCCTACGGGATATCGGAAAACGGCCCGGAACTGAACTATCCCTTCACCGACATGCATCATCTCTTTCTGGCGGACCCCGATTACAACGGGTATCGCTCGAACAAACCCTTCGAAGATTGTGACGCTCAATGCAGCGAGTGGACCACGGAAGAGAGCGCCGGACGCGGCGGGCAGGGCGGCGCTTATCCGGGTGACTCGAACTGGACCGACGGCGAATACACCGATGGCCGCTGGGAGGTCTGGGATGACCGCAAGGGCGACATCGCGCGCGCCATGTTCTACATGGACCTGCGTTATGAGGGCGGAACACACGGGGTGACGGGGGCGGACGAGCCCGACCTGATCCTTACCGATGACCGGGACCTGATCGACAGCGCGAGGACCGGTCAGAATGAACCGGTGGCCTATATGGGGATTTTGTCGACGCTCTTGCGCTGGAACCGTCAGGATCCGGTGGACGCTGTCGAAATGCAGCATCACGAGACGGTTGCTTCCTACCAGGGCAACCGGAACCCCTTTATTGACCGGCCCGAATGGGCTGATTGCCTGTTCCTGGACAGGTGTGGCGTGGTGATCAATGCCGGCATGAACGACGCCTGGTACAACCCCTACACAGCCGGACAGGGGCTTATGATCACGGTATTGCCGACTTTCGAACTGGTGTTCCTGGCCATGTTCACTTTTGAAACGGAACGCCCGCCGCAGGACACGCCCTTCACCCTCGGTGAGCCGGGCCATCGCTGGATCACTGCGCTCGGTCACTATTCCGGCAACACCGCCACGCTGGCTGTCGAGATCACCTCGGGCGGTGTGTTCAGCCAGGCCGAGCCGGCGGTTACCCAGTCCGACGACGGGACGTTCACGCTGACGTTCAGCGACTGCAACCATGCGGTGCTGACCTATGACATGCCGGGCGCCGGGTTGGAGGGAACCATCCCGTTGGAGCGTAGCGTCAAGGATAATGCCGCGCTATGCGAGAGTCTGAGTCAGGCGCTGCAAGGGGCAGAGCAGTGACCACCAGGCGCATCGGCCCGCCGGCAGCCGCTGCATCAAGCGGATAGCAGGTGACCAGCGTCAGCCGATCGGCGCTGGGGTCAAGCACCAGCTCCCGGTTGCGGCTGTCGACGATATCGAATTGGGTGACCGCGAACTCACGAAGCGATTGGGTTGTCTGGATGCGAATTCGTTCACCCGGCTGAAGTTCGTCAAGGAAGCGAAAATGCGTGTCCCGGTGACCGCTGAGCACCAGGTCAGACTGATGAACGCCGTTGAGCGCGGCTGGTCCGAATGCCAGGTTTCGGCCGGAAGCACCTTCGAGGATGATCTGGCGAATGCCGCGCTCAGGAAGCTCCAGGATACCCGCTGGAGCCGTGTCCGCCCATGGCCATGGCCTGGCTTCCGACTCACCCCGCATGACACGACTCCAGGCCCGTTCCATCAGTGCCTGAGCCATCTCTGCCTTGACCGGAATCCACAGGGCTTCGATCAGTAAAAGGGCGGCGGTGATGAACACCGCCGCAAAGGGCCATCGGCGCCATTTGCCCGTCACTTCAGGGAGGTTCCGTCAACGGCAGGAGACGGGCTCAATGGCAAACGACGGCCACAGAACAGGTAGAGACCGGTGGCCATCAGGAGTGTCAGGGCGGACAGCAGCACCTGGGCCACCCAGCCTGTGGCGGTGGCGGGAAATCCCGCGCTCGCGGCCGTGCTGCCGGCGGGCAGCAGGCTGGGTATGGAGGCCCTCCCCAGCGTCACATCGCTCGCTCGTGCGGGCGTTCGGTCCACCGCTACCAGGCTGGTGTGCCGGGTGAGCAGTTCATGTCTCAGGGCGATGTCCGTCACTTCCGACTTGATGGCATCCGGATCGGCGCCATAGACGATGCTGTCTTCCAGTGCCTCGATCTTTTTCCGCGCCCACAGTGTCGCCAGGGCCTCCGCGCCCTCGCTGAGCCGCGGCCGGGCGTTCAGGCCCCATGGCTGTCCGTTCAATTGCCCGCACAGAAAAACTTCCCGCGGCAGCAGGGGCATTCTGGCGGTAATCCACAATGGTTCGCCGGCATACAGGTCAGGAATGACCTCCGGGTAGTACTCTGCGTCGACGCCCAGGTCGATGCAGACATCGGACACCGCCGGATTTCGAATTCGCGTCCACAGGGAAACCATTCGTTCTTCCACATCCTCGAGCCGGCCGATATGCGTATGCGTCCCTCGCCCCGTCTCCGCGGCCTTGCGCATGAACCACGAGTTGGGGGCTGAGCCGATGCCCACGGTGAACAGCCTGGACCCTTCCAGCTGTTCCGCGATCTGCAGCAGCAGCTCGGGTTCGTTGCCCACGCTGCCATCGGTGATGAAAACGACCTGTCGAAACTGCCCGTGAAGCGCGGGCAGGGACAGAGCGGCTTCCAGTGCTGGCGCCATGACGGTGCCGCCATCGGCCTGCAGTCCCTCCAGGTACTCGCGCGCGAGCGCGCGGTGGTGATCGGTGGCGGGCACCGATTGATCGAAGAGCTGTTCGGTTTCAGAATTGAACTGGATCAGGTTGAAGGCATCGCTGGGTTCCAGTTGCTCCAGCCCGTTCTTGAGCGCAGCCCTGGCCTGATTCAGGGGGGCGCCTTCCATCGAACCCGATGTATCAATGATGAAGACCACTTCCCGGGCCTGGGGCTCAAGCCCCTCCAGCAGGGGGGGCGCCAGCATCAACTGGGCATAGACGGCATCGCCGCCATCCCAGGTCAGCAGTTCCGCCCGGGGCTCAGCGCCCAGCTCAGGGGTCCAGGTCAGTTCGAAATCACGGTCGGGCAGGTCGCGCTCATCGAGCAAGGCGACGCGGTAGCCCTCGGGGACAAGCGAGATATCCACGTCATGGTAGCGGCTTTCGATGCTGTTATACCCCAGGGATGTGCGCAACAGGAATTCCAGCCGCAGGGGCCGATGGTGGCCGCTTTCCGGTACGGTCAATTGGGGCGCCGGGGCAGGGTCGATCCGGGCGGAAGCGCGATGGTTGTCCCAGCGTGGGGCAAACGTCATGGGCAGGCGCAGACTGAAGCTGCCATCACGCCACTGGACGTTGCACAGGAAACCGATGGTGACGCGGATGGTCTCACCCGGCCCGATATTGGCCAGCCGTGACTCGTATTGATGGGGTCGCTGTTGTTCCAGCAGTGAGGCCACCTGGCCCGCGGCCCGCGCCTGCTGGTAGACGCGCCGGGCTTCCTGGCGCTCCCGGATCTCGCCCGCGATGATACGGTTGCCCACTTCTATCTGCATCCGGTCTACGGCGGCGCCATCGGGCAGCGGAAAGCGGTAAACACCCTCGGCCCAGTCTGAGCCCTGGTTGATGAATACCTGCTGCACTTCGACCCGCGCGACCAGGCCCGTGACATCCACGCTCATGCGGGTTTCCAGCGCCATGCTGTTCCATTGGCTGGTCGAGGACACCAGTTCGATACCCCAGAAGTCGTCCGCACGGGCCGTTTCGGTCCTGAGGAGAATCATCGCGAACAGAACGATGGCCAGAATAAGAAGAACCCGGTCATGCCACCTCAGGCCGGCATCAGGGCCGGCTGGCAGGCCCCTGAGCCGCGCCCGCCGATGGGCGAACTCCGGATAGCGACGCCAGGCGTCGCTTTCAAGAGTGTCCCGGATGGATGGGTCCGCGGGGCAGCCCGCTCTAATTTCCTGTGAATGGCTTCCTGTCGACATGTTGCTCGATCTCCCGCTGTTTCTCGCTTTGATCGCCATTTCAGCGCACGGATGTGCTGCCAGCGTGTCTGCTGCGGGCGGTTTATGGTCGAAATTCGGGCAAGAAGGTGGCAAAGGGCGTTGAGCCTGCCCAAAACCCTGTTCCGGGGTGTCGCGGGCAGTATCATGTCCGTCGGAGGAACCGTTTATGCAACGACAAATTGCCATCGTCGAGGACGAAGCTGCTATTCGCCATAATTACGAGGACGCGCTCAGTCGCTATGGCTACCACGTCAATGGCTATGCCGACCGTCCGTCCGCCATCGAGGCGTTTCGACGCCGACTGCCCGATCTGGTCATCATCGATGTGGGTTTGGGGGACGATGTGGAGGGCGGTTTCGAACTGTGCCGCGAACTCAGGGGGATCTCCAGGGGTCTGCCCATCATCTTCCTGACGGCTCGGGATTCGGATTTTGATGTGATTTCCGGGCTGCGCCTCGGTGCCGACGACTACCTCACCAAGGACATCTCACTGCCGCACCTGGTCGCCCGCGTGGTGGCGCTTTTTCGCCGTATCGAAGCGCTCGCCGGCGACCGTCAAGAGGAGAAAATGCTGCAGCGCGGTTCACTGAAACTCTCGGTGGAGCGGATGGAAGTTCACTGGCTGGAGCACAAGGTGCCGCTGACGGTGACCGAATTCTGGATCATTCACTCCCTCGTCCGGCACCCCGGGCATGTGCGCACCCGACAGCAGTTGATGGACGATGCCAACGTGCTGGTCGATGATCAGACCATCACCAGCCACGTCAAGCGCATCCGCAAGAAGTTTCACGAGGTTGATCCTGATTTCGACCACCTTGACACCATTTATGGCGCGGGTTACCGCTGGAAGCCGGAGTCTGCCGCCTAGCAGCCGCGAAGGCCTGCTCTGACCCGCCGTTGCGGGTTATCCTGTTGACATGAAACTGCGTAACCAGTTGCTGACGCTGTCCCTGGCAACCCTGCTGGTGCCCTGGGCCGGGTGGATGCTGGTGCAGGAACTGGAGGCCTTTTTGCGCAAGGGCCAGGAGGAGGCCCTGCTGGCAACGGCGCGCACCATGGCCGAGGCCCTGCCGGATGACCAGCGCGGCGCGCTCAGACTGCGCGCTGTTCCCCACCTGCATCTGCGCGCACTGATTTCTCCACCTTATGTTGACGGCTATGCCGATGACTGGCTGGGATTGACCCAGGGTGTCCGTTTCGAAGCGAACACCGGCGACCTCTCGCTGACGCTGCTGGCGGGCCGGTATGGCGACCAGGTGTATCTGCACTGCCGCGTGGTCGACCCGACGCGCGTTCGGCAGAGGGCGCCCGGGGGGCATTCATTGGCGGCGGATGGCCTGCTGATCTTTTTGCGCAGCAACCGCGGCCTGGTGAGTTTCCGCGTTCAGGCGGCCGCCCCCGGGCCATTGAATCTCAGCAGCCAGGGGGAGCAGGGCGGCCAGCTTACCGGGTTCTGGCTGGACACGGATGATGGCTACCAGGTCGAGCTTGCCCTGCCACTGGCGCCAGAGCCGGGGGGGAACAGCCCGGTGGAGATCAGCCTCGGCGCACTGGATATGCGTGATTACCCCTCCGGGCCCCGGCTGGCGGGTGAGGCCGGCACGCTTGAGTCGATGCGGCCTGCTTCATGGTTGCGGCTGGTCAGCGCCGACTCTGAATTTCGACAGTGGCTGTCCGCGGTGGGGCCGCCAGGCACGCGCGCCTGGCTGGTGGACAGCGAGGGCTGGGTGCTGGCCGGGTCAGGCAATCCTCCGACACCCGGGCAGCGACAACTGACCTGGGTCGAGCGGGTCATTTACCGGGGCGTGGCCGGCGCCAGTCTTGAACCGGGCGGTGACCGGCCGGAATTCGTGGTTCGGTTTGAAGAGCCCCTGGTGGACGCCGCGCTGGCCGGGACAAAAGCCAGCCGCTGGACCCAGGATCCTGACAGCGCCGTGGTGCGCAATGCCGTGGCCATGCCCGTAACCCTGGATGGCCAGGTGATGGGCGCGATCGTGCTGGAAACCACCACGGACGGGCTGTTGCTGGTCACCAACCGCGCGCTGGGTCGCATTATGTTGACCACCCTGGCGCTGATGTTGGTGTTGGGCGCGAGCCTATGGTGGTTTGCCTCGCGACTGTCCCGCCGGGTCCGGCGACTGAGCGGAGCGGTCAGCGAGGCCATGGACGATTCCAGCCAGCCGGGGCCGTTGCCGCTGACGCATGACCGGGATGAATTGGGCGAGCTGGCGCGAAACAATGCCCGCCTGTTGCGCGCGGTGGCTGAATACAATGCCTACCTCCGCAAGCTGGCCGGCCGGCTGTCCCACGAGTTGAAAACGCCTTTGGCCATCACCCGGTCGTCCCTGGACAACCTGGGCAGCCAGGCGCTGGATGGTGAAGCCCGGCGCTACCTCGAGCGCGCGCGCGAGGGCCTGGACCGGCAGGCCTCGATTGTTCGAGCGATGTCCGAGGCGACCCGGCTGGAGGCGGCGATCGAGGCCTCCGAGTGGGATGAAGTCGATTTGCGAGCCGTGTTGCGCAGTTGCGTGGAGGCCTATCGCGGCGTGCACAAAGGCAGACGGATCGAGCTGGAGCTTCCGGGCGAACCCTGCCTGTGGCCGTGCGCGCCCGATCTGTTGGCCCAGGCGCTGGACAAGCTGGTGGACAACGCCATATCGCTGACCGGGCCGGAAGATGAAGTCAGGGTCCGGCTGGTCAGGCAAGCAGAGCATTGCCAGATAAGGGTGGCCAATACCGGATCGCAATTGCCGGATGTCTTGCCCGAGCAGTTGTTTGATTCGCTCGTGAGCATGCGCGAGCGGGGCGCGGGACGTCACCTGGGTCTCGGCCTGCACATCGTGCGGCTGGTAGCAGAAGCGCACGGCGGCCGGGTGGGCGCCAGGAACCTGGACAATGGACAGGGCGTGGAGTTTACCCTGTCGCTGGGCGCCTGATGGATGCGGATCAAGGCTGCTCTGGCCGCCCAATGCGGTTAGAATCGGCCGTTAACCCAGGGACGCGAGAGCAAACGCTTGGACAAGGCAACATTCGATCAGCTATGCGCGGGCGGGCACAACCGGATTCCGGTGTGGCGCGCCATTCTGGCCGACCTCGACACGCCGCTGTCGGTCTACCTGAAACTGTGCGACGGCCGCGATTCCTACCTGTTTGAATCCGTTGAGGGTGGTGAGACCTGGGGCCGCTATTCCATCATCGGCTTGCCCTGTCGCCGCCGCTATGTGATCGAAGGCCACCGCATCAGCGTGCATGATTACGGCCAGTGCATCAGCGAAGAGCATGTGGACGATCCCCTTCAGGAAATCGCACAGCTGCAGGCTGCTTTTTCCACGCCCCGCGTGGACGAACTGCCCCTGTTCACCGGTGGGCTGGTGGGATATTTCGGTTATGAAACCGTCCAGTTGATCGAGCCGCGGCTGGCCGAGCACGCCAAACCCGACGAACTGGGCGCGCCAGATACCGTGTTGCTGTTGTCGGAGGAGGTGGCGGTCTTTGATAACCTGGAAGGGCGCTTATGGCTGATCGTCAACATCGATCCTTCCGAGCCCGATGGCTGGGCGCGGGCTCAGCGGCGCCTCGATACCCTGGAGCACCGGCTGCGTTCGGGCAGCACGGGTTATGGGCTGGCCGTTAAGGGTGAGCCCGTCGACGAGGGCGATTTTCGATACGGGTTTACGCGCGAGGCCTTCCTGGAGGCCGTCAGGCGCAGCCAGGAATACATATTGGCCGGTGATATTTTCCAGGTGGTGCTCTCCCAGCGCATGAGCGTGCCCTTCAAGGCCCGGCCGCTGGATGTCTACCGAGCGCTGCGGGCGCTGAACCCTTCTCCTTACATGTATTTCATCGATCTGGGCGACACCCAGATCGTGGGCTCCTCACCGGAGGTCCTGGTTCGGGTACAAAACCGGAAAGTCACCGTGCGGCCAATCGCCGGCACCATTCACCGCGGCGCCAGCCCCCAGGAAGACCAGGAATTGGCGGAGAGGCTGCTCAATGACCCCAAGGAGCGAGCGGAGCACGTGATGCTGATTGACCTGGGGCGAAACGACGTGGGCCGCGTGGCCAAAACCGGCAGCGTGGCGATGACCGACACCATGGTCATCGAGCGCTATTCTCACGTGATGCACATCGTTTCCCAGGTGGACGGTGACCTGGAGGACGGCCTGAATTCAATGGACGCGCTTCGCGCCTCTTTCCCCGCCGGCACTTTGTCCGGGGCGCCCAAAATACGCGCCATGGAGATCATCAGTGAATTGGAGCCGGTCAAGCGAAACATCTACGCCGGCGCCGTCGGGTACCTCAGTTGGCATGACGACGCCGACCTGGCCATCGCCATCCGCACCGCGGTGATCCGGGACGGCAAACTGCATGTGCAGGCGGGCGCGGGCATTGTGGCGGACTCCGACCCTGAGCGCGAATGGGAGGAGACCATGAACAAGGGGCGCGCGCTGATCACGGCGGTCGACCGGGCCTCGCGCGGATTGTGAATGCGTCATGCCTGTGAACCCTTTGCTCGCCAAGCTGGAAAACATCCTGGGGCCGGGCGGAGTGGTGTCTTCCGAGGCCCTGTCCGAGCGCGCGACATCCTATTGGAACCCGGCCCCGACGCGGGCGCTGGCGCTGTTGCGCCCCGATTCCACCGAACAACTCAGCCAGGTCATGCGTCACTGTCATGAGCACGGTCAGAGCATGGTCATCGAGGGTGGTCGAACGGGCGTTGTGGCCGGCGCTGAATCGCGCGCCGAGGATGTGATTATCTCGCTGGAACGCATGTCCGCCATTGAATCCGTCGACGAGGTGGGCGGCACCGCCATTATCCAGGGGGGTGCCGTCTTGCAGACGGTGCAGGAGCAGCTGGCGGAACAAGGGTTTTTGTTCCCCCTGGACCTCGGCGCCCGCGGCAGCTGCACCATCGGCGGCACCGTGGCCACCAATGCGGGCGGCATGAACGTGCTCCGCTACGGCATGATGAGACACCTGGTGTTGGGGCTGGAGGCCGTTCTGGCGGACGGGACGGTCGTTTCCTCAATGAACCAGATGCTCAAGAACAACACCGGCTATGACCTGAAGCAGTTGTTTATCGGCAGCGAGGGAACCCTGGGTGTCGTCACCCGGGCGGTGTTGCGCCTGTTTCCGCTGCCTGCCAGCCGCCAGACCGCGATGGTGGCCATGCAATCGTTCGATGAGGTGGTTCGACTGTTGAGAACCTCACAGGCTGAGCTGGCCGGAACGCTCAGCGCTTATGAAGTCATGTGGAATTCCTATTACCGCGCGGTAACGGAACCGGACGGGCATCGACCGCCCATGGATCGCGACCACGCCTTCTATGTGATGATCGAGGCGGAAGGCGCCGACCCTGAGGCTGACGAGCTGCGCTTCAACCGTTTGTTGGAGCAGACCCTGGAATCAGCGTGTATTGTCGACGCGGTGATTCCGAAGTCCGATGCCGAGCGGCGCGCCTTGTGGAACGTGCGTGAGGAATTCGATGCCATCCTTCCCGCGTTTTTATACGACGTCAGCCTGCCTATTCGTGACATGCCCGCCTATGTCGATGGCCTCTCGGATGATTTGCGAGCGCGTTGGCCGGCGGTCGAATTTCAGGTGTTCGGACACATGGCCGACGGCAACTTGCATCTGTTCGTCAATCCGTGCGAGGAAGGCGTCAGCCAGTCCGATTGTGACGAGCTGGTTTACCAGCGCCTGGCACGCTACCAGGGGTCGATCTCCGCCGAGCATGGAATTGGGCTGGAGAAGCGTGCCTGGCTCTCATCCAGCCGCAACGTCCAGGAAATCCGCCTGATGAAAAGCATAAAGGCTTCCCTGGACCCCAGGGGTCTGCTCAATCCGGGGCGAATCATCTGAGCCGGCAGGGTGCAGGTGACACCTGTCTGAGCCGACATCCATACGCGGCTGCCGGTCCCCGCCGTTTCCCGCAGATATTAATATTGTGACCCAACTCATTGATTTTTAGACGAGATAGGGCTATCTTTCGCCCCATGAAAGCCATCTTGGCCATTTTGTTGATCCTGGCATCGCTGCAGCCGATGCCGGTTTCCGCGTGCGATATGCACGGGGATGCCGGCATGGCGCACCCCGCTGAAATGCCCGGGCACATGGACATGGACATGGACATCGAAATGGGCATGGACCATGACATGACGAATCAGGCCGAAGCCCATGGCTGCTGCGCGGAGCCGGACGCTGACGACGAGGGCTGTGAGCGTTCAGCCTGCCTGTCATGCGTGGTCACCGTGGCCGCGGTCTTCGAACCCGCTTTCCTGGTGGCGGCCATGCCCGCCTCGACCTGGTCTTCCGCGACTGAAGGTCGCCTGGCGCCCAGCCACGACGCGCACCCCTACCGACCTCCCAGAACCCACTCCTGAGCAGATCTCGCCTGCCCGGCTGATGTAGCCGCCAAGGCGTTGTTTTCGTTCGCCCGTGCCTATGAACCGGGCACCGATGCTTTTGGAGAGAATGATGTTCGCATCCCATTTGCGTGTTTTTCGCCCCCGCGGCCTGCGGTCGCGTGGCTGTTTATTGATCGCTGTTTCAATCGTCGCATGCCCGGGCTGGGCCGATGACCTTAGCCTGGCCGACGCGGAGCGTATCGCCCTGGACCAGGCGCCCTCGCTGAAGGCGGTTGCCGCCCGGCAAGTGGCCATTGAGCAGCGCGCCGTTGCTGCCGGTGAACTGCCCGATCCGATGCTCAAGGCCGGTTTCATGTCACTGCCGACCGATACGTTTCACTTGGGCCAGGAGCCGATGACCCAGGTGCAGGTGGGTATCGTTCAGAAGTTCCCACGCGGCAGCAGCCGGGCATTGCGCGCTGAGCAGATGCAGGAACGCTCGGCGGCATTGGGCCAGATGGCGCTGGATGAGCGCTTGCGGCTGAGGCTGGCGGTGACCGAGGAATACATAGAAATCATACGGCAACGAAAACTGGCGGAAATCAATTTGGAAGCCAGGTCTGCGTTTACCGAGTTGGAGGACATCACGCGCGGTTACTACGCCACCGGAAAGGTGCAGCAGCAGGATGTGCTGCGCTCCGCGGTGGAATTGGCCAGGGTGGAAGACCGTGCGACCCGGATCGCGCAGGAAGAAGATCGCGCCCGTGCGCGCCTGGAAGCCTGGATTGGCGAACATGCCTGGCGCGAAATTGAGCCGGGCTGGCCCGAGTTCGATCCGCCCGCGGCGCAGGAAGCCATGCATCAGGCCCTGGAACAGCATCCGCGCATCGCCGCCCTCAATGAACAGGCGCGGGCCGCGGACACCGCGGTGGAGCTGGCGGATCAGCGATACAAGCCGGAATTTGGCATCGATCTCACCTACGGGGCCAGGGGCGGAACCCACCCCGATGGCCGCGACCGTTCCGACCTGCTCTCCGTGATGCTCATGATGGATCTGCCGCTGTTCAGCGGCAATCGTCAAGACCGGCTCAAGGCGGCGGCGGTGTCGGAATCCTCGGCGGCGATGTATCAGCGAGACGATGCGTGGCGGAAGATGCGCAGCGAGGCGCGCATGCAATGGTCGATTCTGCAGCGCCAGGCGGAACGCCTGCAGCGGTTTGAACGTTCATTGCTGCCGGACGCGCGGGACAACGCGGAATCCGCCCTGTCTGCATACCAGGCGGCACTGGGTGACCTGACCTCCCTGATGCGCGCGCGCATCAACGAATATGACCTGCAATTGCAGTATGTCGATCTCCATGCCGAACGGCTCAAAACCCTGGCCCGTCTGCGTTACCTGCAAGGTGAATCATCATGAACAAGCGAACACTGTTGACGGCGTTAATGATCGCCTCTTTCGTGGCCGGCGCCCTGCTGGGGCCAAAGTTGCTGCCGACACCGGAGCCCGCCCTTGAAGCGGAGCCGGCGCGGGCCGAGCGTGACGTTCTCTATTGGGTGGCGCCCATGGACCCCAATTTCCGGCGCGACAAGCCCGGCAAATCGCCCATGGGGATGGACCTGGTGCCCGTCTACGCCGATGAGGCCAGCCAGGGCGATGAGGTCGTGATCAATCCCGCGGTGGTCAATAACTTGGGCGTGCGCAGCGCGCCCGCGCAGGTGCGGCCGCTTTGGCGTCGGATTGAGGCCACCGGGTTCGTGGGTTTCGATGAGACCCGGATCAGCCACATCAATACGCGCGTGGCCGGCTGGATTGTGGGGCTGCCGGTGGCGGCCGAAGGCGAGCGTGTCAGCCAGGGCGATCTTTTGTTTGAGTTCTATTCCCCGGAACTGGTCAATGCCCAGAAAGAGTACCTGCAGGCCGCACAGCGCAATGATCGCCGCCTGTTGAGCGGCGCCGATGAAAAACTGCGCGCCCTGGGCATGGCGCCGTCAGATATCGCGGCGCTGGCGCGCCGCAAGTCGGCTTCGGAAAACATTCGCGTGCTGGCGCCGCAGGACGGCATTGTGGCCACGCTGAGCGTGCGCGAGGGCATGTATGTCCAGCCCAACACCACCATCATGAGCCTGGCCGACCTCTCCAGCGTCTGGTTGCAGGCTGAGGTGTTCGAGTCGCAGGCCGAGTGGGTCGCCGCCGGGCAGGCCGCGGAGGCGCGTCTGGAATTCCTGCCCGGTTCCGTGTTCAGCGGTCAGGTGGACCATGTCTATCCCGTGCTCGACCCCGCTACCCGAACGCTTCGGGTCCGCCTGCGGTTCGACAACCCGGATGAACGGCTCAAGCCCAACATGTATGCCGGGGTGTCCATTTTTGGACGCTTGCGGCCCGCGGCGCTGAGTATTCCGCGCGAGGCTTTGATCCCGGCGCCGGGTCATGATCGGGTCGTGCTTGCGCTGGGTGCAGGGCGGTTTCAGGTCCGCGAAGTGCTGACCGGCCTGGAAAGCGGTGAATTCGTCGAAATACTGGCGGGTATCGAGGAAGGCGACGAGGTGGTGACCTCGGCGCAGTTCCTGATTGATTCCGAAGCCAGCCTGGCGGGCAGTATCCAGCGCCTGGCGTCTGATATTCCGCCCGAGCGCGAGCGCCTGCCTGAGCCGGTTTTTGGCAGTGGCCGGGTAGAAGATATCGATGCCACCAAGCGCCGGGTGCGCATCGCCCATGGCCCGATCGAAGCGCTGGGCTGGCCCAGCATGACCATGGTCTTCAGTGTCCGGCCCGACGTTGATCTGGGCATCATGCAAGCGGGGCAGAACGTGCGGTTTGCGCTGGAGCAGGCGCAAGCGGGTGAGTACGAGTTGACCCAGCTGTTTTCCGGCATGAACTCAGAGGGTATGTCCGAGGTGGTCCCCGAGCAGGAAGAGCCATCTGTAGCCGAAACCCGTCGGATCATGGCCGAGGGCACGATTCGTGAGGTCATGGCCCAGGACCGCAAACTTCGCATGACCCATGCCCCCATTCCCGAGCTCAACTGGCCGACCATGACCATGAACTTCCGGGTGACCGACCGGGTGGATCTGTCCGCGCTGGGTGAGAACCAGTCCATCCACTTCGTCATGGTGCAGGAGGGTGATGCCTGGGTGATCGACGAGGTGCACCTGATGGGGCAAACCATGGACAAGGAGCACGATCATGATTGAAGCCATCATCCGATGGTCGATCGGCAACCGCATCCTGATCCTGCTGCTGAGCCTGATCCTGGCAGGGGCAGGCACCTGGGTGACGCTGAACACGCCGGTCGATGCCATACCGGACCTCTCCGACGTGCAGGTGATCATCAAGACGCCTTATCCGGGTCAGGCGCCCCGCGTGGTGGAAGACCAGGTGACCTATCCGCTGAGTACCGCCATGTTGTCCGTGCCCGGCGCGGTCGATGTTCGGGGCTATTCCTTCTTTGGAGACTCGTTCGTCTACGTGATTTTCGAAGATGGCACGGATCTCTACTGGGCCCGGTCACGGGTGCTGGAATACCTGAACCAGGTCTCCGGCCAGTTGCCGCCCTCGGCGCGGCCGGTGCTGGGCCCGGACGCCACGGGTGTGGGATGGGTGTACCAGTACGCCCTCAAGGACGAAAGCGGGCGGCACGACCTGGCGCAGCTGCGGTCGATCCAGGACTGGTTTCTCAAGTACGAGCTGAAGACCGTGCCGGGGGTGGCCGAGGTGGCCACCGTTGGCGGCATGGTCCGTCAGTACCAGGTGATTCTCAATCCCGACGCGCTGCGCGCGTTCGGTCTGCCACTGGCCAGGGTTCGCGACGCTATCCAGCGCGGCAACCGGGAAGTCGGTGGTTCCGTGATCGAGATGGGCGAAGCGGAATACATGGTGCGCGCGACCGGCTACCTGGATTCCGTGGAAGACCTCGGTGAGATTCCGCTGGGCATGAATCGCAACGGCACGCCGATTCGCCTGCAGGACGTGGCCGACATCCGGTTTGGACCGCAAATGCGCCGCGGCATTGCCGACCTCGACGGCGAGGGCGAAGTGGTGGGCGGCGTGGTGGTCATGCGCTACGGCGAGAACGCCCGCGCAACCATCGAGGGCGTCAAGGAAAAGCTGGCAGAGCTGGCGCGCAGTCTGCCCGAAGGGGTCGAGGTGGTGGAAACCTACGACCGCTCGGCGCTGATCAATCGTGCGGTCGACACCTTGCAGGGCAAACTGGTCGAGGAATTTATCGTGGTCGCCCTGGTCTGCCTGGTGTTCCTGTTTCACCTGCGCTCGTCGCTGGTGGTGATCGTCAGCCTGCCGCTGGGCATCCTGGCGGCTTTTATCGTCATGTACCTGCAGGGGCTGAACGCCAACATCATGTCACTGGGCGGCATCGCGATCGCCATCGGGGCCATGGTCGACGCCGCCATCGTGATGATCGAGACCTTGCACAAGAAGATGGAAGAGCCCGGCTATCAGCAAAAACGACACTGGGATGTCGTGACCGAGGCGGCCGTTGAGGTTGGCCCGCCGTTATTCTTTTCGCTGCTCGTCATTACGCTCAGCTTCCTGCCCGTGTTTACCCTGCAGGCGCAGGAGGGGCGGCTGTTCGCACCGCTGGCCTTTACCAAGACCTACGCCATGGCCGCGGCGGCGGGACTGGCGATCACCCTGGTGCCCGTGTTGATGGGGTACTTCATTCGCGGACGTATCCTGCCGGAACATCGTAATCCACTGAACCGATTGCTCATCTGGCTCTATCGGCCGCTGGTAGGCTGGATCACCCGCCACCCGGCTTTGGTCGTGCTGGCTTGCTGCGCGCTCCTGGTGGCCGGATTCTGGCCGGTCAACAAGCTGGGCTCTGAGTTCATGCCGGATCTCAACGAGGGCGACCTGATGTACATGCCGACCACGTTTCCCGGCATATCGGCAGGCAAGGCCCAGGAACTGCTGCAGCAGACCGACAAGCTGATCATGACGGTGCCCGAGGTCAAACGCGTATTCGGCAAAATCGGACGAGCCGACACCGCGACCGATCCGGCGCCCCTGACCATGATCGAGACGGTTATTCAGCTGAAGCCTGAATCGCAGTGGCGCAAAGGCATGACCATTGAAGACATCAAGGCGGAGCTGAATCAGCGGGTCCGGCTGCCGGGGCTGACCAATGCCTGGGTCTGGCCGATCAAGACCCGCATTGACATGCTGGCCACCGGTATCAAGACCCCCGTGGGTATCAAGATTGCCGGCCCGGACCTGGGGGTCATCCAGGACATTGGCGAGCAGGTCGAGCGTGTGTTAGAGCAGGTATCCGGTACGGCTTCGGCATTCTCTGAGCGGGTCGCGGGGGGACGTTACGTCACGGTGGATATCCTGCGCGAACAGGCCTCTCGTTACGGGCTGAATATCGATGATGTGCAGGATATCGTCCGCACCGCCATCGGCGGCATGAATGTGACAGAGACGGTGGAGGGCCTGGAGCGTTATCCGGTCAATCTGCGCTATCCACGCGGCCTGCGTGACTCGGTGGAAAAACTGAAGGCGCTGCCCGTGGTGACGCCTGCCGGCGGGCAGATTCCGCTATCCGCGGTGGCCGACATTCGCGTGGAGGGCGGTGCGCCGATGATCAAGAGTGAAAACGCCCGCCCCAATGGCTGGATTTTCGTCGACATTGAGGGTGTGGATGTTGGCAGCTATGTCGAATCCGCCCGGCAGGCGGTTTCTGAGCGGCTACAGCTGCCGCCCGGTTACTCACTGAACTGGTCTGGCCAGTATGAGTACATGGAGCGGGCAAAAGAGCGGCTTGCCGTGGTGTTGCCCATTACGCTGGCCATCATCGTGTTGCTGTTGTTTCTGAACTTTCGACAGCTCACCGAGGTGATGATCATCCTGGGTACGCTGCCTACCGCGCTGGTTGGCGGCATCTGGCTGCTGTACCTGCTGGACTACGATGTCTCGGTGGCGGTCGGGGTGGGTTTTATCGCGCTGGCCGGCGTGGCGGTGGAGATCGGCGTGGTCATGCTGGTCTACCTGAAGCAGGCGCTCAAACGCGAACAGCAGCGCGCCTTGGATTCCGGCCGTGGGCTGCGGCGTGAGGATCTCGACCGCGCGGTCAGGGAGGGCGCCTTGATGCGCGTCCGGCCCATCATGATGACGGTGGCCTCTATCGTGGTGGGCCTGATGCCCATCATGCTGGGTGACGGAACCGGTTCCGAGGTGATGCGCCGCATCGCCGCGCCCATGGTGGGCGGCATGATCAGCGCCACCGTGCTGACGCTGGCCCTGATTCCGGCCGTATTCCTGATCTGGCAACGCGGCCGTCTCGCTGACGGCGCGGGTTGATCGGGCCGGTCAGGGGGTCTCCGGTTGAGCCAGCTCCGGCTGGTTGATCAGGTCGCGCGCCTTGCTCAACAGGGATGATATCCGGGCCTCGTCGTCGGCGCGTGCCGGCGGCGATCCGTAGATGGAAGTCACCTCGTCGTAGCTGAGGTAGTCTGGATGGTAGATCTCCGTGATCGTGACATAGCGATACTCGAGGCCTGCCCGCTCAACGCTGAGGTCGTACATCACAAGCGCCAGTTCGCGCCCGTCCTGCCGGGACAGGCGGGCGATCTTTTTAAAGCCGATGCCGTTGGGTATCTGGCCCGTGAAGAGCGGGGTCTTGGAGATCCTCCACCCCTCCTCGCGCAAGGTGATGCCGATGCTGCCGCCTTCGAGGATGCGGCGATGCGCGTTCGACAGCGGTTCGGGAACCGGGTTTGAAAATTGCGAGATGGCCAGCGTTCGGCAAATCCTTGAGCCTGCCGTCTCGCTGTACAGGTTGCTGACACGACGTTCGGCATCCTGGCGCAAAACGTCCACGCCGTAGGAGCCGAAAGCCGCGCGAATTCTGTCGCTGTTCAGGGGCGCCGTGGGCCGCGGCGCGTTGTCTGCGGGCGCGGCTATCGGGGCCTGGGCGGCTACCTGGGCGGCTAACTGGGCCACGACCTGCGCCGGCATGGCCGTCACCAGGGACAGCCACAGGGGCAGCCACAGGGACAGGTTCCGTGTACGCGGCACGGCCTTGTGCAAGCGATCTGTGTTCATGCCCACATTATCGGCCACGCTCGCTTCGAGCGGCTACCCCGGATATCATGCCCCGACCAGTGGCGGCGCAACCCAACGGGGCGATTCAGAGACCATGATTCTCATGCTCGACAACTACGATTCCTTCACCTTCAACCTGGTGCAGTACCTGGGTGAACTGGGGGTGGAAGTGGAAACGCTGCGCAATGACTCTGTGACCGTGGATGAGGTTGCCGAGCGTCAAGCCGCGGGCATCGTTATTTCCCCGGGGCCGTGCACGCCCGATGATGCAGGCATCTGCCTGGAACTGATCGAACGGCTGGCGCCCAGCGTTCCCATATTTGGGGTTTGCCTGGGGCACCAGTGCATTGGCCAGGCCTTTGGCGCCAGGGTGATCAGGGCGCCGCGAATCATGCATGGCAAGACTTCGATGATTGAACATTCCGGCGAAAGCGTATTTGCCGGCCTGCCCAATCCGTTCGAGGCCACCCGTTACCATTCTTTGATCGTGGATAACGAGGGCCTGCCCGACTGTTTTGAGGTGACGGCCTGGACCGAGTGCGAGGGCGAGCGTGAGATCATGGGCCTGCAGCACAGGGACCTGCCGCTGGCGGGCGTTCAGTTCCATCCGGAATCGATCCTCACGGCGCACGGACATGACATGTTGAAGAATTTTCTGGAGTGGACCCGCCCATGAATACGGTTGGCGATATCAAAGGAGCGCTCGCCAAGGTTGTGCGCAAGAGCAACCTCGAGACGGACGAGATGGTCGCGGTGATGCGTCAGATCATGAGCGGGGAAGCATCAGACGCGCAGATCGGCGCCTTTCTCATGGGTATGCACCTGAAGGGCGAGACCATCGATGAAATCACCGGAGCGGTCATGGTCATGCGAGAGCTGGCCACGGGCGTGAAGGTTACAGGTGAGCACCTGGTCGATATCGTGGGTACGGGCGGTGACGGCGCCAATTTGTTCAATGTCTCCACCGCTTCGGCTTTGGTGGTGGCTGCCGCGGGCGGGCAGGTGGCCAAGCACGGCAATCGTTCGGTGTCGTCGAGCTCAGGCAGTGCGGACCTGCTGGAGGCGGCCGGGGTCAAGCTGGATATCTCGCCGGAGCAGGTCGCAGAATGCGTCCACGATCTGGGTGTGGGCTTCATGTTCGCGCCGGCCCACCACAGCGCCATGCGCCACGCCATTGGCCCGCGCAAGGAATTGGCCATGCGGACCATCTTCAACATCCTTGGCCCGATGACCAATCCGGCCGGGGTGCAGAACATGTTGCTGGGGGTGTTTGACAACGACCTGTGCCGCCCGGTGGCCGAGGTGTTGGGGCGGCTGGGGGCGCGCCATGTCATGGTGGTGCATTCGGAAGATGGCCTCGATGAAATCAGCCTCGCGGGACAGACTCACGTGGCCGAACTGAAAGATGGCGAGGTCACGCAGTATGCCCTGCAACCCTCCGATTTCGATCTCGAGCCCGCCACACTGGATGAATTGAAAGTGAACACGGCTGAAGCGTCCCTGGCGCTGATCCGCGCGGCACTCACAGGCGGCACTGACCAGCCTGCGGTCAGGGCGGCGCGCATGATAGCCATGAATGCGGGCGCTGCCCTGTACGTGGCCGGGTTGGCCGATACACCCAAAGCCGGCTGCCAACGGGCCATGGAGCATATCAACGACGGCTCGGCCTGGCAGCGTCTGGAACAGCTGGCTGAAAAGACCCGGTCTTTCGCGTGAATATCCCCTCGGTGCTGCAGAAAATCCTGGCGACCAAGCGCGAGGAGATCGAGGCCGGCCAGCGCCATGTATCGGCCGCGGAGCTGCGTTCGCGGTGCGGCGATGCGCCGCCCCCGCGAGGATTTGGCAAGAAGCTGCGGGAAAGAGCAGAACAGGGCAGCGCCGTGATTGCCGAAGTGAAGAAAGCATCCCCCAGCGCCGGTGTCATCCGCGCCGATTTCAGGCCGGGTGAGATCGCAGCCGCCTACGAGGCCGGTGGGGCGGCCTGTCTTTCGGTGCTCACCGACGCGCCGTATTTCCAGGGCCATCGCGACTACCTGGCCGAGGCGCGCTCCGCCTGTTCGCTACCGGCCCTGCGCAAGGACTTCATTATCGACCCATGGCAGCTGCTGGAGTCTCGCTGTCTGGATGCCGATTGCCTGTTGTTGATCGTCGCGGCGCTTGCGCCCGCGCAATTGCAGGATTTGCATGGGCAGGCACGTGAGCTTGGCCTGGATGTATTGGTCGAGGTGCATGACGAGCATGAACTGGAGGTGGCCCTGGAACTGGGAGAGGACTGCCTGCTCGGGGTGAACAACCGCAATCTGCACGATTTCACCACCGACCTGGGCACCAGCGAGCGCTTGAAGGCCATGCTGCCTCCGGACCGCTTGCTGATTACCGAGAGCGGCATCAAGCAGCGAGCCGACGTGGAACGCATGCATGCCGCCGGTATCCATGCTTTCCTGGTGGGAGAGGCCTTCATGCGGGAAGAAGATCCCGGGGCTGCGCTACGGACTCTGTTTGATTGATGCGTTCAATTCTTGCGCCACTTCTTCTCGGCCTGGTGCTCTTTACGAGTGATCTCAGTGCTGAAGAAGCACAGGCCGGGATCGCGCCCGGCACCCATTGGGCCCAGCCCTGGTTCGCGCGCCTGGATGCCCGTTTCCCCGGACAGGGTTTCCATGCCCGCTGGGATTTTTACCGTTGCGATTGCGGCGATGCCTGGATCAAGGCCGAAGAAACCCTGCCCGAGGGCATCAGTCGGGGTGAGATGTTGCTGGTGGGCGGCCGGGTATTGCTGGTGCGTGGGTTTGAAGGCCGGGGAGAGGGGGGCGAGCTGAGGGCGGTGATCGATTCACCCATGCTGATGCTGCAGTTGCTGTTCGTGCTGATGCAGAAGACTGCGCCGGATGGGCCCGCCGCTTTGATCGAGCGCCGCGAACTGGCGCATGCCGATGAGATCTATCCCCTGCAGCTGGAAACCGGCGGGGCGCAGGGTGGTTTTCCGGCACCCTGGGAAGTTGAGGGCATCGCGTACCGGTTCGAGGACGGCAGTCATCGCTTCGACCTGGATTTTGCCTTCGAAATGCAGGTGATTGGCGAACCGGCTAGCCGCTCTGAGATTGACCTTTCCGGAATGTTCGACTATCAGCCCAGAGACTTTCCTCTGGCGCCTGACATGAGCCTGGAGGGTTGGACGCTGATCCCGCTGATCGAAGACGAAGCCGGTACATACGAAAGTGCCGATAACCTGGGATTCATCAGGGAGATGGTTCAATCGCGTCGCGGCGGATAGAGCGGGAACAAGGAACCAGGGACTGGGAAACAGGGACTGGGAACTAGGGACCAGTAAGAGCAAGATCAAAAGCATGGCGGCGAAGGCGCGCCTCCCACATTGGCTTGCATGACCGACCCGGCTCGAGCACCATCCTGCTAGTCCCTAGTCCCTAGTCCCTAGTCCCTAGTCCCTAGTCCCT
>WTJD01000173.1 GCA_011524975.1 Lysobacterales bacterium
GGTTTCAGCAGATCGTATGCAGGCCGCCGGCAATTGCCGGCGGTTTTGTTTAGCGGCAAAGCAAAGTGGTTAATGCATGTCAGCAGTGAGCGGGCAACAGGTCAGTCTGGCTTTGGACGCCAACGGCGGGGATCACGGTATCGACGTCACCCTGCCGGCCGCATTGGAAGCGCTGTCCCAGGAGCCTGAGCTGAACATCACCCTGGTTGGGGTCGTGGATGACATCGAGGATCGTGTGGATTTTGCCTCGCATCCACGCCTGAAGTGGGTGGCTGCCGAGAGCGTCCTGGCCGCAGATGCCGGGCCCGTTGCCGCCATCAGAAAAGGCGCCGGCAGCGGCACCGGGTGGGCCATCCAGATGGTCGCCGACAAAGCGGCAGACGCGTGCGTCAGCGCCGGCAACACCGCTGCGCTCGTCGCTTTGGGCGTCAAGCGCCTGGGCGTGCTTCCGGGGCTCAGGCGGCCCGCGCTGATGTCCGATATCCCCTGCGAAGGAGGCATGACCAGCGTGCTCGACCTGGGGGCCAACCTCGATGTCGACGCGCGTCAGTTGATGCAGTTCGCCATCATGGGCGTGGAGGCGAGGACCCTGCAGGGCGGGCCGCCGCCGCGCGTGGGTCTGCTCAATGTGGGACACGAGGAAGGCAAAGGCCACGCCGTGGTGCAGGAGGCCCATGGCCTGCTGCGCGAGTTACCGCTGAATTATGTCGGGTTCATCGAAGGACACGACATCTACGCGGGCAAGGCGGATGTGGCCGTATGCGACGGCTTCGCGGGCAACCTGCTGCTCAAGTCCAGCGAGGGACTGGCCCGCATGCTGTTCAATGAGTTGAAGGATGTGTTTCGCCACGACTTCAGAAGCCGCTGTGCGGGCCTCCTGGCCAAACCGGCGCTTCGGAGCATGCTGGAACAACTCGATCCCGGCAAGCATAATGGGGCGCCTTTGCTGGGTCTGGCGGGCGTGGTGGTAAAAAGTCATGGCAGTGCAGATGCCACGGCCATGGTGCATGCGATTCGCGAGGCCATGCGAGAGGCGCAACGACAGGTGCCTGACAGGATTAAGGAAGCCATCCAGCGGTATGGCGCGGGAGAGTCCACTTGAAGTATTCGAAAATTATCGGGACGGGCAGTTACCTGCCCGAGAAGATCCTGACCAACGCAGATCTCGAGAAATTCGTCGACACCTCTGACCAGTGGATCCGTGAGAGGACGGGCATCCGCCAGCGTCATGTCACCGCCGATGACGAAACCACCGGCGATCTGGCTTACCAGGCCGCACTGCGGGCCATGGAAGCGGCGGAAGTGGAGCCCGGGGATATTGACCTCATCATCCTGGGCACGACGACGCCCGATGTGATTTTTCCCAGCACCGCCTCATTGCTGCAAAACCGCCTGGGATTGCCGCATGTAGGCGCGATGGATGTGAATGCTGCCTGCACGGGCTTTCTGTACGCGCTCAGCATCGCGGACAAGTGGATTCGGGTCGGCGACGCGCGCCGTGCGCTGGTGATCGGTGCTGAATCGATCACGCGCCTGGTCGACTGGGATGACCGGCAAACTTGCGTCCTGTTTGGTGACGGCGCCGGTGCGGTGGTCATCGAGGGCAGTGATGAGCCGGGTATTCTGTCCACCCACATTCATGCCAACGGCGAGCATGCCGGATTGCTGGGGACGGATGTGGGGGTTTCGGCAGGATTTCGGCAAGAAGAGAAAAATTGCGGAATCAGCATCCAGATGAAGGGCAACGAGGTGTTCAAGGTGGCAGTGAGAACACTCAGCCGCATCGTGGACGAAACACTTGAAGCCAATGGCATGGACCGCTCAGACGTGGATTGGCTCATTCCTCACCAGGCCAACCTGAGAATCATCTCTGCGACCGGCAAGAAACTGGCGCTGCCTGATGAGCGCGTGGTGGTGACTGTTGACCGCCATGGAAATACGTCGGCCGCCTCCGTGCCGCTCGCGCTTGACGAAGCCGTCAGGGACGGGCGAATTCAGCGCGGTGAGGTGCTGTTGCTGGAGGCTTTTGGTGGTGGGTTCACCTGGGGCTCGGCCCTGGTGCGCTACTGATTGGGAGGCACGAGACAATGAAAGATAAAGTCGCATTGGTCACGGGCGCGAGCCGGGGTATCGGCGCCGCTATTGCTGACGCGCTGGTGCGTCAGGGGGCCCATGTGTTTGGTACCGCCACCACCGAGGAAGGAGCAGGGCAGATAACGCGGCGGCTGGTCGACCTGGATGGGCGCTCAAGCGGCCTTGCGCTGAATGTCAATGACGCCGACGCCGTGAATGCGGTTATCGGCGAGATCGGCTCAGCAGCCGGGGCTCCGGTCATCCTGGTCAACAACGCAGGTATTACCCGCGACCAGCTTCTGATGCGGATGAAAGAGGACGATTGGGAAGCCGTGATGGACACCAACCTTCGGTCGGTGTTTCGCCTCAGTAAAGCCTGCCTGCGCGGCATGATGAAAGCCAGGTTCGGCAGAATCATCAACATTGCCTCCGTGGTTGGCGCAACGGGTAACCCGGGCCAGACGAACTATTCTGCAGCCAAAGCGGGCATGATGGGCTTCAGCCGCTCCCTTGCGCGGGAGGTAGGTACCCGCGGCATTACCGTCAACGTGATTGCCCCCGGCTTTATCGATACGGATATGACCCGGGCACTGGACGATGCCCAGCGCGACGCGCTGATGCGGGATATTCCCCTGCAGCGGTTGGGCGACGGCGAGGACATTGCAGCGGCAGCCGTATTCCTGGCCGGCGAAGGGGCGGGTTACATCACCGGCCAGACCCTGCACGTCAATGGCGGGATGTTCATGAATTGAGTTGAATTTTGCCAGCCTGGGCCAGGGCCGGCAGGATTTGAGTTGAAAGGCCGCCGGAGAACATACTGCGGCGAATAGTCACGGACTGGAAGCGCGGCGCGAGTTTCTCTAAAATTGCGCCCCTCAGTCCCCTGTAGAGGAAATAAATTAGATGAGCAGCATTGAAGATCGCGTCCAGAAGATCGTAGTCGAACAACTGGGTGTCAAGGAAGACGAGGTTACTCCCAGCGCGTCGTTCGTGGACGACCTTGGCGCTGATTCACTGGATACCGTGGAACTGGTGATGGCACTCGAAGAAGAGTTCGAGTGTGAGATCCCGGATGAAGACGCCGAAAAGATCACCAGTGTGCAGCAGGCGATTGATTACATTAATGCCAACGCGGGATAAACCCACGCTCAATGGTGAACTGCAGCGGCCGGCCTCATGCCGGCCGTTGTGCATTTGCAGCCGTAAAAGTTCAATTAGGAGCTACTGCACATGAATGGTCGTCGAGTGGTGGTAACTGGCCTGGGAATGGTTTCACCCGTGGGGCTCGATGTCGAGAGTTCCTGGAGCGCGGTATGTAACGGACAAAGTGGTATCGGACCCATCACGGAATTTGATGCCGATCCGCTGAGCACCCGAATAGCCGGCGAAATACACGATTTTGATATCGCGCAATACATGCCGGCCAGGGATGCGCGGCGCACGGATCGGTTCATTCACTATGGGGTGGCGGCCTCGGTACAGGCTTTACGCGACGCGGGCATAGAAGATGACCTGGGAGAACGGGTCGCGGACCGTGTTGGATTCTCGATTGGCGCCGGTATCGGCGGCATCGCCAATATCGAGAAGAACACTGAGGTCTACCTGGCCAGTGGTCCGCGTAAAGTCAGTCCATTTTTCATCCCGGGTTCCATCGTCAACATGGTGGGCGGATATCTGTCCATTCGCTATGCCTGTCGCGGACCCAACATCTCCATTGTGACTGCCTGCACATCGGCGACCCATAACATCGGGATGGCCGGCCGCATGATTGGATACGGCGATGCCGACGTGATGGTCGCTGGCGGCGCCGAGTACGCAACGACAGGGCCTGGCATGGCGGGATTTTGCTCATCCAGGGCCTTGTCGTCACGCAACGACGACCCGAAGGGCGCCAGCCGGCCCTGGGATCGCGATCGTGATGGCTTTGTCCTGTCAAACGGCGCGGGTGTGGTGGTGCTCGAGGAGTTGGAGCATGCCCGCCGTCGGGGGGCTACGATCCACGCGGAGTTGATGGGCTTTGGCATGAGTGCCGACGCACATCACATGACCGCGCCGCCCGAGGATGGAGCGGGCGCCGCGCTGTGCATGGCAAACGCGCTGCGCGATGCCGGTCTTGCCGGAGCGGAGGTGGACTATATCAACGCGCACGGCACTTCCACGCCATTGGGCGACCGGGCCGAGTCGGATGCGGTGAAAACCACGTTTGGCCAGCACGCCCACGCATTGGCGGTGAGTTCCACCAAATCCATGACGGGCCATTGCCTGGGCGCGGCCGGTGGTGTCGAAGCCATTTTCAGCATTCTGGCCATTCGGGATCACGTGCTGCCGCCTACCATCAACCTTGAAAATCCCGATGAAGGCTGTGACCTGGACTACGTGCCCAACGAGGCCAGGCAGCAGCGGGTCGACATCGCGATGACCAATTCATTTGGTTTTGGCGGCACCAACGGCACCTTGATTTTCGGCCGACTGGACAATTGATCCTTCACCGGTTAACACTACCCGGAAGCATTTTCGAAAGGGTGGATGGTATTGGTGAATGACGCTGGAAAATCGCTGACCGACTGTCTCGTCAACGGTGAGCTTAGCCCTTTCGTGCGGGCGGACGACCGCGCGCTGGCGTTTGGAGACGGCCTCTGGGAACGGGTTGCGGTGGTCAACGGCACCCCCTGGTGGTGGCAGGACCATATGAACCGATTGCGGCGAGGCTGCGAGTTGCTGGGCCTCACGGCCCCATCACAGTCTGTTCTGCTTCGAGAAATTCAGACAGTCACCGCGGGCCGGAGACAGGCGATTGTCAAACTCATACTGAGTCGAGGCGCGGGTAGCGTCGCTTACTTGCCCGGCTCCGATCAGGAGCAAACCCGCGTGATCACCGCCTATCCCTGGCCCGAAGAGCGCGTACGGAAAGCGCAGCTGGGCGTCGCCGCCCGGGTTTGTAAAACACGCATCGCGGTGCAGCCACTGCTGGGTGGTATCAATCATCTCAACCGCCTGGAGATGGTGCTTGCGGCGCGGGAAATGGCGGATCACGAGGAGCAGGAAGGCTTGTTGCTGGATGCGAACGACCATTTGATCAGCGCGATCGATTCCAACCTTGTCCTGGTTTTTGGTGACCAGATGCTGACGCCCCGAATGGACCGAAGTGGTGTGCGAGGCGTACTTCGCGGCCGAATCATTCGGGAGTTCAAAGCGAGGACCGAATTGCGCAGGATTACCGTCGACATGATCGCGGAGGCCAGCGAGGTGTTTTTGTGTGACGTGGTCCGGGGTATCGTGCCCGTGCTTTCGGTTGATGGGCTGGAGCTCAGCCCCGGTCCGGTCACGGCTGAAATGCAAACCTGGCTGGAGGAGTCCCGGAACCGGCCATGAGGCGCTGGCGGGTAATCTCTCTGCTGCTGTTGCTGGCGCTGGTCATGGTTGGGCTCGCGATCGGGCAGCAATACCGCCATTTCCTGGAAGCACCCCTGGACATCCCTGCGGATTACGTGCTTGAGGTGCCCCGGGGCGCTTCCATGCTGGCCGTTCTTTCAAGCCTGGAGGCTGCCGGGGTCACGCGCAGTCACTGGCATTGGCGGCTCTATAACCGGCTCAACCCGGCGGTCATCCAGGCGGGCGAGTATCGGCTGGAGCCGGGAATGCGCCCATCTGAACTGGTCGGCATGCTGGCCTCCGGGCGGGTCATCTCCCATGCTTTTACCATTGTCGAGGGTTGGACCTTCAATCGGCTTAAACAGGCGTTGGCGGAGAATGAGATCCTGGAACGCCGGCTTTCCTCCCTGGGCTCGGACGAGGAACTGATGGTTTCGCTGGGGCAGGGCGGCATGCGGCCCGAAGGCTGGTTTCTGCCGGAGACTTATTATTTCGTCAGGGGCGACAGCGATCTGGATATCCTCCAGCGCGCCCACGAGGCCATGCAAGAGGCGCTGGTATCGGCCTGGGAGGCACGCTCTGACGTACCGCTTGCCAGCCCCTACGAGCTCTTGATTCTGGCGTCCATCGTGGAAAAGGAAACCGCCGTGCCGCAAGAACGCTCAAAAATAGCCGGCGTATTTGTTCGTCGCCTGATTCAGGGCTGGCGGCTGGAAACCGACCCGACCGTTATCTACGGGCTGGGGGATTCTTATGACGGTGATATCAAGAAGCGCGATCTGCGCACGGATACACCGTACAACACGTACACGCGGCATGGGCTTCCGCCTACCCCCATCGCGCTGCCGGGAAGAGACGCGCTGCAGGCAACGGCACGTCCGGCCGCAGGAAGTGCCATGTTTTTCGTGGCCGATGGAAGCGGAGGGCACGCGTTTTCAGAGACGCTGGATGAACACAACGCCGCGGTGCGCAAAATGTTGGGGAAGAATTGATGGAACCCATGTTTATCACGCTGGAGGGCGGGGAAGGCGCGGGCAAAAGCAGCCAGATGGATCGTATGGCGCAATGGCTGGAGCGGCACGGACACCGCGTTGTGACGACGCGCGAACCGGGTGGCACGCCATTGGCAGAGCTGATACGCGATGTGGTGCTGCACGGCGAGCATCCTGAAATGGGCCCCATGACCGAACTGCTGCTGATTTTCGCTGCGCGCGCGCAGCACGTGCACGAACTGATCCGACCCTCCTTATCCTCAGGCA
>WTJD01000143.1:0-2250 GCA_011524975.1 Lysobacterales bacterium
GTCGAATGTTGCGATGTACGAACACTCAATGTTGCCGGCCCGCGCGCCTCGGAGTCGTCCGGAGCCTATCTCAGAGCGCGCCGGTTGATCGAACAGGTACTGCGGACGCTGGACGTCGCGAAAGGGTAAGCCATGGATACACATTTCCTAGACTCATTTTCTCTGGTTCAGCTGTTTTTTTGCAGCATGCTGCTGATGCTGGTGTTCCTGGAAGCAGGCTATCGCATCGCTACCCGTCCTTCAGCTAGCAAGGTCAAGGCGCAGACCTCGCAGGTGCGCGCGCTGATGGGCGCCGCACTGGGTCTGACCGCGTTCATGCTGGCATTCACCTTCGCGGTGGCGCAATCGCACTACGAGACGCGAATGCAGGGCATGGTCGAGGAAGCCCGGATCGCACGCCACGCTTTCATGGAAGCCGATTTGTTAACGGAGCCCCAGCGCAGCCAGATTCGCGACACGTTGAAGCAGTACATTACCGATCGCGTCACTGCCCAGCGCCTCGTGGATGAGCATCAGGCCGATGATTTCCTGGCCCTGGTCGAAGAGTCAGAGGGCATGCAACAACGTTTATGGCAACTGGCGGTTGAAAGCGAGCGGTCGGATCAATCTTCGCCATCGATGCCGACCAGGCTGGCGGGCGAACCGGGCAGCTACCGTGGCTACGTGCTGGCTCTGATGGACATCCATGCTCAACGCCTGCAAGCCGCCCTGATGAACCGCATCGGATCGGTTATCTGGATCGCCCTATACCTCACCGCAGCGCTGGCCATGCTGGTAACCGGTTTCCAGGCGGGCCTGACCACGCGAAGAAGTCCAGTGGCCACCGTCGCGCTGGCGCTGGCATTTTCTCTGGTGCTGGTCCTGATCATTGATCTGGATCGACCGCTCATGACGCTGTTCCATATGGACAATCACGTGATGGTGGATCTTCTGGAGCAAATGAAGGCCAGCACATCTGTGATGGCCGGGAGCTGACCCTCTGAGACGGGCGGCGACGCTTTTTCTGGCCGCCTGGCTGTCGGGCTGCGTGGCCCCGGGCGGTGGTGCACCGGATAACGTCCCCGAAATCGTGGTCAGTGGCGTGGTGGTGCTTAACCAGGGCCGGGCCTGGGTCTCGGCTGCCAGGGTCCTGGTGCCCGCGACCGGTCAGTTCGTGTCCTGTGGGAATATCGCCCCCGGGGCTCGTTGTGCCACGGGCTTTCCAGATCAGCAATATCGCGGCTATCCAGTGGAATTCACCTGGAGCCAGGAGGGCGCCATCCATTCAACCGGTGAGTTGAACATCGATGTTCCTGCCGAAGCCATCGAATCGGGTCGGGCCAGCCTCCGGGTGTGGATCATGGGGCCGGGTTCGGCGGCGGTGGAAGTGGTCGCCTTATCGGAGGCGCCGTGATCAGACCGTTCAGCCTGTATTCAGCATCGAGATGCTAGTCTTCATGCCATGAATCGAAAATCCATGCTGAAAGTGTTCACGTCCACCGTGCCGAGGCTTGTTGTCGCGGTGCTGTTGCTGCCGCTGCTGGCATCCTGCGTCACCTACTACTACCCGGCGACAGAGCAGGCTGAGGGCGTTTACTACGCTGCGGACGACCCCGGCTATTCCGGCGGCACCGTGGATTACGTGGCCGTGTCCTATTACCCCTGGTGGTCGGTCGATTACTTTTACCTGGGCTACGGTTACAGCAGCGCGCGATGGTCGGTTGGCATCGGGTACGGTTACCCAACATGGCCCCGGTATCCATCGGCATGGTACCCCTACGGTTATGCTTCCTGGTGGTACTACAATCCGTGGCCGGCGGCCTGGTGGCATCATCCGCCGTATTACTGGAGCGGTTGGTACGGATACCCGGGGCATCACCACTACTGGCATGTGCATAACCGGCATCACCGTGATCGACATGACTACCATCATGGCGGTCGCGGGGGGCGGAATGCGGCTCCGGGCCGTTACGCCAGTTACGATGATCAGCACAATGGTCCGGGGCGTTACGCTTACGGCGAACCATCGGATGGTGAATATGGCCGTTACCGTTCCGGTGACGATGAACGTGGGCGCCGGGGCGGATCATCCGGCCCTGACGGCACCGGTGGCCATTCCGGGCGAGGCCGCAACGAAGGCGGATCCTGGGACGGTACGGGCGCCACGCAGCGTCGTGTGACCGTTTCGCCGGACAGCGGCGCGACGGATCGGGGCATGGTGGTCGCCAGTCGTGATGGCGGTAAATGGTCGCGCAGCCGGCTTGAGCCGGT
>WTJD01000143.1:2350-6670 GCA_011524975.1 Lysobacterales bacterium
GCTGCAGATCATCGCTCGACCAGCGCGCGAACCCCCAGGTCACGTACCCTGCCGAGCACAGCGCCGGTTGTGGTCGGTGCCGCCCCCGCCGCTGGCGGCCAGGCGGGCAGGCCCGCGCCGACGGCTCGCTCGGGCAGACCCTCGGGCGGTATGCAGCCCGCGAGGCCAACGGCGCGCCACAGTGCAGGCGCGATGCGCAGTTCTGCCAAGCCTTCCATGAGCCGTCCCGCCCCGCGAGCCAGTGCCTCCCGGCCCGCTGCGAGATCGTCCGGAAAGTCACAGCCGGTGTCCAGGCCCTCGAAAGGCAAGTCCAAGCGCGATCGCTGATATGGCACTACCCAGCTTTTAGCACTGACGATTCGAGTGGGGTATTGCTAGAGTCTGGGTTGGTAAGCCACTAAAATGCTGCACCCATGGCGAACTTCATCGACGAAATCAGGGATCGGAGGGTTCTGCCTGCCGTTGGCGTGTACGCGGCAGGTTGCTGGGTCCTCATCGAGATTCTCGACCGTCTGGTAGAGCGTTACCTGCTCTCCCCTTACATTACCGATGCGGCGTTCTGGGGGCTTTACTCCCTGATCCCGGCTGTCGTGCTGGTGGCCTGGTCACACGGAAAGCCGGGCAGGGACGAGACCACACGCGTGGAGAAGCTGGGGGTTCCCATCAACTTGATCGCGACCCTGGGCCTGTTGGTCACTCTGTTCGGTAACAAGGACATGGGCTCAACCGCCAATGCGGTGACCATTGCCAACGAAGAAGGCCTGATCGAGACGCATTATGTGCCAAACGAGTCCTACCGCCGGAGGATGGCGGTGTTTTTTTTCGACAATGTATCCGGCGATCAGGAGAACGACTGGCTGCAGTATGGGGTGACGGAGCTGATCGTTCAGGATTTGCACCAAAGCCCGTTCATATCGGCGAGTTCACCCTGGGTTAACTACGCCAACGGATTTTACGCGCGCATGCGGGTGGCGGGTTTCGATGATGGGCTGGGTATCCCTCGCAGCCTGATGCGAGAGATCGCGGATGACGCCAATCGGCAGTATTTTGTCGAAGGCAGCATCGATCGCCAGGACGACGAATACACGGTTGTCGCGAGCGTATGGGAAACCGACACGCTGCTGCAGGTGGCCGAGTTGAGTGAATCGGGGCTGGATCTCTACAGCCTGGTGGATCGACTGACGGTTCGAATTCGGGATGCCCTGGAAGTGCCTGCGGGCGATACGCGTATCGCGGAGGATTTGCCCCTGGCAGAAACCTATGGTGAGTCGGAGGAGGCTTTCCGGAGCTACATAGCCGCACTGAACGAACGGCTGTTCTCCAATGATATCCGGGCATCCAACGATCTGCTGGACCAGGCCATCGAGGCCGACCCGGGGTTTGTGCGTGCCTGGTTTGTCAAAACGTTCAGCATGCTGGATTCCGGTGATCTGTCAGCGGCCCGAGCCGCCGTGGCTAAGGCCCAGGCGCTTGATTACCGCCTGTCAGCCAAGGATCAGGCGACCCTGAAACAGATGGACTACCGACTGTCTGGTCAACAGGACAAGCTGATCACTTTTCTGCGGCTGCAAACCCAGCTCAGGGGTGACGCCTACTGGCACCACCAGCTGGCGGGCATGCTCAAGGCGACCGGTCAGCTGGACGATGCCAAGGTAGAGTACGAAGCGGCCCTGGAAAAAGATGCACTGAACCTGGAGATCTACCTGCAGCTGTCCATTCTCGAGCGTGCCACGGGCGACCGGCAGGCCGCCATCGACTACGCTCGAAAATACCTGGAAGAAAAGCCGGAGGAGGAGGCGCCGCACGTCGTACTGGGTGATCTTCTGCGGGATTTGGGTGATCTGGAGGCGGCCGAGACGCATTACCTGCAGGCCTCTCTGCTTAGCGATGAGCCCGTTGATAGTTTGTTGCGCATGGCCGATATGGCCGCTCGTCGCGGTGATATCGCCGAGGCTCGGGGCTTGATCGGGCAGGCGGATCAGGCGGCTCGAACGCCTTTTAATATGAGCAAGGCCCGCCTGGGAGCGGCGGCCCTGGACGCGCGCCTTGGCAGGATGCGCGCCGCGATCGATCAAAGTTATGGGACGGAGGAACTCCTCGCGCAGAGCCTGCCGCCATTTCAGGTGGCCCTGTACATTTATATACCGATTGCCGAGTACCATGCTGAACTGGGTGAGACCAGCGTGGCCAAGGCGGCCATCGAGCAAGCGCAGTTGACGATCCAGCCGCCGCTCAATCAGTTCCTGGCTTTTCCCGTTACCTACATCCTTGCTCTGGAGGGTGATTTCGCGGGGGCGGATCTGGAACTGGCCAAGGCCATCGAGCTGATCGAACAGTTCAAGCTCGAGGATCTTTGGGCGCAGATCGATTTGACCCGGGGTCGGGTCCTACAGCTGCAAGCGCGGCATGCGGACGCAGCGGCCGCTTTTACCTCGGCTTTGGAGCGGGTTAATCGATCCGTTGTGGCGGGTAATGACGCGTTTATGGAGTTGCCTGTGCTGAACGCCAGGGCCGGCATTGCACTGGTGCATGCAGGGCGGTTGGATGAAGCAGCATCCGTGATCAGTCATGGGTTCAACCTGGACCCTGCCAACCCAATGCTCTGGCTGGCCAGGGCACGCCTGCAGCAGGCATCCGATCAGCCCGAACTGGCGCTGGCCTCGATCCAATACGCCCTGGCGATCTGGAAAGACGCTGATCCCGAGTACCGGTATTTCAAACTGGCCAGGCAGCTGGCAGCGGAGATCGAACAAACCAGCTGAAGCGGACGGAGCGGCCTGGTCTGCCGGGGAGGTTCTGGCTGGATGTGGTTTTGCACCTGGCCGCGGCCCTCTGTCCATCCCGCATGTGCCTGCGCATCATCCGATGCCACCGCGTCGGCTTATACCGCTTTTCCTTCATTTTCAGTACAATACGCGACCCTGGCGGAGAAGGAAGCAACAGGATGCTGGAATCCGGTCGATATGATGTGATTGTGATTGGTGGCGGCCATGCCGGTACCGAGGCAGCGCTCGCCTCGGCGCGGGCGGGCGCCAGCACGCTCCTGCTCACCCACAACATAGAAACCATCGGTCAGATGAGCTGCAACCCGGCCATTGGTGGTATAGGTAAAGGTCACCTGGTCAAGGAAATCGATGCGCTGGGCGGCGTCATGGCCCGTGCGGCCGATGCCGCCGGTATCCAGTTGCGTACGCTGAACGCGCGTAAGGGGCCCGCAGTGAGAGCCACCCGCGCTCAGTGTGACCGGAATCTCTACCGGGCATTCATTCGAAGGACGGTTGAGAACCAGGAAAACCTCAGTGTTTTCCAGCAAGCCGTTGAAGATCTCGTCATTGAAGGTGGCCGTGTTGAAGGCTGCCTGACGCGGCTGGGACAAATTTACCGCGCGCCCAACGTGGTGCTGACCACAGGTACGTTCCTCGGCGGTAAGATCCACGTAGGCGACACGCGCTATGCCGGCGGGCGCGCCGGCGACCCCCCGAGTATCGCTCTGGCGGACCGGTTGCGGGAGATGCCATTGGAAGTGGGCCGATTGAAAACCGGCACGCCGCCGCGGGTGGATGGCAAGACGGTGGATTTCGGCCAGATGGAAGCTCAACCGGGTGATGAGCCCTTACCTGTGTTTTCCTTCCTGGGAAAAGCTGAGGACCATCCCGCCCAGGTGCCTTGCTGGATCACACACACCAACGCGCATACCCACGAACTCATCCGGTCCGCATTGCATCGCTCGCCGATGTTTTCCGGCGTCATTGAAGGAACCGGCCCGCGCTACTGCCCCTCAATCGAAGACAAGGTCGTGCGCTTTGCTGATCGGGACCGGCATCAGATTTTTGTAGAGCCGGAGGGATTGGAGACCCAGGAGCTTTATCCCAACGGCATTTCCACCAGTCTGCCGTTTGACGTGCAGGTGGAGGTGGTTCGCTCCATCAGGGGTTTTGAAAATGCCCACATCACCCGACCGGGCTATGCCATCGAGTACGACTACTTCGATCCCCGCGGATTACATTCGAGCCTGGAAACCAAGCCGGTGCCGGGCTTGTTCTTTGCCGGGCAGATCAACGGCACAACCGGCTACGAGGAGGCAGCGGCACAGGGCCTGGTCGCCGGGCTGAATGCCGCCCGCATGTCCCGTGGGCAGGACCCATGGTGTCCAAGGCGTGACGAGGCCTATATCGGCGTCATGATCGATGACCTGATAACGCAAGGCACGACCGAGCCTTACCGCATGTTTACCAGCCGTGCCGAATACCGCCTGCATCTGCGCGAGGACAATGCCGATTTACGTCTGACCGAACAGGGGAGATCCCTGGGGTTGGTGGG
>WTJD01000218.1 GCA_011524975.1 Lysobacterales bacterium
GTGTGGCATTGTTCCCAAGGTCCTGCAGCGTCGGCAGCGTGCGGAATTTAATCTCGCTTCTCTCACAAATCTCCACGATGCGCTGCATCTGCTGATTATTTGCGGAAGGCATCGCAATGATCACCAGGTCGACACCCAACTCCTTGCCGACCTGTGGCAAACGGTCAATGGTGCCGAGAACCGCTATCCCGTGCACCTGCGCTCCGCGCAGCCGGAGGTCGTCATCGAGATAACCGACGATCTCAAACCCGCCGCGATGGCGCAATTCCCGCTCCAGCAAGGCGCCTGAACGTCCGGCGCCGAGGATAAGAACCCGTTTAAGACCGCTTTTGGCGGAGACCGGCATCCGCCGGGAGTCTTTCCAGAACCGATAGACCATCCTGGGAAGCCCGAGTGAAACGAAAAGTACCAGTGGATAGATCAACAGCGCCGGGATCCACTCCCTGATGACGGCGCCGCGCAAGATGGCAAGACTTGTAAAAACCAGCACGGCACCGAAAAACGCGGAGCGAACGATGTTCCACATGTCCTGGAAACTCGCGAGTCGCCAGAGCCCCTTGTACAGGCCTGTGGCCCACAAAACGACGCCCTGCATCAGGATGACCAGGCCCAGTTCTACGAGTAAATACGAACTGCTGAGGAGGGAAACGCCACCGATTTTTTCAATCAGCCAGCTTGAGGCAACCCATGCCACCGCCACCATGAGAAGGTCGTGAATGATGACGGCCGCCCTTGGGTGTCGGGCAAAGTCGAGCATCTGTTGCATTTTATTGGCGCTCATGACCGCATCTCCAAGCGGGAAGATGCAACAAGCCATCCGGCTGTCATCACGCTTAAAACCACGCCCGTGATAAGCCAGGCTTGCGCAGGCAACTTTTCTGCCAGCACGATGGCTGGCACCACCACTACCAAATTGAGGGCCTGGTAAGCCCCCAGAACACGGCTGTGGGACCATCCCTGGGCTATCAGCCGTTGATAAATATGTTGTGCGTGCGGAGTATACCATCGCTCACCCCGGATTACCCTCCTCGACAGGGTCAGGCTGCTGTCTACCAGGAACACCGAAAGCGCCAGAACAGCCAGCGGCAAAGGCAACGAGGAAGTCATCCCGCCAATCAGGATCAAGGCGCCCAGCATGAAGCCGACAGGGACGCTTCCGGCATCACCCATGAATATTTTCGGTGCAGGAAAGTTCCATGGCAGAAAGCCGGCGCAGGCTGCCGCCACGATGCCTGCCATCGCAGCCAGGGGGACGTTTCCGGCCTGCCAAGCGAGCACGGCGAACACGGTGCTGACGAACAGGCCTTCAAAACCCGCCATGCCATGACTGCCGTCCATGAAGTTATACAGATTCATCAACCAGACCACCATGATTCCTCCCACCAGGAACTGCATCCAGGACCAGTCCAATCCGGCCCCGCGCAGCAAGGCTATCAGGCCAAAACTGACTGCAAGCTGAACGATGAATCGAAGCAGAGGTGAGACAGGACGCCGGTCATCCAGCCATCCGATCATGGAAAGGAGCACCGCACCGGGCAGTACCCAATGCAACCACGGCTGGCTGGCCGCCATGTCAACCTCGCCAAACGGGCACAGGGGCAACAGCAAGGAAATCAGGGCGACGGCCGCGATCAGGCCTGTGCCACCCCCGGTAGGTATCGAACCGCTATGACACTGCCGTTCGCCGGGCAAGGCGTAGACCCGCAGTTTTTTCGAGAGCCGCAAGAACAACCCGACCAGGAGCAGTGAGACAATAAATGACAGGCAGATCGCGCTAGCCAGACAGGATAACGCTTCTGAAAACACAGGGCGCGTCACTCACCCAGTACGCCACGAATCACCCGTGTCGTACCCCAGGTCCTGCAACTGGGGCATTGCCAGTGATGCGAGTGGCCACTAAAGCCGCAGTGACTGCAACGGTAGATGGACTGGCTTCGAAGCAGGCCCTCTGTGACCGCCTGCAACACCGATTCCGCTGCAGCAGAAGCCGATGGCGCCGTATCCCTGAGCGTAAGCAGGTGCTGTAGCCCCCGGACGGAAGGCCGGGTAGAGAGATTCTGGCTCAAATACTGTGCCGCGGCGACGCCACCCTCGTCTTGCTCGATGAACGAGGCCTGCTTGAGAAGAGCGGTCACGCCGTCGTAATGTTCCGTCCACTTCGACAGGTGCTCCCGGGCGCGATCCAACGCCCCGGATTCTTCCGCCGTTTCAAAATAGGACTGGAGAATGTCATGCAAATAGTCGCTGTCCAATTCAGCGATACGCTCAAAATGGCTCATGGCGCCCTCGGAATCACCTGACGCCTGGGCGATTCTGGCGTGGATCATCTCCACCCTGACGCTTTCCGGGTCATGCCGTCGCGCCTGACCCAGGTATTTTCGGGCCAGTTCGGTCTCACCCCCATCGAACGCGGCTTCGGCCAGTTCACAGCAAAAATGGCACATGCTCACCGCTCTGGATGCCGGATCCACCTTCGCGAGGCGTCCCGCAATATCCAACGCCTGCTCCCACTCTTTCTCCTGCTGATAGATGTCGAGCAGGTTGCTGAGCGCCGATGGCGTTTGTATGTTTCTCTCGACCAATTCGCTGAATAATTTTTCGGCCCGATCAAACAGGCCCGCGCGCATGTAGTCTTCTCCCAGTTCGAGCAGCGCCATGGTGCGCTGTTGCTCATCCAGGTTGCGTTTGCTGATGATGTTCTGATGCAAACTGATGGCGCGGTCCACCTCGCCACGACGACGGAAAAGGCTGCCCAGTGCCAGATGCGTCTCGACCGTGTCACGATTGACTTCAGCCATCTGAGTGAAGAGTTGTATCGCCTTGTCGGGCTGCTCATTGAGCAGGTAGTTAAGGCCTTGGAAGTAGCGGTTGCTCAGCTGCCTGCTGCGGCGCTTTTCGCCGTGCCGGGAGGAAACACGGGCGGCGTACCAACCCGCCCATGCCGCAAACGGCAATAGAAAAACCAGCAGAATTTCAAGCATCATCGGCTGAGGAATCCGGAATAATGCGCTGCTCACCGGCCATTCGAAGCTTTCGCAGCCTGAGCCTCAGCGGCAGCACCTGCGCCATGTTGACCAGGGCCATTCCAAGCACCAGGCCAACCACGAACGCACACAGGAGAATGAGGCCGAGCGGCCAATTGATCTGGAACCAGAGCAGGTCCAGCAGGACGCTTTCGGAATTGAACGTTCCCACCACCAGGCCGATGGCAACGGCCAAAATGGCAAGCAGGCTGAAACCCATCCGCCTCAACATGACAGAGCTCCGCCGGCGGCTAGCGGTTGTTGACTCGTTCGCGTAAAGCCTTGCCCGGCTTGAAATGAGGCACGTGCTTGCCAGGCAGCGCGACGGCCTCGCCCGTCTTGGGGTTGCGGCCCATGCGCGGCGCGCGATAGTGCAGTGAAAAACTTCCGAATCCCCGTATTTCGATCCGGTCTCCCCCGGCGAGTGCGGCGCTCATTTGCTCAAGCATCGACTTGACGCTGAGTTCAACGTCGACGTGCGCCAGGTGTTGTTGGTGTTCGGCGAGTTTATCGATCAATTCAGACTTGGTCATAGTGGTTCCAAAAAAATCTGTACGCGTACGCTGAGCCCATCATAACCGGGCGGGACAACGCCCGCCCGGTTATTACCTCAGCTGCCCTGGTCAAGCTGCTCTTTGAGCAGGTCGCCCAGCGAGGTCGTGCCACTGGAAGAGCTGGCCTGGTGATATTCCTCCAGCGCCTCCGCGAGTTCGGCATCTTCCACCGCCTTGATGGACAAGGTAAGCGTGCGATTTTTCCGGTCAAGACCGACGAACTTGGCCTCGATCTCATCGCCAAGAGAGAGTTCTTTCGAGGCATCTTCAACCCGTTCTTTCTTGATGTCGGACACCCGGAGATAGCCTTCTACGCCGTCTTCCAGCTCGATCACCGCTCCGCGCGCATCGACTTCCTTAACCGTGCCCTTCACGATGCTGCCGCGAGGATGCGCTGCCATGTACGTGGCAAACGGATCCTGATCCAGCTGCTTGATACCCAGGGAAATACGCTCCCGCTCGGGATCAACCGCCAGCACGACCGCTTCGATCTCTTCACCCTTGGTGAAATTGCGCACCGCGTCTTCACCCGCGGCGTGCCACGAGATGTCAGACAGGTGGACCAGGCCGTCGATACCACCGTCGAGACCGATGAAAATCCCGAAATCAGTGATGGACTTGATGGCGCCCGTAACGCGGTCTCCCTTGTTGTGGGTTGCCGCAAAAGCATCCCAGGGATTGGAGGTGCACTGTTTCATCCCCAGCGAGATGCGACGACGTTCTTCGTCGATATCCAGCACCATCACCTCGACCTCGTCTCCTGTCTGCACCACCTTGGCCGGATTTACGTTCTTGTTGGTCCAATCCATCTCGGAGACGTGAACAAGGCCTTCTACGCCATCTTCGATCTCCACGAAGCAGCCGTAGTCGGTGATATTGGTCACGTGACCGAACAGGCGGGTACTCATCGGGTACCTGCGCGCGAGGTCGCTCCAGGGATCCTCACCCAGCTGCTTCAGCCCGAGGGACACCCGGTTACGTTCGCGATCGAAACGAAGCACACGCACTTCCAGCTCATCGCCCACGTTGACGACTTCACTGGGGTGACGCACGCGCTTCCAGGCCATATCCGTGATGTGCAGCAGGCCATCGATTCCGCCCAGGTCGAGGAAGGCGCCGTAATCGGTCAGGTTCTTCACCACGCCTTTGACGATCACGCCCTCTTCCAATGACTCCAGCAACTGCTCACGTTCTGCACTGAACTCGGACTCAACCACCGCGCGGCGTGAGACCACAACGTTGTTACGCTTGCGGTCCAGTTTGATGATCTTGAATTCCAGGTCCTTGCCTTCCAGGTAAGCCGGATCGCGCACGGGCCGAACATCGACCAGGGATCCGGGCAGGAAAGCGCGAATATCGTGGATATCCACGGTAAATCCGCCTTTGACCTTGCCGCTGATCTTGCCCTCGACCGTTTCCTCGTCGGTAAACGCGGTTTCCAGTTTGTCCCAGACCAGGGCTCGCTTGGCCTTTTCGCGAGACAGCCGGGTCTCGCCAAAACCGTCTTCGACGGCGTCCAGCGCCACCTGTACGTCATCGCCTACTTCGATTTCGAGTTCCCCATCGGCGCTGCGAAACTGGCTGATGGGAACGATCCCTTCGGATTTCAGGCCAGCGTTGACGACAACAACATCATTCCTGATTTCCATGATGGTGCCGGTGACGATAGAGCCGGGCTTCAGACTCTGCTGAGTCAGGCTCTGTTCAAATAATTCTGCAAAACTTTCAGTCATTGGTTTAGTGCTCACGGGCAGCGAACGTCATCGCGCCCACCCAGGTTGTTTGGCATTACGCCAGTTTAAGAAACGCTGTCTTTAAAAACAGCACGAAAATAATTTATACCTATCAATCAGTTATCGATCGATCTTTCATTAACGCAATAATCTTTTCCACGACTTGATCGATGCTCAGCGCCGTGGAATCCACCACGATGGCATCGCGCGCAGGCCTCAGTGGCGCCACCGTCCTGTTCATGTCGCGGTGGTCACGCTCTTCAATGTCCCGGGAAAGGCGCGAGAGGTTAACACTTTCCCCTTTTTCTTTCAACTGCTTATGTCGCCTTTGGGCGCGTACCTCAACGCTGGCGGTGAGATAAATTTTTGTTTCGGCATCGGGAAAAATCACGGTGCCCATATCGCGCCCGTCCGCCACCAGCCCGGGGGGCTCGGCAAAGGCACGCTGGCGCTCTTTCAGGGCGGCGCGAACCCCCGGTATGGTTGCCACCTGAGAGGCCATGTCGCTGGTTTCCGGGCTGCGCATCCGCTTTCTCACATCCAGGCCGTCCAGCGTGGCGATCACCTCTCCCCCTTCCTGGCTGAACTCAATATCCAGCGTTTTGGTCAGCCGGATCAGGGCGGCTTCATCGCCAGGGCGGACGCCCTGGTCAAGCGCGGCAATGGCCACCAGCCTGTAAAGTGCGCCGCTGTCCAGCAGATGCCAGCCAAGCCGCCGCGCGACGCGCGCGGCGATCGTGCCTTTGCCCGACCCGACCGGCCCGTCAATGGTGAGGATGGGGGTCACATTTGCCATAGCGCGGGGTCAACCCTGTGCACGGCTCATTTCGGCGCCCAGCAAGCCCATATCCGCGATAAAACCGGGATACGAGGTGTCGATGTAATCGGACCCTGCCACACGGACGCCATCCGGGCACAACATGCCCAGCAGCGCGAAGCTCATGGCGCAACGATGATCGTTACAACCATCGACGCGCCCGCTACGCAAAGTATCAGTGCCATGAATGTCGCAGCCATCAGGGTACTCTTCGACGTCGACCCCCAGCTTTTTCAGCCCTTGGCTCATGACCGAGAGCCGGTCGCTCTCTTTAACGCGCAACTCCGCGGCGCCGCGGATGCGGGTCGTTCCCTTGACGGTGGCAGCCAGGGCCATCAAGGCCGGAATTTCGTCAATCATCGAGGGCACCCAGGCCTCAGGAAGATCAATCGCGCGCAGACGATCACTGTGCCGAACATGAATGGTTCCAATCGGCTCGCGACCGAAAGCCTGCCCCTCCTCGATCTCGATATCGGCCCCCATGGTCTCGAGCGCCCGGAAAAACCCCACGCGCGTCGGATTGAGCCCAACCCGTTCCAGGG
>WTJD01000276.1 GCA_011524975.1 Lysobacterales bacterium
CAGCATGACCTGGCGGTGGATACTGCCCGGTGGCAGCTTCCAGTAGGCCTCCAGACCCGGGTCCGGCCCCGTAAACGCCTGGCTCAACTGAAACCCCATCAGACCTTGCCAGGTCTGGAGCGCGGCATCGATATCCGCGACGCCCAGCGTTGCCCAGGTCCAGGCCGGCATCGCTTATTCCGCGTACCGCCGATCCACCTCGGCCAGCAGGTCTTCCACCAGCATGCCGACATAGTAGTCGCTTGAGATGCTCCCGGCTTCCCGCAGGTAGGCCCGAAGGTCTGCGGGGGGAATATCCGCTTCGCAGGCGGCAAAATCTCCGCGCATGTAATGGCGGGGCAGCGCCACCAGGGCCGCAAGGCGCCGGTACCGGGCGCTTTTTGTCCATAAATCGAGGGTTTTACACACGTCCTGGTCGATGGTCATTCCCAGAAAATAGAGATAACCAATGACGAACAGGGATTGCGGATATTCCGCTTCTACCGCCTTGAGCCGATAGGGCATGGCTTCTTCACCGCGGCCGGAGTAGCCGTAGGCCCGGCCCAGCTGGTAGTTCAGCCGGGGGTTGTCAGGGTCGGCAGCGACGGCCTCATGGCAGGCCTTGATGGCTGCCTCCTTGTCCATGCCCGATCGCGTCACCCCCGGGGCGACGTGACCGGGGTCGAGGTCGTGGGAGGCCAACCGGTCGCACTCGGTCACCTCCTGCGAATACCGGCTGAAATCATAATCGGTAAATTCCACCGCGTGCGCGCTGCCGGCAGCCAGAGCGCCCAGCAGGCAGGCAAACTTCATCATGGCCCTTGTCATGGTCTCAGTCCTCCTGCGCGCAGATATCGGGTGATTCGATCAGCAAAACCTGCACATCGGCAATGCCTTCGCGCGCTTTCTTGACCTCGGCATATTCCGGTGAATTCCAAAACGCCAGGGCACTGGCCCGGTCCGGCCACTCGGAAATCACCATCGAGCCGCCATGGCCGAAGCGGCCTTCCAGCAGCTGCGCCCCGGGTCCTTTGAGGATATAGCGGCCGCCGAACTGTTCCACCAGCCGGCCCGCGGGAATGCCATAATCGTGAATGAACCGCTCGCGGTCGTGTATTTCACAAGCCACTACCATGTACGCCTTCATTTCAAAGTCTCCTCGTTGAATGCTTCTTCTTCCGGGTGAAGCGGGCAGTCGTCTTCCCGTTCCACCAGGTCAAAGGCGAACAGAAAACGGGCCATGCCGGCCAGTATGCCGCCCACCATGCCCAACTCGAGAATGTCCGCGTCGCTGAAATGGCGGCGCAACACGCCGTGGAGCCTGGCGTCGATCGCCTGCTGCCCGCCCAGCAGTGACAGCCGGTCGGCGAGTTCGAGCACGGCCCGATCGCGCTCGTCAAACACCTCGGCCTCCGGATGTTCAATGGCCTCCACCTTGGCCGCCTCCAGGCCGGCCTCGAGCGCGTCACGCCGGTTGCCCTGGTTGCAAAACCGGCAGCCATGCAGCGTGGACAACCGCAGCCGCAGCAGTTCTTTGACCTGCCGAGACACTTTACCGCCGCCGAAAAGCTCCCCGTAGAACCGATCCGCGTACCAGGCGAACAGCTCGGGATGCTGACCAAAAACTTCGAACAGCGTGGCGTCGCCGCGAAGTTCGAACGACCGCTGCCATGCTTCCTTCAGCTGCGGGGGCAGCTCATCCGGGTCCGCGCGCTGCAGCAGGGGATCAGGCATGTCGATCAGTCTTCGGCGGCGGGCGGCGGGTCGCCGGTCTTTTCCAGCAACTCCTCGTCGCGGTATTTGCCGAGCAGCAGCAGAGCCAGCGAGCAGATGATAAAGGTGTACATCGAGTAATCGAGAATGGTGTCATAGCTGCCGCGATTGGAATAGAACCAGCCATAGACGGCTGGGCCAAAACCCGCGCCGAGCGCGAAAAAAGCATAGAGAATGCCGTAAATCGCCCCGTAGTTACGGATGCCAAAATAGCGTGAAACCAAATAAGCAATCAGGTCATATTCGATGCCTGCCGCCACGCCCAGCAACACCACGGCAATGGTCATCTGGGCTATGGTCGGGTCTTGAAGCTGGAACAGGAACATGGAGGCTGCCGGCAGCATCAGCATGACGCAGGCCAGTAACGGCGCCCAGATATGATCGAGCAGAAAGCCGCCGAGCAGGCGTCCGGCGAGCACTGAATAGCCGATGAAAGAGGCCAGCAGTACAGCGGTGGGGACGTCGAACCCTTTCGCGCCGAGCAAGGTTTCCAGGTTGGGAATCGGGCCGCCAATGGCAAACGACAGCGGGACGAAGATGATGGCCATCAACCAGAAACGCCAGTCCCTGAACGCCTGGGCAACCGTGAGTCCGTATACGCCCCGGGGCCTGGAATGATGGGTCTCCAGCCTGGCCACAGCCGCGGCCCGGTCAGCGGCCTTCGGGTCGTCGATGTCCCTGAATGCCACCCATGCCACCGGGAAAGCGATCAGCAGCGGCAGGGCGCCGACACCCACGTAAGCCAGGCGCCAGCCGACCTCGCCAATCAGCCAGCCTGCGTACACCTTGGTCAAGGCGCCGGAGATGCCCGTGCCGATCAGCGCGACACCCAGCGCCAGGCCGCGTTTTTCGTTAAACCAGTTCGACACCGCGCGGGTGAAGGTGATGGGCAGCGTGCCGGCGCCGGCAAACGCCAGGACGCCCCAGATCACGTAGTACCTCAGCAGTGATCCGTTATTCAGCGCGAAGGCCATCATGGCCAGGGAGAAGAGCAGGATGGAGGTCAACACCACCCGGCGAACGCCGAGGCGATCGGTCAGGTAGCCGATCAGCGGGCTGGACCCCATGGCCACCAGGGTGAAAACCGCCAGCGCCGACATGACCTGGGAAATATCCCAGCCGAACTCCTGGACAAAAGGCCCGGCAAATACGCCAATGGTGTAGAAGGGCAATGGCGACATGCCCAGGGCGATGCCCAGCGCCGATGCCAGCACCACGGGCCACCCATATTTAAATTCTGCGTAGCTGCTCATTCCTGGTGTCTCGTTGCTGCGCGCCGGGTCAGTCGGCTGGCGCGGGACTGGGGCGGGCCTGGTAGCGGCCCAATGGCGGACCTTCGACGTGGCCTTCATGGTATACCCGTTGGCCGCGCAGGTAGGTTGAAACGATCTCTCCGGTCAATTCCATGCCCTCAAATGGCGTGTAGCCCTGGCTGGATTCCGAGTCCTCGGCGCGGACCGTGTAGGTGGTGGCCGTATTCATCAGCGCCAGATCGGCGTCGAGACCGACCGCGATATCGCCCTTGTGATTGAGGCCATACCGGCTGGCGGGCGCGGCGCTGACCAGGCGGGCGATGTGCGGCAGGCTGACGCCCCTGCGCGTGCCTTCGCTGTGCAGAGCCGACAGCAGGTATTCGGTGCCGCCGAAACCAGACTTCGACACCCATATGTTGCCGTCCTTGTTTTCCTGGCCCGATACCTTCAATTCTTCGGAGCAGCAGGCGTGGTCGCTGACCACCCAGTCCACGTTGCCGGCCAGCAGGTTTTCCCACAGAAACTCGACGTCCTCCCGCGAACGGATGGGTGGATTGACCTTCGCGTGGCACTTGGTGGGAACGTCATAGTCCATCATCAGGTGCCCGATGGTGACTTCCTTGCCGAAATTGATGTGGGGAAAAGTCTTTTCCATCATCATCGCCGCTTCCAGCGCCTTGCGCGATGTCAGGTGCAGCAGGTTGATGTTCAGGCACTCGGTTTCATAGGCAAGGTAAGAGGCGATCCAGATGGCCAGGCCCTCTGAATGGGGCGGACGCGCCGCGCTGTAGGCGCGCAGGCCGGTCAGCTTGCCTTCCTGCTGCACGATCCGGGTGTAAGCATTCAGGATATCGGCGAGTTCACAGTGCAGGCTGACGCTGATCTGATCCGCCATGTCCGGATATTGTTTCATCAGCCTGGCGGCTGCGCGCATGATGAATTCAAAGTGGGCGATGTCGTAAGAATCCTCATCGCCAATCATGAGGAATTCCTTTTGTGCATCCTTGTCTGATTTGCCGTGCAGGCCATAGCCGCCGTAGAACATGAAGATCTTGAACGAACTGACGCCATGCTCGGTGAGCAGCATCTCCATTTCGTCGATATGTGAACTCGCGATCGGCGCCAGGTGGTAGGCGTAATCCATCCAATAGCGTCCGTCCGATATCTCCAGCACCTCGGGATAGAAATCGCGGTAGGGTCCACCCTTGTTCAGGTAGTACTGGCCGGTGCGGAAATAGGTGATGCCCGTGGTGACCCCGCCCATCACCGCCGCCTTGCTCTCGCTCACCGCGTCCTGCTCGAGCGGTGAATAGATGCCAACATGCATGTGAACATCAATGACCCCCGGAAAAGCGGTCAGACCGCTGCCGTCCACGGTTTCCTGTGCAAGACCGGGGTCGATGGAAGGCTCCAGGGCAGCGAACCGGCCGTCCTTGATGGCGATATCAAGCGGGTCCACACGATCGGCTTGCGCCTGGACAACTTGGAGATTCTTGATCAGGAGGTCATACATGACTTTCTGGGTTCCTGTTCGGGGTCAAGGTAATTTGCCCTAATGATATGGGATTATATCTTTTGCCTTGGGGGCGCTCAATGATCCGGGGCGTCGTCACCCGGGCCGCTGCCCCGCGACAATGATTCGTCCATGATGGCCAGGCTCGACGGCGTGCCTGACTGGTAGAGTATGGCCCGCTTGCGCAAAAATCGCATCAGACCATCGTCGCCCATGCGAGACCCGCCCATGCCTGAAAGGCAGAACGAGTTTTTCGCCACGTCGTGCACCTGGCTGGTCAGGCTGGCGTCATTGACCGATATGGCGCCGCCCGTGACCTGTTCCGCCACGGCTTCACCCTCTTCCCGGGTGCCGGCGAAGACGGCGCCCGACAGGCCGAAATCAGAATCATTGGCCAGTGCGATGGCCTCTTCCGTGGTCGAGAAGGGCATCACCGGCATGATCGGCCCGAAGGTTTCCTCGCGCATGATGGCCATTTCGTGGGTGACGCCCGTCAGCACCGTGGGGCGGCACCACGAACCGCCATGCTCTTCGACCTGCCCGCCGCAAAGTATTTGCGCGCCGGCTTTTACCGCCTGATCGATGTGAGCCTGCACTTTTGCCCCCTGGGGCGGGAAAATGAACGGTCCGATCTGACCGCGTTCAGGGTCTGGCCAGTTGAGTTCCACGGCCCGGGCTTTTTCCACCAGGCGTTCAAGAAAGCGCTCCATGACGGACTCATGGACATAGATGCGTTCGAGTGACTGGCAGGCCTGGCCGGTCATGCCCACCGCGCTGCGCAGTATGGCGTCGGTGGCCTGGTCCAGGTCAGCCGAGGGCAACACGATGGCCGGGTCCTTGCCGCCAAGCTCGAGGAATGCCGGAACGAAGTGGGACGCGGCCTGAACGGCCACTTTGCGCCCGGTGGGCACGCTTCCCGTGAAACAGACCGCGTCGGCATTCTCGATCAGCGCCTGGCCCGTCTCGGGGCCGCCGGTCACGATTTCCACCACGCCGGCCAGTTCCGGGACCTCAGCGATGGCCTGCGACAGGGGCTCGGCGAATCGGGGTGTCACCTCGCTGGGCTTGAGCAGGATACCGCAGCCCGCTGCCAGCGCCGGTACCGCGTCGATCAGCCCGAGCAGCAAAGGCACATTCCACGGGCTGATGATGCCAACCACCGAATAGGGTATGAGCCGGTGCGACCACCGCACGCTGGGGGCCATACGCGAGGTGCCGGCGCTGTCCTCGCTCAGCAGCCGCGGCGCTCTTTGCGCCCAGTAGCCCATCCAATCCCTGACCGCGCTGGTCTCCACTCTGGCCATCAGACGGCGGCCGGTATCCTCGCTCAGGGCCGTGAAAATGGCGTCCCCATGCCGGCCGATGGCATCGCTCAGCGCCATCAGGGCCTGTGCCCGCCCCGATGGCCTGAGTGCCTCCCATGCCGGTTGATGGGTTCGCAGTCGAGCGGCTGCGGCAGCCACCGCTCCGGCATCGAAAGCCGGAACATGGTAGTCCACTTCGCCAGTCCGGGGATTGGTGACGGGTATGTCTGTGTTGCTCATGGAAAGGGTGCTCCTACCAGCCCCGGCCGCCGATCCACTGTCCGGCCGCCAGTCTCATTTTCTTGCAATCGTAGTCCGACCACACGCCCGCCGTGAAGTAAGGGTCGTTTTTCAACAGCCGAAGGGCATGTTCCCGGTCGTCGGTATCGTAAATCAGAACGCTGCCGGTGACGGCGTCGTTTTCGTCACGCAGCGCGCCCGCGACCAGCACCTGCTCCATGATGGACTCAATATATTCCAGGTGTTGCTGTAGCTCGGCCTGGCGGATTTCCCGGGCCTGCCGGCTGTCCCGGCAATAACACAGGTAGGCGGTTTTCATTCGATCACCTCAAAGCATTCGAGCCAGGCGCCGTCCGGGCTGCGGAGATTCAGCTGGCGCACGGCGCCATGGGGTTCAAGCCATGTTTCGAAAGGCTCGGTCTGCATCATGATGCTCTGGGCATCGAGATGCTCGGCCAGCGCCAGGCAGCCGGTTACCGGGATGCGCAGCAAGTTGAGCCCATACCCGTGGGGCTGGGCCAGCGCAGAGAGGTCACGGCCTGGGCGGGAAGGCAGGTTGAACAGTTCGATGGCGCCGTCCATGAC
>WTJD01000145.1 GCA_011524975.1 Lysobacterales bacterium
GTATACATCTGCACCGATGCGCACAGTCCCAAATATTGGCCCGCTTCCGTGGTCCACTACATCAACAGCTATGGGCAGGACAAGGTCATATTCGGGACGGATTTTCCGGTGCTGCGATTTGAGCGCACCGTGGGTGAAATCGACGCGCTGGACCTGAAGCCCGAAGTGCGTCGGAAGTTCATGCATGACAATGTGGTTCGCGTTTACGGGCTCGAGGGGCGTACGGTGGCAAGCCAGTGACGGCGCCGCTGGAAGGTGTTCGCGTTGTGGAGATGACCAGCGTGGTGCTGGGCCCTTATGCCGCCCAGATTCTCGGCGACCTTGGCGCGGACATCATCAAGATCGAGCCGCCGTCGGGCGATACGAACCGTAACCTGGGCCCGTACCGCCAACACCGGGACATGGCGTCGCTTTTTATCAACTGCAATCGCAACAAGCGCAGCCTGGTCCTGAACCTGAAAGCCGAGCATGGCCGAGCCGCCGCGCTGAAAGTGATCGAAAAGGCCGATGTCGTCATTCACAACTTCCGGCCGGGCGCGATGGAGCGGCTGGGGCTTGATTACGGCGCAGTAAAGGCGATCAACCCGGAGGTGATCTATTGCGCTACCTACGGCTACAGCAAACAGGGCCCGTACGGCAAAAAGGGCGCGCTGGATGATTCCATCCAGGCGGTCAGCGGCATCGCCGCGCTGCAGCAGCAGGTGCTGGGCCAGCCGCGCTATCTGCCGACCGTGGTGGCGGACAAAACCACCGGCCTGTACGTGGCCCAGGCGGTAATGGCCGCGCTGTATCATCGCGAACGGACCGGGCAGGGACAGGAAATCGAGGTGCCCATGTTCGAATCGATGGTGTCATGGCTGATGGTCGAACACCTCTGGGGGCAGACTTTCGAGCCGCCCATTGGGACTGCCGGATATCCCCGCTTGATGGCGGAGCACCGCAAGCCATACCGCTGCAGGGACGGCCTTTACCTGGCGGTATTGCCCTACTGGGATGCCCACTGGAGCACATTCTGCAACATCGCCGGCCGCCCTGAGCTGGCCACGGACCCGCGCTTTGTCAACATGGCCGAGCGATTGAAAAATATCGATGAGTCTTACCGGGTGACGGGCGAAATCATTGGCGAACGTGACCGCGCTGAGTGGCTGGAGCGGCTGGGAGATACCAACGTGCCGATGATGGTGGTCAACGGCCTGGACGACCTGGTGACCGATCCGCACCTCGAGGCCAGCGGCTTCTGGCAGATCATGGAACACCCCGAGGAGGGGTCCATCCGGATGGCCTCCTATCCGGCCAATTTCAGCGAAACGCCGGTTTCAGTTCGTCGCATGGCGCCGAGGTTGGGGGAACACAGCCTCGAAATACTTCGAGAGGCGGGTATCAACGAAGAACATATCCAGGAAATGCTGGCTGCCGGGGACACCCGGGAGCCTGAGCGGGAAATTAACGACTAAGCGAGCAGGAGTAGATCAATGTCATTCAAAAATCTATTTATCCAACATGAGCGCAGCCCGGAAGAAGAGGCCTGGCTCGAGGAGGAAATTGTCGAGCAGGAGGAGCGCTTCGCCCGGATCGAGCAATCGATGGATGATCTCAAGCCAGTCCGCGCCAAGTGGTACCAGGAGTTTTTCGATCGCATCGCCACCATTGGCTTCAACGTCGACGGAGACCAGAAGCAGGTCATTCCCCGGGACGAGTTGCCGGTGCAGCCGGAAGGCCGCGAAGACCAGGTGGTCTGGAAATACGGTGTGGACGACGAGTGATCGTCGCGACCGTTTTTTTCGAATGATGGATTATAAATTGATGGAGATGACTCATGGCACGTCCACACATTGAACCCTTCTGTGATCGAGATGTTCACTTTAAAAACATGAACCTGTCCGGTTTCGGCCGCGGCATGCGCTACAAGATGCTCAGCCTCGACGTCGATACCGGCGCCTGCAGCATGACCGTGCAGTTAGACGGCGGATACAGCCAGAACCCCGGCTTCTCCTGGTCGGAAATGGAATTCATCGTCATCGAAGGCAGCCTGCAATACGGCGACCGCACGTTGCGCAAGGGCCACTACGCCTTTGTCCCTGCTGGTTACGCCATGCCGGCCATCAGCGCTCCGGACGGGGCATTGGTCCTGATGATGTACAACACGGGTGAACCCAGCCTGGTCGAGGCGGACGAGCACCATCCGCTGGCGCAGTTGGACCTGTACCACGACATCGATTCCTACATGGACATTCCATGGGCGCTGGGCAATGTGGCCAAGCCGTCAGTCGCCTCGGGCTGCCTGATCAAGCTGCTCAACTACAACCCGATCTCGCATGCCATGACGTTTCTCTACTGCATGACGCCCGCGTTTTACCAGGACAATATTTCCTACCATGATTGCGCGGAGGAGTCCTATCACCTGTGGGGCACCTCGTGGATGATGCAGTTTGGCGAGGTACCGACCGGCGGTTACTTCTGGCGTCCCGCTTACATCAACCACGGCGCCTTTGCCAGCGAATTGGGCTGCATCGCGCTGGGCAGAGTAGATTCGAAGCTGTTTAACCACTTTCACTACAATCCCTGGTCCACCCCGGTTGAAAACCAACTGCGTTCGGCGGCCCGTGTGTACCAGCGTGACCCCTTGCTGTATCGCTGGATGGTCAGCCAATCGCACAATCACCCCCATGGGCCGGAAGACTTTGAACAGACCCAGGCGCTGCGGGGCGCGGGTTTCGACCACGAGGCACACCAGGTGTCCGATGGAAAGCAGCACAGCCACTGGGAATCCCACAATCACGTGCATGATCACGACCATGACCACGACCACGACCACGACCACGACCACGATCACGACCACGATCATGGGCATGGGCCGCATTCGCACGACTGAGCACTGATCCGTGCGTTTCCGGTCGGTTTGCGCCGTGACGTGGACCGTGCCGGACGCGGCGGCCTCAGCCGCTGCATTTGCTCAATGGCTGGGTTTCCGCCGGGTGGCCGAGGGCCACGTCAACGTGACCCAGGCCGCATTTTGGGGCGCGCCGGCAGCCGTTGGCGCCCCCTTTCAGATGCTGCAGCCGGCTTCCGGCGCCCAGGTCTTCCTGCGTTTGATCGAAGCGCCAGTCGTACCGGGCTACGCACCGCTCGAAACATTCGGATGGAACGCCGCGGAAATGCACGTCGCGGACGTTGGGCGCCTGGCCGACCGCTTGCGTGCATCGCCTTTCCGGGTGGTCGGGGGCCCCAGGGATCTGCTGGAAAACAACGCGGTCATCGCCATGCAGGTGTTGGGGCCGGGTGGCGAAATGCTGTACCTCACGGAGATGCGGCACGCGGGCATGCGGGAGATATACGGGTCCGCGATGTCCGAGGTGGACCGGGTGTTCATTGCTGTGCTCGGCGCTTCAGATCAAGCGCGCACCATGGATTTCTACCGGCCTTGTGCCGCCCGGACGACTGAGCGCCGGGCGTTTCCGATCAAGGTGCTGGCGGCTGCGCACGGACTGGATCCGGACACTGCCCGATTTGACATCGCCTCGGCGGTCATGGAAGAGGCGTTTCGAATCGAGGTGGACGCCTACCCCGACTCGGCGCGTGCCAGGCCCGTCGCGCCTGGTCATTTGCCACCGGGCATGTGCATGGTCAGCGTGCAGGTCGATGAACTGCCCGGCGCGTCGAGCGTTATTCCTGGCGGGCTGATCTATGAGCGGGCCCCGGCCGCGATGCTGAGAGGTCCGGATGGCGAGATGATCGAACTCTTGCGCGCCGGCTGAGGCCCCCTTCTTCTATCGGACTTGGGTGTCGGCTGTGGCCGAGCCAGGGTTGCTGGCCGTATCCGGCATTTTCAGCATGATCAGCCCCGTAGCGGCCACGCCGCACAAGCCAAGGTAAATCATAAAGACCAGGTCGTAGCTGCCCGTGGTGTCGCTGATGAAGCCGGCCAATGGCGCGCTGGTGGCGGTGATCGGTATGTGCAGGGGGTTCATGATGCCCAGCGCGCGGCCCATGCTCTGGGCGCCGAAGGTCCGGGCCGGCATGTTGGTCCAGACCGGGGTCACACCGCCAAGGCCCAGGCCGATGATCAGGCTCGCTGCCACCAGGCCGGGATAGTTCTGCAAGGAGAACAGGGTGAGCATCGAGGCCGCCAGGAACGCGGCCGAGACAAGCCCGGAGCGCTTCACGCCAAAACGGTCGATCAGGTAGCCCATTGCGATTTTGCCCCCGAAGGAGCACAGCGCGATCAGGGAGTAGAGCAGGGCAACGGGCTGGCCGGTGAACCCGAGGTCTTTTGCGTGCAGGCTGAGGTTGGCCAATGTACCCAGCGCCACCGCCAGCAGGGACGCCGAGATCAGAGTTTGCCACCAGAAGCTGACGGTGCCCAGGATCTCGCGCATGGTCCACCGCCGCTGATCGACCGCACCGACCTGCTTCGCCGGGTCGGGGTGGTCCTCCTCCTGCTGGAGGCCGATATCGCCGGGGACATTCACCAGGAGCCTGAAAAACAGGGGCGCGAACAACAGGCAGAACAGGCCGCAAAAAAACAGGGCATCCCGCCAGCCCAGGCTCAGGAACATCCAGGTCAGCGCGGGCGGCACGATGGCGCCTCCGATAGAGCTGCCGGTGACCGATATGCCCAGCGCGAGGCCGCGATGGCGCCGGAACCAGCGGGCAATCAGCGTCGCGCTGGGCAGCACGCCGAGGCAGAGGGCGCCCAGGGGTATCAGGCTGGCCCATACCGCCCATACATGGATCAGCGTGCCGGCCCTGGAGAGGATGATCAGCCCCAGGCCCAGTGACACCATGCCGATGGTGACCAGGTGCCTGGGCGACCAGCGGTCGACCAGCACGCCGATCACCGGGGACAGCAGGTTGGTGCAGACCGCCAGGCCCGTTTCGATCAGGTTGATTTTTGCCCGTGAGGCGCCGAACTCATCCTCGAATGTGGCGGTATAGATACCCATGGACCAGAAAATAAAGCCGCCCTGCATCGCATTGCCGAGCACGGCCATGGTAACGATCCACCAGCCATAGAATGGTTTTCTCAAGCTTTACGGCGCCTCTGGTACACAACAGGATGGGGCAGGTTTGATTACAGCCCTGATTTTGACCGACCATAGGGATTCCGTCTGAAAATAGCAAACTAAACCCGGGAGGCTGACGCCATGCGACCGCACAGAACCATCAAGGGGCATATTCACTACACCAGCGACAAGCCAGGGAGGCAGGGGCAGGAGCGGGGCCGGGAACACTACACGATCACGGTCCACGGGGATGGGCGTCGAACGCTCCGCGCCCATTGTGAAATCGACGATGCGCCCAACGTGTTGCGCGATGTTGTTCTGACCCTGGATCGGCAATGGCGCACACGTGACGCGTTCGTGCGTTTGTCGGTGGGAGACCAGACGGTTGGCAGCAGCTGGTTTCTGTTCAGCGACGACCACGCTGAATGTGAGGGCTGGACCCAAGAGCGCGGGCGAATTTCCGAGCGCGTCGATTACGATCGCCAGCCGGCTATTTTTGGCACCCACCCCATCCAGGGCGACGCGTGGCACCTTCACTCGGTGGATCGAAGCCAGGGTCCCCGCGTCCAGGTCTATGACCGCTTCCTGATGAGTTCGCTGGATCATCGCGGCGCAACCGGCCCTTCACTGGTGTGGCACGATGCCGGCATGAAGGTGGAGTACGTTGGGGAAGAACGCGTTACCGTGGGCGCGGGCAGCTTCGACGCCTGGCACTTTTGTTACGGCGAGAGAGACAGTGGACGCATGGGTTCCAATGAGACGGGCGAACATCCACCCTACGAGGTGTGGGTGACGGCCGATGATGACTTCATCCTTTTGAAGGCGCAGGTCTCCGGCTACATGATGACCCGTTACGAACTGGTCAACCTGGAGCGTTATCCTCTTCCCGACTGAGCTCGAATGTACCGAGCGCGCCCGGGTTGAGCAGCCCTTCTGGGTCCAGCTCCGACTTGAGCGCCGTGAGCACCGCCCGGGTCTGGGCGTTCATGGACTCGAGCAGGGGGTAGGTTTTTCCAATTTGGTTGCTGGCGGCGCCGAATTGCGCGAAAAGCGACACGATGGCACAACGAATTTCGTGGACCAATGCGCTGGCCTCGGGATTGGGCGCGGGCTCGTTCAATCGTGCCAGGTGATCCGGCTCTGGAGTACGGCGGTGCACCGGCAACCAGCGATCGTACCAGCGGAGTACGGGCTCATAGCTGAAGATGTGGTTGCCGATGGCGATGGACAGGAAACTGGTGCTCACGCCAAGCGCCTCCATGCGCTCTCGGTAAGGTGACAGCAACTCCTCGGTTGCTGCAATCAGTCGCCCGGCGTCCGAATGGGGGACCTTGGCATTTAGAGCGGCCCAGCGCTCGCCGTCTACACCAAGAATGCCGTTCAGCGGCTCGAAGGGCTTGGCGCGCGCGGCTTTGGGGATAGTATTCGCGATCGGCAGGCCACCAGAATCTCTGGCCAATGTCTCGACTCGCCTGACGTCTGCCTCGACTTCGGCCCGTGACCGACCCGCGCAAACGCAGTGCAGCGTATACAGGCCGTCTGCTACGAACCGGCGGCCGGAGGCCACCATTTTTGCTCCCTCCCTCAG
>WTJD01000053.1 GCA_011524975.1 Lysobacterales bacterium
GTCATTGTGTCATTCACTTCTTGATATGGGTTTAGTGGCTTCATTTCCGGATGAAGCCGTTGCTCAGTAAATCAGCGCACTTGCGGATCACATCAAACAGGTCGATGTCGGGATCGCGCGCAATCAGTTCGCCCCATGCATTGCAGGTGCCTATCACCATTTGGGTCGCGAAGTGGCAGTCCAGGTCGGGCCTCAAATCGCCGTGCCGCACGGCGTCATCGAAGATGGTTTCCAGTTTCTGACGGTATCCGCTGCCGAGGCGGTAAAGCTTTTCGCGCTTGGCCTCGGGCAGGTACAGCCGTTCAGTATGGTAGACCTTCATTGCGCCGTTCTGCTCGCGATACTTTGAAACATGTGAAGTAATGGTTGCGAGCAGCTTGGCCTCGAAGGGTTGATCCGAGGCGGTGATCGCTTCCATGTGCTGCACATAATCCCGCATGGCATACAGGCATACCTCTACCAATGCCTCTTCCTTCGACTTGAAGTAGTAGTAGAGGCTGCCCTGCTTGATGCCCAGGCGCTCCGCAATATCGCGCGTGCTCGAGCCGTGGTAACCCTTATCGGCAAATACGGCAGCAGCGGCACGAATGGCATCGTGTCGATGCTGTTCATAGGTCGAAGCCGGCTGCGTCATGGCCATTACAGTTCTGCGCTGATATACAAGGTTGTATTCTATAGTACTATAGAAATAGTGTAAATGAAATATAAAAAAACATATAAATCATGCAGATGTAAATCTAATAAATCTATCGAATACTCGAAAATTCCGGTTCGGGTGCTCTTGTTCCCCCCTGTAAAGACCAGTAAGCAGCCTGCTCCCGCTTGTTTTTCCTGTCCCGGCGTGCAAGAGTCCGGGTGCAAACGGCTTTTTGAGCGATGGGCCTGTAGGGCCGGTTTTTCAGCTTGCTGTCACGGTTACCCTTCGGCACAGAGCAACTTTTCAGGACAAGGCGAATGGCGCAGGACAGGGCGTTGATCACAGATCCGTTGGGGCGTGCCTTCAGGATGCTCTCGGCCGAGGTAGCGGAGCTGGGGTTTTGCCCCCCGGTCAGCACTGTTTACAACCCCCTTGACTACGCCTGGGCGCCATTCGAGCGTTATCTCGAGCTGGGCGCCAGGGAAGGTCAGCAGGTGTTGCTGCTGGGCATGAACCCGGGGCCGTGGGGCATGGCGCAAACGGGGGTTCCTTTCGGTTCGCCGGGGGTCGTCCGTGAATGGCTGGGTATTGAGGAGGCGGTTCAGAAACCCGCTATCGAGCATCCCAGCAGACCGGTTCTTGGGTTCGACTCCCCACGCGAAGAGGTCAGCGGGAACCGTCTTTGGGGTTGGGCGAGAGAGCGGTTCACGACGCCTCAACGGTTCTTCGATCGATTTTTTATCGCCAACTATTGCCCATTGGTCTTCATGGAAGATACCGGTCGCAACCGGACGCCCGATAAACTGCCGGCGGCCGAGCGCAGGTCCCTTTTTTCAGCTTGCGACAGGGCGCTCGAGGAGGTGGTCCGGGTGCTGCGTCCGGTTCAGATTGTTGGTATCGGTAAATTTGCCGAAGACCGGGCTCGCGCCGTTTTCGGCGCGCGTGACATTCCGGTGGGTCGTATTTTGCACCCAAGCCCGGCATCTCCGGTTGCCAACCGCGGCTGGGCGCCGCAGGCCGAGCGACAACTGCTTGAGCTGGGTGTTGGCCTGCAATGATCCAGCGCCCCCAGGGCGGTTACAATCCCGGTATGCGTGAACCGCCCCTGATAGAAATACACGAGGCCACCCTTTTTCGGGGTTCCACCCGGGTATTTCACCATTTCACGCTGGTCATTCCCCAGCATCAATGCGTGGCCATACTGGGGCCGAACGGTTCAGGAAAAACCACGCTGCTGAAAGCGATCAACCGGGAACTGTATCCCGTCGCCAGTGAACATTCCCGGATCAGGATTCTCGGTCGTGAACGCTGGAATGTCTGGGATCTGCGGGAGCACATCGGGTTGGTTTCGGGCGATCTGCAGTATGGGTTTCATCCCGAGGCGAGCGCCCTGGATGCGGTCGTGTCGGGTTATTTTTCAAGCATTGGCGTGGATGCCCGTCAGTGGAAGCAGCTGAAAGAAGAACAACGGGAGAACGCCGAAGCGGTGCTGCGCGCGCTGGGGCTGGGTGCGCTGAGGGATCGCGCCTATCGCACACTGTCCACTGGCCAGCAGCGGCGTTGTTTGCTGGGACGAGCGCTGGTGCACGACCCGGATACCCTTATCCTCGACGAGCCGACGACCGGCCTCGACCTGACGGCAAGCTTCGATTTCATGGGCCGAATACGGGACCTGGCCAGGCGCGGGCGCAGCCTGGTGCTCGTCACACATCACCTGAACGAAATTCCCCCGGAAGTGGAGCGGGTGATCATTTTGAAAGAGGGTGAAATTGTCGCGGACGGCCCAAAGGAATCGGTGCTCCGCCCGTCATTGCTCAGCGAAGTATATGGCGTGAACGTCCGTGTCGCCGAGGTTGACGGACACTTTCTGGCATACTGAATCCAGCCTGTGACTATGATTGTTCCGCTTTGGCAAAGCGCCTTTGAAATGCTCCGTCTCACATTCACCCAAATGGCAAAATCATGACTGACAAAATCAACCGAATCAGTTTGCGCATCACCCAACCCCGCAGCCAGGGCGCCTCGCAGGCCATGCTGTATGGCACGGGTATGACCCGAGAGGATATGAACAAGGCGCAGGTGGGTATTGCCTCCATCTGGTGGGAGGGCAATACCTGCAATATGCATCTGAACGACCTGGCCGCGGTGGTCAGGGAAGGCGTCGCCGCAGCTGACATGATCGGCATGCGCTTCAATGCCATTGGCGTGAGTGATGGCATCTCCATGGGCACTGAGGGTATGAGCTATTCATTGCAGTCCCGCGATCTGATCGCTGACAGCGTGGAGACCGTCACGGCCGCGCAGTGGTATGACGGGCTGATCACGATCGCTGGCTGTGACAAAAACATGCCGGGCTGCCTGATGGCCATGGCGCGCCTCAACCGGCCTTCGCTGATGGTCTATGGCGGCACCATCAGGGCTGGGCATTCAGGGGGTGAGGTGGTCGACATCGTCTCGGCCTTCCAAAGTTACGGCGAGTATCTGTCGGGCAGCATCGATGACGAACAGCGTCAGGATATCGTCGAGCATGCCTGCCCGGGTGCCGGCGCCTGTGGCGGTATGTACACGGCCAACACCATGGCCAGCGCCATTGAGGCGATGGGCATGTCGCTGCCACACAGTTCCTCCACCCCGGCGACGGACGCGGGCAAGCTGGATGAGTGCCGGCGCGCGGGAGAAGCTGTGCGCCACTTGCTGGAAAAAAACATCCGCCCCAGCGACATCATGACCCGGGCAGCGTTTGAAAACGCCATGGTCATCGTCTCCGCGCTGGGTGGGTCGACCAACGCGGTTCTGCACCTGATTGCCATGGCGCGCGCTGTGGGCGTCGATCTCAGCATCGATGATTTCCAGACGGTGAGTGATCGTATTCCGTTCCTGGCCGACGTAAAGCCGAGCGGGCGATACGTCATGGAAGACCTGCACCGGGTGGGCGGCGTGCCGGCGGTCATGAAATATTTGTTGGAGGCCGATCTGTTGGATGGCAATGTGCTGACGGTCACGGGCAAGACCATCGCCGAGAACCTGGCCGATGTCGCGCCGGTCGGGCCCGAGCAGGACGTCATCATGCCCCTGGACAGGCCGATCAAGGAAACCGGACACATTCGGATCCTCAAGGGTTCATTGGCGCCAGGCGGTGCTGTGGCCAAGATTACGGGCAAGGAAGGCTTGCAGTTCAAAGGTCCGGCGCGCGTGTTCGATGCCGAGGAAGACATGCTGCGGGCGCTGGAGGACGGAAAGATCCTGAAAGGCGACGTGATCGTTATCCGTTACGAAGGCCCGAAGGGCGGGCCGGGCATGCCAGAGATGCTCACCCCCACTTCGGCCATCATGGGCGCGGGGCTCGGCTCTGACGTGGCCATGATCACAGACGGGAGGTTCTCCGGCGGTTCCCATGGCTTCATTATTGGCCACGTTGTGCCCGAGGCGCAGGAAGGCGGCCCGCTTGGCCTGATCAAGGACGGCGATATCATTTCCATTGACGCAGAGGCCAACATCCTGGATGTGGAACTGCCAGCGAGCGAAATCGAGGCTCGCCGCGCGAATTGGAAGATGCCGCCCTACAAGGCCAAGCGCGGAACCTTATTCAAGTACATCAAGAATGTCAGCAACGCCAGCCTGGGTTGCGTCACGGACGAGTAGTTCAGGCGGGCTTGCGCACGGCATGCATAATGGTGGCGCCGTGGGATGCCCCGGCCGATGCCACGGATTCCAGCAGCGCCAGCGGTAACAACAGTGCTACAAATGGCGACCAGAGCAGCAAGCGCAGCCATGACTTTGATTTGATCGCTCGATAAAGCGCGTTGGGCGATCCAGGCAACAGGCGATTGGCGACACTCTGAATGAACCCATACGGATTCTGTTCAAGAGAAACTCCGCTGTCTTTCACTTTTTCGAAGCCCAACGCTTGCCAGCGACTGTCCAGGGATTCGGATGAGAAATGCCACAAGTGCCTGGGCACATCTAGGTGAAACCAGCTTGCGCCGAACCAGCGCGCCTGCCGGCTGCCAATATTGGGCACCGCGACCACCAGGGCGCCTCCTGGCTTTAGCCAGTGCTTGACGCGTTCAAGGGTTTCCGCGGGATCATACAGATGCTCCAGCACGTGCCAGATGATGACGAGGTCAAAACTGTTGGCCATGAATGTACTTTCGGTCAGCGGGCCCAGATGATAGTCAATGGTGGAATCATCACCCGCCACGGGAAAATCTTCCCGTTCCACCCCGTGGCATTCGCAGCCCAGCTCAGCCAGTGAGCGCAACAGGTTGCCGCGGCCGCAACCAATGTCCAGCACGCGTGTGCGGGTGCTGGATTTCGGCGCCAGCTTCAGCAGTTCAGTGGCTCGATGTCGCCCGGCCCATCGGGTGAGAGACTCGACCACTGGGTGGAATTTTTCAGTGCCCATGCCGTAATAGGCCGATTCATAGTAGCGGCCCAGCTCCTGCTCGCCGGGCATGGGGTTAATCCAGGCGGCACGGCATTGGTCGCACTGAACAAGGTCGAAAGGTTCTTTGCCGGAATCGAAGTCGCTAGCCCGGAACCATCGCTTACCGCGTCCCAATCCGCACAATGCGCAGGGTCGGGGATCAAGCTCGTTGCGGTTCATTGGCGACCATTCCATTCACCGATTTGAGGTTGGGGCCTGCCCGGTCAAACGGGCCAGCATGTGTCTGATGCTGACACGAATGACTCCGAGTCCATAACGCACACTCCTGCTCAGGCTGATGGAGGAGGCGTCCGGGAAATATTTCGTGGGGCAGGTAATTTCCCCAATCTCGTAGCCGGCCAGGAAGATCTGGGAAATGATTTCGTTGTCGAAGACGAAATCATCGGAGTTGTCGTGATAAGGAATCGAGCGCAGCACCTCTGCATCGAAGGCGCGGTAGCCGGTGTGGTACTCGGACAGCTTCTGCCCGATCATTAAATTCTGGAACAGCGTGAGAAGCCGGTTTGCGACATATTTGTACTTGGGCATGCCGCCCTTCAGCGCTCCTTTGCCAAGAATGCGTGAGCCGAACATCACGGGCCAGATGTCGTAGGCAATGGCCGCAGACATCGACGTGATGAGTTTGGGGGTGTACTGGTAATCCGGATGCACCATCACGATGACATCGCCCCCCAGCTCAAGGGCCTTGTCGTAACAGCTTTTTTGGTTGCCGCCATAACCCCGGTTCCGGTCATGCACGACAACGTGTTCAATGCCAAGGCGCTGAGCAATGTCGATGGTGTCGTCCGTGCTGCCATCGTCCACCAGGATGACTTCGTCAACGACGTTGAAGGGCATCTCCAGGTAGGTCATTTCAAGGGTGTTGCCGGCATTGAATGCCGGCAGGACGACCACAAGTTTTTTGCCGTTGATCATGTGCTACCAGCGCCTCGGAGCATCAAACGGGTCGGTAGCGCGGCAAAATTGTCCTTGCAGACGAGCCGTAGCCACCATGCTGGGTTAGCCGTTCCCGCCACTGGCATCATGGCTCGTGCGCTACTTCTCTTCGATGATGTTATATGCGGTCTTCAGACGGTCGGCCATTACCTGGAGCAGGTGCATGGAGAAATCGGGAACGTGCTGCAGCAGCGATGAGAAGGCGGCCTGGTTGATCAGGGCAAGTTTGCAGTCGGTTGCCGCCAGCACCGTGGCGCTGCGTTTCTCTGAATTGATCAAGGCCATCTCGCCAATGATCTCGCCGACATGAATTTTGCCCAGTGAACGGCCATGCAGCGTGATGTCCGCTTCACCCTCTATCAAGACATACAGGCAGTCACCGGCCTCACCCTCTTTAATAATGGGTTCACCCTGGGCCACATTGACCAGATCTTCAGCGTTGTTGAAAATTTCAAGAAAATCCAATGTTCCTGCCCTTGTTTGCGACCGCCCCCGAAATATACACCCGTCGCAGGTGAGGACACCAGCGCTCCGCTCATGTCAAAACGCATCAGGTTCAGCTATCCAGCCG
>WTJD01000045.1 GCA_011524975.1 Lysobacterales bacterium
CGTGGCCTGAAACACATCGTCGCGCGGCAGCGTCTCCAGGATGTGCTCCAGCGCCTTGCGGGCATGGCTGCCGGCCTGCAGGCCGGACTGCTCGAGCACATCCCGAACCTTCATCCGAACCAGCGGCGTATCCGTGGTTCTGCGGAAATAGGCGCCCGCGGTGAACAGGCCGATAAAACGGCGCTCACCGACCACCTGGCCCTGATCATCGAAGCGCAGGACACCGATGTAATCCATGTGCCCCACCCGGTGCACCGTGCTGCGCGATCGGGTCTTGGTGATGATCAGCGGGTTGTCGCGATTGGCCCTGGCCGTCTCGCTCAGCGTCGTCAACGGCCGACAGCGAATCGACTTTTCATGCTCGCGCAAAATACCCAGCCCCGTGCCCTCGACCAGGCACAGGCTTTTCTGTTCGCCGTCTTCAAGCACCTCGTAGTCGCGCGTGCCCAGGAAAAGAAAATGGTCATCACGCATCCAGTCGAGGAAATCCCGGGTCTCCTCCATCACGTCCCTGTCGACACCCACCGCCCAATCCGGCAGACGCTCGATGGCCTGTTCCACCCGCGCAAGGATCTGCTTCCAGTCGGCCACAGCCACCGCGACATCGTTCATGGAACGGGTCAGTGCCGACTTGATCCTGGCCAGCACCTCGGGATCATTCTGGCGGTCGACCTGCATGTGAATGATGGATTCGAGTTTGCCCTTATCAGAAGCACTCGAGTAATACCCCAGAACCTCACCCGACTCATCCCGATCCACGTTGACCAGGGGATGGACCATCAGGTGCACATTCAGGTTGAGCTCCGCCACCACCATATTGGCGGTATCGACCAGGAACGGCCGATCGTCGTTGACCAACTCAATGACCGTGTGCTGGCTCTCCCACCCGTCTTCTTCCAGGTCGGGGTTGAATACATCAACCTTGCTTTCACCCGGCAGGCGTTTGCGGATGAACTGCATCTGGCTGGAAACCACCGCCGCCAGCACCTCTGCCGACGCGTCACCCAGGTCTTCGGCCGGCACCCTGCGAAAAAAGGCATCGACGTAGTAAGCGGCCTGCTTGGCCTTGATGTCGGTCCGCTCGCCGGTGACCAGCGCTTTCACCTCGTCCAGCAGCTGCTGTCGGGCTGAATCCATCTCCGTGGTCATGTGCCGATGTCCTTACCTGAGCCCGGTTTCAAGACGGCTGATCACCATCCGCTGGATCTCGCTGGTGCCCTCGTAAATCTCCGTGATCTTGGCATCCCGGAAATAGCGCTCGACGGGCAACTCCTTGCTGTAACCCATGCCGCCGTGTATCTGCACCGCCTCGTTCGCGATAAACATGGCCGCCTCCGAGGCAAAGAGCTTGGCCATGCTGGCCTTGAGGGTAAACCGTTCGCCGGTCTCCTGCGCCTTGATCTTGGCCGCGGAAGCGCTCAGCACCAACAATTCGGCCGCTTCCAGGCGCGTTCTCATGTCAGCGAGCTTGGACTGGATCATCTGGAACTGCCCGATCGAACGGCCAAAGGCTTTCCGATCGCGCGCGTACTCCACCGAGGCTTCATATGCGGCACGGGCAATACCCACCGCCTGGGCGGCAATGCCGATCCGCCCGGCGTCCAGGAGCCCAAAAGCCATCTTCATGCCTTCGCCCTCCTCGCCGATCCTGTTCTCCACCGGGCACCGATAATTTTCAAACTCGATCTCACAGGTGGCCGACGCGCGGATGCCCAGCTTGGGCTCGGTCTTTCCACGCAGGAATCCCGGCTCCCGGGTGTCTATGATGAAGGCGCTGATCCCCTTGGCGCCCTTCTCAGGATCGGTGATGGCGAACAGCATCACGTAGCGGGCCACCGGGCCCGAGGTGATCCAGGACTTCTTGCCGTTGATCACATAGTGGCTGCCGTCTTCCGAACGCTCAGCCCGCGTCCGCATGTTGACCGCGTCCGAGCCCGATTGCGACTCGGTCAGCGCATAGGCGCCAATGGCCTTGCCGGTAGCGATCGGCGTGAGGAAACTGTGTTTCTGCTCCTCGGTTCCGTATTTCAGCAGGCCCGCGCAGAACAGCGTGTTGTTGACCGACATGATGGTGCCGTGAGATGCATCCGCCGCGCTGATCTCGATCAGCGCCAGGGCGTAGCCGATGGCGTCCAGCCCCGCGCCGCCGTAGGTCTCGGGCACTTCGATCCCCATCAGCCCCAACTCGCCCATCTGGCGCATGGTTTCCATAGGGAATTCGCCGCTTTCGTCAAACTCGGCCGCAATGGGCGCGATGGCCGACTGCGCAAAGTCGCGCGCAGCCTCCTGGATCATCAGTTGCTCTTCAGTGAATTCGAATTTCATGTCATTCCCGGAATTGTGTGCGATCGGCCACCCTGACGTGTCGGAAATCGGGCAGTCACAAGCGCACCATGCGATCGCACAATTTTATCGGCTTTGCCGCCAGGCCGCATGGTTTTTGTCGGATTCCAGGCCAGCCCCTGTCACCACACCGGCCAACGCTGATGGCCGAGGTGGATCAAATCGCCCTCGTCATCCGCGGCTTGACCGTTACCACAACAACCTTTAGCCTATTATCCTTCAATCTTGATAGAAAGATATATGAGCGCAACCCTCGATCTGGAACTGGCCTCCCAACATTGCAGGTTGCTTGCGGACCCCACCCGTCTGCGGCTGCTGTTGCTGCTCGACCAGGAGGAACTCAGCGTAGCGGAAATGGCTGCGATCACGCAGCTGGCTCAGCCGCGCGTTTCCACCCACCTGGCCAAGCTCAAAGAGGCCGGATTGGTCATCGACCGTCGCGACGGCGTCTCGGTGTTTTATCGCATGGCCGCGGAATTCGAAGATCAGAATCTCGGGGCGCTGTGGAGGGTGCTGCGGTCAGAGGCCTCGGACCCTTTGATTCAGCAGGATCAAGAGCGCATCCCCCTGGTGCTCAGCGCCCGCAATGGCGAGCCCAACTGGGCCGACACCGTGGCGGGCGATATGGAACGCCATTACTCCCCCGGGCGTACCTGGGAGGCAACCACGCGCGCGCTGGTCAACCTGCTTGACCTGGGCGATGTCATCGACGTGGCTTCCGGCGATGGCGTGCTGGCCGAACTGCTGGCGCCTTACGCCCGCAGCGTGCATTGCTTTGACATTTCCAACCGGGTGGTTGCCGCGGGCAAGAAAAGACTCGAGCCCTACCCCAACGTCCGGTTTGAAGCGGGCGACATGCACGCGCTGCCGGTGGCCGACAGCGCATTCGACACCCTGCTGCTCATGCACGCGCTGACCTATACCCGGCAGCCCGCCGAAGTTTTCAGCGAAGCGCGCAGGGTCTTGAGGCCCAGCGGGCGGCTTTTGGCGGTTACCCTGCAGGCCCATCGCCACGAAAAGGCCGTGCAGCCCTACAACCACCTCAACCTTGGCTTCTCCACCGACGAGCTCAACGCGTTCTGCCACGATGCCGGGCTCGAGGTCACCAGCTGCCAGCTCTCGGCCGTTGAGAAACGTTCGCCCAATTTTGCCGTCATCACCCTGGTGGCCAGGAAACCATGAAAACATCCAAAGCGTTCGAACAGCCGTGGCGTGACCCGGCTGCTGTGACTTACCTGGAAGACGCCCTTAGCCGCCGGATTCTCTTCATGGACGGCGCCATGGGCACGATGATCCAGGATATGAAGCTCTCAGAGGAAGACTTTCGCGGCCAGCGTTACGGGCAGCATGACCATCCGCTGAAAGGCAACAACGACATCCTGGCGCTGACCCAACCCGAGGCCATCCGCGACATCCATCGCTCTTTCCTGGCCGCCGGCGCGGATTTCATCGAAACCAACACCTTCAACGCCAATCGCATTTCGCAGGCCGATTACGGCACCGAAGCCGATGTCTATGAATTGAATCGCCAGGCGGCCGTGCTGGCGCGCGAGGCAGCGGATGAATACACCCAGAAAACCCCCGGCCAGCGTCGCTTTGTGCTGGGCGCCATCGGGCCGACCAACCGCACGGCTTCGCTGTCCCCCGACGTCAATCGGCCGGAGTACCGCAATGTCACCTTCGATGATCTGCGCGAAACCTATGCCGAAGCCATCGAGGGATTGCTGGAAGGCGGGGCCGACCTGCTGATTGTGGAAACCGTTTTTGACACCTTGAACGCCAAGGCCGCGCTTTTCGCGATCGAGGAGACCTTTGAAGCACAGGGTTTCCGCGTTCCGGTCATGATTTCCGGCACCATCACCGACGCCAGCGGCCGGACCCTCTCAGGTCAGACCACCGAGGCGTTCTGGAACTCCATTCGTCACGCACACCCCATGGCCGTGGGCCTCAATTGCGCGCTCGGCGCCACCGAACTCCGGCCCTGGGTGCAGGAACTGGCGCGCGTGGCCACCTGCCCGGTACTGGTGTATCCCAATGCGGGTCTGCCCAACGAACTGGGTGAATATGACGACACCCCGGAGCACATGGGCAAGGTACTCAGCGAATTCGCCGCTGACGGGCTGGTTAATATCGTCGGCGGATGTTGCGGAACCACACCTGAGCATATCGCGGCATTCATTGAAATAATTGACAGTAATAATGTACGGCAAACACCTGATATTAATATTTATTGTCGACTATCCGGCCTGGAGCCTCTGACCCTGACACCCGAAATTAATTTCGTGAATATTGGTGAACGTACCAACGTCACCGGATCTGCGATTTTTCGGCGCCTCATCCAGGCGGATGATTATGAAAAAGCCGTCCAGGTCGCGCTGCAACAGGTGGAGAACGGCGCGCAGATTATTGATGTCAATATGGACGAGGGCTTGCTCGACGGCCCCGCCGTGATGACCCGTTTTCTGAACCAGATTGCCGCCGAGCCGGACATCGCCCGGGTGCCGGTCATGGTCGATTCGTCGCGCTGGGACGTGCTTGAAGCGGGATTGAAGTGCGTCCAGGGCAAGGGCGTGGTCAATTCCATCAGCCTCAAAGAGGGCGAGGAGCCGTTTATCAGCCAGGCAAAGACCATCCTGCGCTACGGCGCGGCCGTCATTGTCATGGCATTCGATGAGCAGGGGCAGGCCGACACCCTGGAGCGCCGCGTTGAGATCTGTGAGCGGGCATGGCGTATCCTGACCCAGGACGTCGGTTTTCCGCCGGAAGACATCATTTTTGATCCGAACATTTTCGCGGTGGCCACGGGCATCGAGGAACACAACGCCTATGGGCTCGATTTCATCGAGGCAACCCGGCAGATCAAGCAACGCTGCCCGGGCGCGCTGATTTCAGGCGGGGTCAGCAATATCTCCTTTTCCTTCCGCGGCCAAAACCCCATCCGCGAGGCCATCCATTCGGTATTTTTGTACCACGCGCTGCACGCGGGCATGGACATGGGCATCGTCAATGCCGGCCAGCTGGAGGTGTATGACGAGATCGAACCGCGCCTGCGCGAGGCGGTGGAGGACGTGGTGCTCAATCGCCGCCCGGATGCCTCCGAGCGCCTGCTGGCCATTGCCCAGGACTACCAGGGCCAGACAGAGGACGAAACCCAGGCCGAGGCCTGGCGCGAATTACCCGTCAACGAGCGGCTGCAGCATGCGCTGGTCAAGGGCATTAATGCCTACATCGAAGAAGACACCGAAGAGGCGCGGCAGCAGTCCAGCCGGGCGCTGGATGTGATCGAAGGCCCGTTGATGGACGGCATGAACGTGGTGGGCGACCTGTTCGGGGATGGACGCATGTTCCTGCCGCAGGTGGTGAAAAGCGCGCGGGTGATGAAACAGGCCGTGGCCATCCTCGTGCCCCACATCGAGGCCGAGCAAAAAGAAACCGGAGAAGCACGGCAGCAGCCCAAGGTGCTGCTCGCCACCGTCAAGGGCGACGTGCACGACATCGGCAAGAACATCGTCGGGGTGGTGCTGCGCTGCAACGACTTCGAGGTGATCGACCTGGGCGTGATGGTGCCCATGGATCACATCCTTGAAACCGCCCGGACGGAAAACGTCGATATCATTGGTTTGTCCGGCCTGATCACTCCCTCGCTCGAGGAAATGTCCCTGGTGGCGGCGGAAATGAAGCGAACGGGCATGTCCCAGCCGCTGATGATCGGCGGGGCCACCACCTCGCGTGTCCACACCGCGCTGCGCATCGAACCCAACTACGACCGCGGCGTGGTGTGGGTCAAGGACGCTTCCCGCGCGGTGGGCGTGGCGAGAAAATTGTGCGTGCCCTCAGAGCGCGAGGCCCTGCGCGCCGAAGTCAGCGCGGAGTACGCGGAAGTCCGGGAGCGCCGCGCCCGCGGCAGCAGGCGGGCGCCGCCGGTGTCGCTGGAACAGGCCCGGTCCAACCCCACCGACATCGACTGGGCCGGTTATCAGCCCGTCGTACCGGCACAGCCAGGGCTCCACGTATTCGAGGATTACCCCCTGGACGAGTTGGTGAGCTACATCGATTGGGGTCCCTTCTTCAGCGCCTGGGAGCTGAACGGGCGTTTTCCAGCCATCCTGGAAGACCCCAAGATGGGCGAAACGGCCCGCCAGCTTTACGAGGACGCGCGCGTCATGCTTGAACGCGTTGTCGAAGAAGGCTGGCTGCGGGCCAGGGCCACCGTCGGCCTGTTTCCCGCGGCATCCACC
>WTJD01000028.1 GCA_011524975.1 Lysobacterales bacterium
GGCTTGTGATCTCAGTGAAGAACGAGAGGGCCCTGAGGAAAGATCTGCGAGCCGCACGGAACAGAAATGACCGATGGCGCGAACGGCAACGTGGGCTCTTGGAACAACTGAGCCATGCCATTGCCGGCCAATTTGATGCCTGGGGCTTTTCCCCCTCGGAGAAAGAAGTGGCCTTCCTGCTTTTGAAAGGTCTGAGCATGAAGGAGGTCGCGGCGCTGAGAGGATCGACCCCGCACTCCATTCGCCAGCAGGCGCACGTGCTTTATCACAAGGCAGGCCTGGCTGGTCGTGCTGAGCTCTCGGCCTTTTTCCTGAGCGGACTTCTGCCGCCCAGCCTGGAACAGGCTGACTAGCCAGCCAAGCCGGGACAGATTCAGCGATTAGAGATCTCAGCTTTCAGGACCACTTCACCCCTATGAAGATGCAACTCGGATGGGGTTTTTCAGCACGACTTGTGTTCGCGCCTGCCGTAATGGCCGATGACTGAATCGCGATTTCTGTAAATTTTCTCCGCATTTTCAACCCGTCTACCAAGGCATTCGTCTATTTCTTTCAAGTCCGACCCTCCTTCAGGAGGAGGTGTATGCAGCAGGTCATCCGCCGTTTTTTCATGGGTCTCATGGCCATTCATATGGGCTGCGCTGCTGACCACAAAGTCATGTTGGGTCTCGCCCCAAAATTCAGCCCCAGAAGAATTACAAATGATTGAATTAAATGAGAAATAATTCATGCATCAACTCAAGTCTTTTGCAGTTGACTTACGTCATCACCTTGGCGTCCTAACTATGCAGAATAACCCTTGGTGCATTCCATAAGACCTGAGAATAAGAACAGGCAATAAATCTCCCGATGAGTCGCGGTATTTAATTGGCTGAATGAGGAGGATAGCCATGACCCTGAAACCCATGCGGCTATTGCTGGCATGCGCGGTGCTGATCTTTGGCGCCAGCCAGGCAGTTGCCAAATCCGACGCCGCCGACAGCGGCCATTACACGACCAAGGACAAGGAATACTATCTGACAGCAGATCAGATTTTCTTCATCCGTCCTGGTCTGGAAGTTGGCATCGTGAGCTACACGATTCCGGCTGATATGCAATTGGAGGTCATCTTCACCCTTCAGGATTCCGGTGGGCTTACCCTCGACATGGACGGCGTCACTACCCCAGGCCCAGTCCAAATGTGGTGGACACTGGCCTACGTGGGTGAAGAAGGTCACAAGGTCAACGTGCTTGGTAGCGGGTTCTCTTACGATCGCAATGGCACCTACACCGACCTGGGTGATGGCAACTATATGTTCAAGTTCTCCGTCCCATTGGCGGATGGCTACGACGCCGATGCAACCTACACGCTGGGCGTGGTAGGCCGCAGAAATCTTGATGAATTCGACCTGGGCGACTACATCGACAATGTCGTCGAGCATTTTGTGCCCTCTGGCGCTGCAGATCCCATGCCGCGGGATATCGTGACCACGGAAACCTGTAACGGCCGCTGCCATGATCCGCTTGGCATGCACCGTTATGGCCGTTTCCAGGAAGTGCAGCTGTGCACGCAGTGCCACAACCCGGGTATTCGAGAGGATGTCGAAGAGGCCAACCATGCGCGGTTTGATGCGCTGATCCACTCAGTGCACGCAGAAGCGCACTATCCGGCGGAGATCAATGACTGCCAGGTCTGCCACACCGGCGGCACACCAACCGAGAACTTCCCGCTGGCAGCCAACCCCAACCCGGTACCCGTATGTGACGGTTCAGGTAAAGGCGTAACCACTTTAATGTGGGACTTTCCTGAGACATACGAAATTCGCATCGACTCGCCCACTGGCAAGCTTTTTGCCATGACCAGAGGAGCGGGCTCTGCTGATACGGGTAAATGGACAAGTGACAATATGGAGTTCTTCGTCGTAGACCCGGATTCGGGTGAGACGATTCAGCAGTTGGGTGTTGACAACACGGCCGCAGGCTGCACGAGTAATGCCCCCTATAGCGCATACGGAACGCCCGGTATGCTACATACCAACTGGATGGACAATCCATCCCGAGTGGTTTGTGGTTCCTGCCATTCTTACATCGACTGGGAGACCGGCGAGGGACACTCTGAATTGAACTTCCCGATCGACAATGACGACGTCTGTGCCGGATGCCACCGAGCCTACACAGGCCTTGAATTCGATCGCTCCATTACGGGCGCGCATATGCCACTGGAAACTTCAAGCCAGTTCCCGGGGTTGATTGTTGAAATTGTGGATGTGATGAACACCAACCCCGGCGACAGGCCGACGGTGTATTTTACTGCCAGGACAAAGAATGGGCCGGTTGACCCCAATGCACTGAACCGTCTGAGAATATCCTTCTGGGGTCCCAACGAGGACTTCAGCCGCGGCGACTCCTACGGCGATTTCCGCGAGGATGTAGTTGGAAATGCAGTCAAAGTGGGTGACCAGTGGGCCTACACGTTCGAGGCGGCTATTCCTGAAGACGCTGAAGGCTCCTACAGTCTGGGCATGGAGGGACGAGATGAGGTCGTCATTGATTTCGGCGGGGGAGAAACGGATGAAGAGCGTGATGTGCTGGAAAGCTTCACATACGCCTTTGCCGTGACCGATGCCGAAGCCATGGCTCGACGCAAGGTGGTGGACGACGCAAATTGTGAATCCTGCCATACCAACCTTGCATTGCATGGTGGCGGCCGACGTAATGCGAATTACTGCGTCACCTGCCACAGACCGGAACGCCTTGACATTGCTGAGCCCGCTGAAAATGTCAGTTTCAAGTGGATGATTCACAAGATTCACGCTGGCGCCGAGTTGGAGAATGGTTACACCGTTGTTCGCTCCCGCGGCACCTACGTCTTTGATGACCTCCACTATCCTGGCGACTTGAGCAATTGCGATAAATGCCATGTGGACGACTCCTACAAGCTGCCGCTGCCAAACGGACTGCTCGGGACACTGACGCCGAATCAGTACTGGAGCCCGATGGGCCCGGCGACATCGGCTTGCGTGAGCTGCCATGACAGCGATGCCACCCTGGCACATGCGTACACCAACACCACGTTCTTTGGTGAGTCCTGCTCAACCTGCCACGGTGAGGGCTCCGACTATGACGTTGAGAAGGTGCATGCACGCTAAGGTGCTCCACTAACCGGCCGATAAGGCCATAACCCATGCAGGGCGCCCAGGCGCCCTGCATTTTTTTACCCCTAATGATTAACGCTGAGTGCAGATTCCTGGTGCTCACGCGCTTTTGCCAGCCCAAAAACCAAACCATTTCCGCAAGGCCCTCCGACACCTCCGTAACCTGCGCCGGCACATGGCCAGGAAAAGCGCCCGCAGCGGAGGCTACCGCACGATCTGGCTGTGTATCGCTGTTGGCGAGGAGAAATCGTTAGCAGCAGATCACTCATGTTATGGTTAGCGCTGGCGCACGAGGCGCCTTGATTAAACTGCACCCTGACAAATCTGACCCAACCACGATACGCTGACCTGACGCGCTCAGAAGCTCAATCGACAGGCCCGGAACGAAACATCATTTAGCCCGATAAAAATGTCGAAATGAGCCAGCAACAACAGATTGAAATCGCCTTGTCGGCCGCTGACAACGCCTTGCTTCTGAATTCCGAGGCCGAAGTGGCGCGTGCCGCCAAGGCCTGGAGCCGTTCCCCGATATTAGGGCTTGATACTGAGTTTGTTCGGGAACGGACCTATACCGCCAATCTTGGCCTGGTGCAGATCTCCGATGGACACACCGTTTGGCTGTTGGATCCATTGAGGGCCGAGTCACTCGACCCCCTCAAACAACTGCTTTTGAATAGCTCGGTGAGCAAGGTTTTTCACAGCCCGTCAGAGGACCTGGACGTACTGATGAGCGCCATCGGAGTGGTCCCGGAGCCTCTGATCGACACACAGGTGGCCTGCGCTTTGCTGGGCAACGCGTTGCAAGTGGGTTATCACACCGCCGTGGAAACGGCTTTCGGCGTCAAACTCGATAAGGAGCAGACGCGTTCCAACTGGTGCGCCCGGCCGCTGCGCAAAGCCCAGCTGCACTATGCGGCGCTTGATGTTTGCCTGCTCCCGTTGTTGTGGCAACAACTCAGGCAGCAACTGGTATCAAAGGGGCGTCTGCGCTGGCACGAGGAAGAGTGCCAACGGCAGTTGGACCGTGCCCGGTCACCCACCCCGCATAGCGAACTGTGGCGAAGAATCAGGGGTGCGGGAAAGCTGGACGGCCAGTCTTTGGCGGTTCTCCAGGCGCTGGCTGAATGGAGAGAGGCCCGAGCCCAGCAGTTTAATCGCCCGCGTGGTTTTATCGTGCCTGACCCCGTGCTGATTGCCATTTCGGACCAGAAGCTGAAAACCCGGCAGGACCTTCGCGACATCGAGGGTCTGCACCCCAGGGCGGTGGACCGTCACGGGACCGCGATCTGCAACATCGTGTTGAATACACTGGATTCAGGAAAACGACTGGCGACTGTCCCCAAGCTAAATGCTGAAGACCGAAAAACTCTGAAAGCCATGCGCGCGAAAGTGCTGGCAAGAGCCGAAAAACTGGGCCTGGACCCAGCCGCATTGGCGCCCAAGCGTGATCTCGAAGACATGCTGATTGGAAGAGAGCAAGGCTATATCCCGGATCGGCTGCTCGGTTGGCGCGAGGATGAGATCACGGACCGGTTGAAACAACTCGTTGGGCGTAAACAAAAATGAAATCTGTCTCAAAGACCAGAACCTACCTGGCGGCGGTGATCTTATTGGCCAGTCTGCTGTTCAGTCCTGTGCTTTTAGCACAGGGCATGCCGACCAATCAGGTCTGGCTGTTGCCGCTCGTGAACGACGTGCCTGGCGCGCCAAAGCTGATCAGCCAGGCGACCCGCTACAACAATCAACCCCATTTCTCGGCGGACAGCCGTGTGGTCTATTTTACTGCGGAGCAGGAGGACGGTCAGACGGATGTGTGGAGCTATGATATTGCATCTGAAAGAAGAAGCGCGATTAGCCATTCTCCAGAAAGTGAATTCTCGCCCACGCCAATGCCGGGTCTGAATGCCGTCTCGGTCATCCGGGTTGAAGCAGATCAACGTCAACGCCTGTGGAGCATCAACACGGACGATGGTGAGGCCACATTACTCATGCCCGACGTGGGACCGGTGGGATACCATGCATGGATTTCCGAGGACACAGCGGCATTGTTCATTCTCGGAGATGTCATGACGCTACATCGGTCAAAGAGGGGTAAAGGCCCCTCGGTGCAAATGGCCGAGAATATTGGTCGCACATTGCGCCGCCATCCAGCGACCGGCGAAGCTTTATATGTCGATAAAAATGTGGAGCCCTGGTGGATTGCGGCCATGGATTTCAATTCCCGTGATTCAACCCGAGTGATGCCTCTGTTCCCAGGCGTTGAGGATTTCGAAGTGGATTCGGCAGGCAGGTTCTGGACGGGCAGCGGAAGCAAAATCTATCGCAGCCACTCTCAAAACTCGCAATGGGGGTTACTGATGGATTTGAATGAATACGGACTGGATAACATTTCCAGGCTTGCAGTGAGCCCAGATGGGGCCTGGTTGGCCATCGTAGTTAGTCCTTGAGCATTCCGTTCGGTAAAATAACGCATCACGCGCCCGTAGCTCATCCGGATAGAGCGTCGGATTCCTAATCCGAAGGTAGCAGGTTCGAGTCCTGCCGGGCGCGCCAGATTATAGAGGTCGCCAACAGGGTGGCCTTTTTTTGCGGACCTGTTTTGATGGAGCGTGTGTATGGCCAGATCGCACAGGGAAAGCAGGCATTCTTCTGAGATTCAGAAGACGGGTTGACCTAGCCTAGAAAAACTGGTCCAGCTTCTAGGTTCGTGTTTTCAACTGACAGGAGCACAGGATAATGGCGATATAACGATAGACCCCTACTCCAATTCACTTAAAACGGACCGCTCCTCCTCGAAATAGTATATTCCTACACCAACCGTAAGCTGTCCCTCTCGTTGCTCTATCTCTTCCAGTTCAGACAACAGGCAAGTAACTTTTTCTTCTGAGGAATTCAGAAGTTTACGTATAGCAATCCGTAATTTGGATTGCTTGTCCATCGGCAACCGCGATGTCCACGTCAACCTTTGGAATAGTGGGTCCGTCTCATCTTGCATTGCGGCCAAATTATGGTCAATCGTGCCAATCAAGTTATCTAAGGAAATTAAACCTATCTGCAACAATGCGTTCTCATCGTCGTCTTGGAAAGGCCAATATCTTCCATCAAGCATTCTCAATTCCTCCGTGACAGAATCCAGTTCCACTGACTTGCTTGCTATCAAACGATCCAATAGCGAACTTGAGGTAACCCCTCTCGATGTGATGGTTTCTGCGAAGAGACTCTCAAAACTTGGAAATTCGCCCTTCACTTTTAGCTGGAGCGGCTTTCCTTCCCCATTTAGATATTTGGGATTGACCTGCCAATAGTCCAATATTGAGCATTCCGGAGTAATGTCTCTCAAAAACTCTGTGTTTTCGTGAATCGCAACCTCGGTTTCACTTTCCTCCTTCACCTTCCCCAAGGTCCTTGTATCAAGGCCAGTCAGAAGGGCCAA
>WTJD01000113.1:0-4445 GCA_011524975.1 Lysobacterales bacterium
ACCTGGACGCGCGTCTGAGTATTGCCATCCGAACCCGTGATGCCCGCAATGACAGCCTGGAGATCATCCAGGCCCGATTCGACAAGGGCACCGCACCATTGCTGGATGTGAACCAGGCCCAGATCCAACTGGCGGTGGCCGAGGCGGCCGTTGCGGCGTCAGAGCGCGCAGTCGCGCAGACTGAACATGCCCTGTCAGCCCTGTTGGGGCGGAACCCCGGCCCAATCACGCGGGGCCGGAATCTGCATGATCAACTGATGCCGCCATCCATTCCGGTGGGGTTGCCCTCGGAACTCCTGCAGAGGCGGCCGGATGTGCTTGCGGCCGAGGCCGAGCTGGCGGCCCAGACGGCCCGCATCGGCGTGGCCGAGGCTGCGAGATGGCCGTCGCTCTCGCTAACGGGGTCGCTGGGCCTGGAAAGTGCTGAATTGTCCGACCTGACCGAGAGCGGTTCGACGTTTTGGGGGCTGGGGGGCAGCATCCTGGCGCCCATTTTCAACGCCGGCGCCAACAAGGCGAGGGTCGAAGCCGAGCTGGCGCGGACCGAGCAGGCCCTGTTGGCTTATGAGCAGACCGCTCAGCGCGCCTTTCGCGAGGTGGAAGACAGCCTGGTGGCGGTACGCACCTATCGCGCAGAGCACGCGGCCCGGGAACTGCAGGTGGCTGCCGCGCGCAGCGCGGCCACCCTGTCGCGCGCGCGTTACGATGGCGGCGTCACGAGCTACCTCGAAGTACTGGACGTGGAGCGCTCGCAGTTCAACGCGGAACTGTCTGAGTCGCAAACCCTCGGCAATTACATTCGTTCGGTGATACAGCTCTACAAGGCCCTGGGTGGCGGCTGGACACCGGGAGAAACCAGCGATACCGCATCCTGAGTAATGGTATATTTAGCGCCCTGACGCCGGTCCACCGGAACTTTTCAATGGATACACCAGGAGTGTTGGCATGAAATTCATCAATCATAAAATTTGCGCCCTGCTGGCGGGCATGGTCACCTTGGCCATCAGTGCACCGGTCATGGCTGAAGATGGGCCGGCCTATAAGCGCCATGATTTGGATCTCAGTCAATACAACAAATTCCGGCTCTCGGAACTCAGCATGGAAAACATGCAGGTCCTGAAGCCCGCGTGGGAAGACGACCCGGAGGCCTGGACTTTTCCCGCAGGAACGCGTGACGAGGTACAGAACCTGTTCCGCGAGATCATGACCGAGGAGCTGTCCAAAGACGGCGGTTATCCCGTGGTCAACGATCGCGGCGAGGACGTGATCACTCTGGAGGTCGAACTGTTGAGTATCACGCCGTACGTCAAGCCGGGCACCGTCTCGCAATCGAGCGGGTATGTCATCAGCACGCTGGGCACGGGTGAGGTGGTGGTATCCGCCGAATTCCGTGATTCGGTGAGCAGAGAGTTGCTGGTCCTGCTGGAGGGCGAGCGCACGGTGGGTGATGAATACAAGGAAGTCAGTCGCGAAAACCACGAGGCGAACGTGCGGAAGCTGTTTGCCACCTGGGGCCAGAAGGTGCGAGCAGCCATGGATGAAGCGCATTCAAAATAACCGCCGAAGAAGTTCGTTGACGATCACGACTTTGGCATTCTCGAGCATCCTGCAAAAGGAGTTGTGAAATGATGACCCGCTTGAAAAGAAATACGCTTGTTTTGCTTGGCCTTTTGGTCTTGATCCTGGCGCCCCCCGCGTTCGCGCAGGATGCAACCGGCGACGCTGCGGGCTGGTCAAACACCTTCGTGCTGTACCTGTTGGGCCCGACGCTGGATGGCACCGTCGGCATTGGGCCGGCGGAAGGCGATGTCAGCCTGGATGCGGGCGATGTCTTCTCCGCCCTCGATGGCGCCTTTCTGGGCATCTACGCTGGCGAGGGCGAGCGCTGGGGTGTCGTGGCGGACCTGGTATATATGGATCTGAGCGCGGATGATCTCAGCGGCCCTGTGGGCATTCTTTCAGGCGAAGTGGGTAACAAGCAAACCACGGCGCTTGGCTCGATTTCTTATCGAATCACAGACCACCTGCGCCTGCTGGCTGGCCTGATGTACACCGACATCACGGCCAAAATCCGGATCGACGGCCCCATTGAGACACGGGGTGCCAAGACCAGTGAGAGCTGGGTCGATCCGGTGGTGGGTCTCTGGTATTCCGCGCCCATCGGCAACCGCTGGGATTTCTCGGGCATCGCGCAGGTCGGCGGCGGCGCCGGCGCAGATCTGGCCTATATTCTTACCGCCAGTTTTTCCTGGAAATTCGGCAAAAACACCAGCCTGAGCCTGGGTTATCGATACCTTGATTTCGACTACGAGGATGGCTCAGGCCTCGACCGGTTTAAATTCGACATGAAAGAGCATGGCCCTGCTGTCGGATTCCGTTTTCAATGGTGATCGCCGGGTGCTGAACGCCTGAAAAGGGGGCTTGAATGCTGCTTCGGATGGGCGCCCCAATGGCGTAACCATCTCAGGCGCGCGGGGATCTCATTGATGCCGTCATTGGCCCGATTTGCCAGGGTGTCCCCGTGGTGATGGGGGAGGCGCTGCGCGAGTCGGCCCGCCTGTTCCGCGCGTCCTGGCGGAAACTGCTGCTGGTTCATGGGCTGCTGACGCTGGCGTCTGTCGCCTTCCTGGGTCCCTTGCTGACCGCTCTGATGGGCTTGCTTGTGCTCGCTTCGGGTGATGTCGCGCTGACCGATGAAGATATCCTCTTCTTCGTCCTCTCACCGCGCGGGGCGCTGTCGTTTGCCCTGGTCGCCAGTCTTCAGCTGACGCTGTTGGTGATTGAGATGGCCGCGCTGATGGTGGCGGCCGCGTGGCCTTCCTCGAATACCCCGTTTTCCCTGTCCGCTTTGGGCGGGTTCCTCGCCTCCCGGTTGATGCCCTTGTTTCGTCTCGCTATTCGGCTGGTGGCGCGCCTGATCCTGTCCTCATTGCCCTTTTTGGGCCTGCTTTACCTGGTGTACCTCCGGTTTCTGAGCCGGTACGACATCAATTATTACCTGGTCTTCCAGCCGGCGGAATGGTGGTGGGCCATTGGTCTGGCGTCCGTCTGTCTGCTGGTCATGGCCTGGGTGTGGTTGCGCGTGCTGGTCGGTTTCATGCTGACATTGCCACGGGTAACGTTCATGGCAGGGCCGGATTTATCGCGGGCGCTTGCTCGTGCCCGGGATGCGGCCGGCCAGATCCGCCGACCCCTGTTCAGGCTCCTCTCGCTCTGGCTCGCGGCCTCAGTCGTCCTGTTTTTCGGGGTGAGTGCGTTATTTGACCTGGGTATAGGCGCGGCCATCCGAATGTCCGGCCATTCGCTGCAGGTTCTTGCCTATGCGCTCATCGTTGTCAGCGTGGTCTGGGTGCTGTTGCAGTTCGTGGCATCCTGGCTGTGCGTCAGCGCGCTCAGTCTTGGCCTGCTCGCCGCCGCTCGCGCCGTGTGGCCCCGGTTGCTGCCGTCTGCTGGAGAATACCGGCCAGCGGGAAAGCGCCCGGCATCTCGCGCACGATGGCAAATAGGATTACCTGCGGCCTTTTTGGTCGTTTTGCTGAGTCTGGCCGGTTGGGCGGTGACCGAAGTGGCGGGTCACCGGACAACAGGGCACCACACAGATGTCATCGCACACCGGGGTGCTTCAGCGCATGCGCCCGAGAACTCGCTGGCCGCGATTGAGTTGGCCATCGAGCAGGGCGCAGACTGGGTAGAAATCGATGTGCAGCAGACCGCGGACGGCCACATTGCGGTCATTCATGACAGCGACTTGATGAAGGTGGCCGGCGTGCCGCTGCGCGTGCGTGAATCCAGCATGGCACAGCTGCAGGCGGTGGATATCGGCTCGCGCCTTGGCCCTGAGTATGCCGGACAGTCGGTGCCCGCGCTGAATGAAGTACTGCGGCGGGTAAGGGGGCGTATCGGCGTCATCATCGAGCTGAAGTACTACGGCGGTGAACACGGATTCGAGGCCGAGGTCGCCCGCCTGGTGGAGCGCGCGGGCGTGGTGGAGCAGGCCCGGTTTATGTCCCTGAACCTGGGCGGTGTTCGTGCCCTGAAGGCCCTGCGGCCGAGTTGGCAGGTCGGATTGCTCTCCACCGTCGTGGTCGGAGATATCCAACGATTTGAAGTGGACTTTTTCGCCGTCAACGCCCGCAAAGCCGGGCGGCGTTTTATCAGAAACACTCAGCGGGGTGGGCGATCCGTGTACGCCTGGACCATCAATGACCCGGCGCTGATGTCCGCCATGATCGGTCGGGAAGTCGATGGAATCATCACCGATTACCCCGATGTCGCAAACAGGGTCAGGGCAGAGAGGGATGCCCTGGAATTACATGAATTGCTCATCATAAACCTGGCCAGCCGCCTGGGCAGTCGCCTTGATCTGCCCCAGTAATCTGCCCCAGTGATCTGCGCCAGTGATTTGCGCCATTGGGCTGCACCAGTGATTGGGCACGTTCACATGG
>WTJD01000113.1:4545-6453 GCA_011524975.1 Lysobacterales bacterium
TGCGCCAGTGATTTGCGCCATTGGGCTGCACCAGTGATTGGGCACGTTCACATGGCGGTGAAGCCCGGGTCATCAAAGCGTAGAATATGGCGCTGAACGCTTCCTGATAGAAGGGGAACAGCATGCGTATCGATGCCATCCGCATTGGCGACAATCCACCCGAAGATGTCAACGTGATCATCGAAGTGCCTGTGGGTGGGCACCCGATCAAGTATGAACTGGACAAGGAGGCCGGTACCCTCGTGGTTGACCGCTTTCTCTATACGCCCATGTCCTATCCGGGTAACTACGGCTTTGTTCCGCATACCCTGTCAGAGGATGGTGACCCCATTGACGTGCTCGTATGCAACACCCGCGAACTGGTGCCCGGATGTGTCATCAATGTTCGCCCGATCGGGGTGCTGATCATGGAGGACAACGCCGGTCAAGACGAAAAGATCATTGCCGTGCCGTCCAGTGCGCTTTCCAAGCGTTATGACAAGGTGCACGAATTTTCCGACCTGCCCGGCATCACGCTGCAGCAGATCGAACACTTCTTTGAACATTACAAGGACCTGGAGCCGGGTAAGTGGGTGCGCATTGGCGACTGGCACGGCGCTGATAAGGCCCGTGACCTGATTACCCAGGCGATCGCGCGGGCCCATCAACGCGCCGGCGATTGAGGCCGTTGCATTCGATCGCCCGCAAAGAGCGCTGCCCCTGCAAGGCCAGGGTGATTAACCGCTTCCCGGATCTACCCGCTCGCGATGAGTCCCAACGCGGCCAGGTCCAGGCTGCCCGGTAGCAAGGCCGCCGGGCAACTCCCGGAATTGGTCAAAAATACGATGTAAATATCCTGTCCCGGTGAGGCGGCCCAGGCGCTCTGGAAGCCGGGTGTCTGGCCCGAATGACCCACCAGGCGGGCTTCACCACGGGTTCGGTACTCGAAAATACCCAGAGCGTAACCGCTCATGAACAGCCCACCCGTGGTCATATCGAGTTCACGCATGGCCAGCATTTCATTGAGCGTTTCCGGCCTGTTGAACAGCTTGCCCCCCATCAGGCCGCGGGCATAGCGCTCCATGTCCTCAGCGGTGCTGATGATGGCCCCGGCAGCGCCGCCCTGGCTGGTGTTCCAGCCCGTCATGTCTTTCAGCCCGGACCCTGGCACCTGGTAATGACCCGGCACGAGGCTGTTACGGTCCGGCACGCCCGCGTGGTACCGGCTGTCTTTCATGCCCAGCGGCTCGAAAATGTTTCGCGCATACAGGGTGTCCAAAGTCTGGCCGCTGGCTTTGGCAACGACCATGCCGAGCAGGATGAAATTGGTGCTGCTGTATGCCCATCCAGCGCCTGGCTCAAAGTCCAGCGGCCCTTGTTCCAGGGCGAAATCGATCAACTCCTCCGGTGACCAGTAGCGTGCCAGCCCGGCCTGATCGTTGCTGTCAACCAGTGGCTGCATCAGTGGGTCGGCGTAATCCGGGATGCCGGATGAATTGCCGGCCAGTTGCCGCAGGGTCACATGGGCGGATTCCGGCAATCTGTCCGTCACCTGCGGCAGCCACTCGGACAGGGCGTCGTCCATGGACAGCTTGCCCTCTTCCTGCAATTGCAAGGCCAATACCACCGTAAAAGATTTGGTGTTGCTGCCAATCTCAAAGCGATCGGAGGGCTTGACCGGGGTGCTGTCATCCACGCCCCGTACGCCGGCCGCATCCAGGTAGCGTCCCTGGGGTGAGGCGATGAGCAAAACACCGCCGGTTGCATCGCAAATTTGTCCGCCAATCCATTGTGAGAGGCTCGCAGAGCCATCAATCACCGGGCCGCCAGGCGGCTCTGGCGGCTGCATTTTTGCCGGTTGGCAGGCGGTCAGCAAACCACCGACCAACAGGAACAGCAATAGAGATTTTCGGTTGCCCATGGCGCTGT
>WTJD01000075.1:0-16626 GCA_011524975.1 Lysobacterales bacterium
ATCGTGACCGGCAGCATGACTTGCTGGCCGAGGCAGGGCGTGATTTCGACGCCATCGATCTGGGCATCGGCTACTCGTTCTACTGATATGAAGCGCTGGCTCCTCATTTTGCTCTCCTCCTCAACGCTGGCCGCCGCTGTCGCCCTCGCGGGCGATGGCGGCCAGGCCGGTCGTTACATGGAGGTCGATGACTATCTCGGATCCGCGTTTCCGGACGGGGTTCCCAACGTGCAGGTGCTCTGGGTGTCGGGTGAACTCAGAGAAGACATCGAGCAGGTGCTGGGACATCGTTTCGGCAAGCTGCGCACACGATACTGGTACAACGGTGAGAGCAGCGTCTGGGTACTGGAAGAAATCGGCAAGGAACTCCCCATCACCATCGGCGTGACCATCCGGGACGGCAGCATCACGAATGTGAAAGTGCTCGAATTCCGCGAAAGCCGCGGCTGGGAAGTAAAATACCCGTTTTTCACAGACCAGTTCCGAGATGCGAGCCTGGACAAAAAACACCGCCTGGACCGCGATATCGACGGCATTACCGGCGCGACGCTGTCGGTCAGCGCTGTGACGCGCATCGCCAGGGTTGCATTGATTCTGCATGAGAACATCACCGCCACCAGCTAACAATGGCCGTCGAAGACGGCCCTGGTTCCGCAGCTTTCACCGATGGCTGGGCGGCATTGCCGCCTTCTTCGTTTTACTGCTGGCGCTGACGGGCATCATGCTCAACCACGGTCACCGCCTGGGCATCGACCAGACCTATGTCGGCCCGGGCTGGGTGACGAAGCTCTACGGTATTGAGGCGCCGCCGCCCTCTGACAGCTTCGCTGCCGGCGGCCATCGAGCCACGCTGCTGGGTGAAACCCTCTACTTTGATCGTTCACGCCTGCTCAAAGGCGTCTCCGCGCTGAACGGCATGACGGTCACTGAAGGCCTGTTCGCCATTGCCGGAGACTCAAGCGTGATCCTCTCTTCCAGCGAGGGGGAACGGGTCGATGAAATCGATCTCACCGGCATGCTGCCGGGGCCGATCCAGCGCATCGGGCTCAAGGGCGGCCGGGTTGTGGTCATGAGTGGCGGTAAATACTTCGTGGCCGATGCCATGCTGGCCGGGTTCTCGCCTGCCACTGAGGAAAATGGCAGCGGCATCGACTGGGCGGATGCCACACCGGCGCCTGCGGATCTGGTCGCGGAACTGCAGAATGACTTTCTTGGCGAGACCCTGACCATCGAGCGGGTTACAGCCGACATTCACAGCGGCAGAATCCTGGGGCCCGCCGGCGCTTATTTCATGGATTTCATCGCGCTCAGCCTGATCGTGCTGAGCATGACTGGCCTGTTTCAGTGGCGCCAGCGGCGCAATGGAAATGGCAGACGCAACGGTAATGGCAACGGTAATGGCAACGGTAATGGTCACAGCCACTAGCCTGTCGATGTCATCCCCAGCCGATGCGCTCCAGATGCTCGTCTTCGATGCCGAAGTAATGCGCGATCTCGTGCACCAGGGTTTTTGCCACCTCTTCCCTTAACGCCGGCTCGGGCAACTGCAATGCCAGGTGAGGCTGCCGGAAAATGTAAATGATATCGGGCAGTTCGCCGACGTCTTCCACGCTTCTTTCCGTCAAGGGCACCCCCACGTACAGGCCAAGCAGCTGCTCCCCTTCTTCTTCCAGATCAGGGCCTGCCTCGTCCATGACCACGATCTCAATGTGCTCCAGCGCATCGTGTACCCACCCCGGCAGATGATCCACCGCGTGTTGCACCAGGGCTTCGAAATCGGCCGGGCTCACGGCGCTGTCGCGACGCAGTCATAGGGTAGATTGGCTGTCATTCGGCGCGTGTTCTCCATCATTCCTGGCCTACGCTGGAGGATACCCGATCGACAGGCCTCGCTTCAGCCCCATCACGCCAAACCATGCCTGCTCTATACTGGGGCGGCGACCGCGCGGCCAGCGCACTTATGGAGGGACAAGCCATGCAACAGGTCAAAAGATTCTTCATCGGCATGACGATGCTGATTTGCGCCATTCAGATCGCCGCCGCGGAAGACACAGCCCTGGACCTGGGAGACCCGGCGAAGCTGCTGGATGCCTACATCAGGACCGTGGGTGACACCAGCGGGAAAGCCAGCTTCACCTATGCCAGCGTAGTGGTGATGGGCATGGTTCCCGGGGAACAGGGTCGAAAACTGTTTGGCCTCGAGGTACTGGGCGCCAGCCGGTTCCTGGCGATTGAAGGCGGCTACCAGAGGCTTCACCGGGAGGTTGGCCTGTATACCGACCTGGAAACGGGCGAAGTACTGGGGCAATGGCAAAACCCCTGGACAGACCAGGACGTCGATGTGATCCATATCCAGAACGACCCGGTCAATTTCCCCTTCACCGTGGCTCAGCAATCGGGCCCGCGAAAGATCATCTATGACGACCTTGGCGACATGATCGCCTTCCACCGGGAAATTCTGTTGCGCTATCCATCCCCCTTGCCGGCCTCGCAATACCCCAGACACTCGGCCGACGACTGGTACGAAGCCGCAGAACTGTTCAACAGCTTTGTCTCGAAGTCAGACCTGGCCGATCTCGACCGGACATCCCTGCCTGAATTCGGTACCTGGTCGAGAAGCGGGCCCTGGCTGCCCTGGATGGAGATGGGCAATCGGCCCGGGAACCTGTTGTATCACGGTCGCAGCACGAAACTGATGGGTGGCATTGCCGATCTGCGTCCGGCGCTGCGCGCGTATATCGAAAAGCACATGCCCAAATACCTGTCGGCGCCTGATTCTTTTGAGGAACCCAACGAGACCAGTTGGACGTACTTCAAGAAGGTCATCGACGCCCGGGCGGAAGAAAACCCATAGCCCAACTCAAGCTTGGCGATCGAGGCGGGGCGGGGCGCGCCCGCCTAGCCGTCCTGGCGCATGGGATTGTTCGGGTGCCGGGTCCATTCGAGCCTGTCATCGCTGATCGGCTGCCCGGTACGGGGATCGACGCCCCCGGTGAGCGGTTTCATGGTGATGCAGTCTTCCACCGGACAGACGCTGACGCACAGGTTGCAACCCACGCACTCCTCATCGATGACCGTAAAGCGGCGTTCACCATCGACCGTGTGGGTGATGGCCTGGTGAGAGGTGTCCTCACACACTTCGTGGCAACGTCCGCATTGGATGCAGCTTGACTGATCGATCACCGCTTTTTCGACATGGTTCAGGTTCAGGTGCTGCCAGTCGGTGACGCTGGGCACCGCACGGCCGACCAGGTCCGCCACCGAGGCGATCCCTTTTTCATCGAGGAAGGTGCTCAGGCCGTCGGTCAGGTCATCGATGATTCGGAAGCCATAAACCATGGCGGCCGTACAGACCTGCACATTGCTGGCGCCCAGCGCGAGGAAGTCCACCGCGTCGCGCCAGTCCGTCACCCCGCCAATGCCCGAGATCGGCAGTTGGGACGTGGCCTGCGTACGGGCAATCTCAGCCACCATGTTCAGGGCAATGGGCTTGACCGCCTCGCCACAATAGCCACCATGCGTGCCCATGCCATCGGTGGTGGGGTACATGGTCAGCGTGTCGTAATCGACGCGCATGATCGAGTTGAGCGTGTTGATCAGAGACACCCCGTCGGCCCCGCCATCCATGGCCGCCTTAGCCGGCGGCAGGATATGGGTGATATTGGGCGTCAGCTTGACAATCACGGGCACAGAGGCCGCATCCTTGGCCCACTCGGTGGCCATCTGTATGTATTCGGGCACCTGGCCCACGGCCGCGCCCATACCGCGCTCGGACATGCCATGCGGGCAGCCGAAGTTCAGCTCGATGCCATCGCAGCCGGTGTCCTCGATCATGGGAATGTATTTCGCCCAGGTCTCCTTGTTCATGGCGAACATCACCGACACCACCAGCGCGCGATCGGGCCAGTCACGCTTGATCTGGCGAATCTCATCGAGGTTGGTTTGCAGCGGCCGGTCGGTAATCAGCTCGATGTTGTTGAAACCGATCACCCGACGATCGTTGCTGTGGATGGCGGCGTAGCGTGGGCCACTGACATTGACGATGGGCGGATCCTCGCCCAGGGTCTTCCAGACCGCCCCACCCCAACCGGCCTCGAAGGCGCGATTGACGTTATAAGCCTTGTCGGTCGGCGGCGCGGATGCCAGCCAGAATGGATTGGGGGACTCGATACCCAGGAACTTACATTTCAAGTCGGCCATCAGCTTGTCTCCCCGGCATGCAGGTAACGGTCGATGGCCATCGCCGCTACTTTGCCGTGCTGCACGGCGCTGACCGTCAGGTCTTCTCCCTCCGCCACGCAGTCACCGCCGGCCCACACGCCCATGATTGAAGTCGCGTGATCGGCATCGACCACGATTTTGCCCCACTGCATCTTAAGCGACTCGTCTTCAAGATCGCTGGCTCGCAACTTTTGACCAATCGCCTTGAACACCACGTCCGCATCGATATGGAAGGTCTCTCCCGTATCTGTCAGTCGGCCATCCTCATCCAGCCGGGTACTCTCGAACAGGACGCCTTCCACCTCGCTTTCGCCAAGGATTTTCACCGGCCGCGCGAAGTGCTGAATGCTGACCCCATTGATCTGGGCCAGCTCCTGCTCATGCGCGCTGGCGCTCATGTGTTCGGGGCCACGGCGGTAGACGATGGTCACCTGCTCAGCGCCCAGGGCCCGTGACTGGACAGCCGCGTCGATGGCGGTCATGCCGCCCCCGATCACAACTACCTGACCACCCACTGGCAGCTGCGTCTTGTCCTCGGCCTGGCGCAGCCGGGCGATGTAGTCAACCGCATTCTCCACGCCGGCCAGGTCTTCGCCCTCCAGGCCCAGACCGTTGACATCACTCAAGCCCACACCGATGAACACAGCGGCGAAGTCGTTTCTCAGCTGGGCCAGGCTGAGGTCTTCACCCAGTGCGCCCTGCCGGACTTCAATGCCACCCAACGACAGGATGTATTCCACCTCGCGCTGCGCGAAGTCGTCCACCGTCTTGTAGGCGGCAATGCCATATTCGTTCAGACCGCCCAGCTTGGCATCCCGGTTGAAGAGCATCACCTCGTGACCCAGCACCGCCAGCCGATGCGCGCATGACAGCCCGGCCGGGCCGCCACCCACGACCGCCACGGTGTAGCCACTGGACGCCGCCCGCTCGAACAGCGGTATGCCCGCTTCCAGCACGGGGTCGGTGGCGTAGCGCTGCAGCAGACCGATCTCGACCGGCTTGTCCTCGTGCGTGTTGCGCACACAGACCTCCTCGCACAGCACCTCGGTGGGGCAAACCCGCGCGCACATGCCGCCCATGATATTTTCTGACAGGATGGTTCGCGCTGAACCGACAATATTGTTGCTCCGGATTTTCTGGATGAACCCAGGAATGTCGATGCCCGTCGGACAGGCAGTGGTGCAGGGCGCGTCATAGCAGAAGTAGCAGCGGTCCGCCTCCAGCAGGGCCCGCGGACGATCCAGCGGCGGATGAATGTCGCCGAAATTGGCCTCGATATCTTCCCGACTCAATCGGTGCGAGCGTATATCCCCCACGCCCCTAGCCTCGAGAGACGGGCGTGGGTTGTTCGCGGCGCACTTTTGCCTTCAGCGCGTCGTAATACGCGGCGTAGGGCGGCCGTTTCACGTAGCGCCCCGCGCCCCGCTGCACGTCCAGCTGGCCGTCAGAGAAAACCACCCTGCCCTGGCTCAGGGTATGCGAGGCGCAGCCCTTGACCGTCATGCCTTCAAAGATGTTGTAGTCGACCTTCTGGAACTGGGTGCTGGCGGTGATGGTCTTGCTCGCCTCCGGATCCCAGACCACGATGTCGGCATCGGCGCCGGCGGCGATACAGCCCTTGCGCGGGTAGATGTTGAATATCTGGGCGGCATTGGTCGAGGTCACGGCCACGAACTCATTCATGGTCAGCCGGCCCGTGCCCACGCCATGATGCCAGAGCACTTCCATGCGGTTTTCAATTCCGCCCGTACCGTTGGGAATCATGCGGAAGTCGTCTTTGCCCATGGCTTTTTGCTCGGCGCAGAAACAGCAGTGATCGGTGGCCGTGGTCTGCAGGTTGCCCGACTGCAGACCCCGCCACAGCGCTTGCTGGTGTTCTTTCGACCGGAACGGCGGACTCATGACGTGGGCCGCGGCGGTGTCGAAGTCCTCATGGCGATAAACAGAATCATCGATCAACAGATGCCCGGCCAGCACTTCACCAAACACCCGCTGGCCTTCGTTGCGGGCGCGCGTGATGGCCTCCAGCGACTGTATGCAGGAGTTGTGCACGATGTAGAGCGGCACATTCAGCACCTCGGCGATGCGAATCGCCCGGTTGGCGGCTTCACCCTCCACCTGCGGCGGGCGCGACAACGGGTGCGCTTCCGGCCCTGTCATGCCCTGCTCGAACAATTGCTTTTGCAGGCGAAAGACCAGCTCGCCGTTCTCCGCATGCACCGTCACCACGGCACCGAGTTCGACGGCCCGGGAGAAGCTGTTCACCAGGATCTCATCGCCGGCCATGATGGCGCCTTTGTAGGCCATGAAATGCTTGAAGCTGTTGACGCCATGCTCCCGCACCAGCGTGCCCATGGCCTCCCTCACCGTTTCATCCCACCAGGTGATGGCCACGTGGAAGCTGTAGTCTGCAACGGACTTTTCCGCCCACTCGTTCCACTGCCACCAAGCCTCCATGATGTCCTGCTCCGGATTAGGGATGACGAAGTCGATGATCATCGTGGTGCCGCCGGCCAGGCCCGCGGCCGTGCCTGATTCGAAATCCTCCGTGGTCACCGTGCCCATAAAGGGCAGCTGCATATGCGTATGCGGGTCAATGCCGCCCGGCATGACGAACTGGCCGCCAGCATCGACAACCCGCGCACCCGCTGGTGCTTCCAGGTCGGGCCCGACCGCTGCGATCAGACCGTTGTCGCATAAAACATCGGCACGGAAGCTTTGGTCCGCGTTAACGACCGTTCCGCCCTTGATCAATACCGTCATGTTCTTTCCCTTTCGTTGCGCGCGGCAAAATAGTAAATCAGGCCACCCAGTATGGAACCGGTGAACCATCCGTAGGTGTAAAACCACCCGAACACCGGCATTTTCAGCGCCAGTATCGCCAGGGCCACCGGTATCCCGAAGGCAATAAAGCCGGCCTTGTTCCAGGCGGGATAGCCCGCATCATCCTGGTACAGCGCCAGCACATCATACGCCTGATTCTTGATGAGAAAATAATCCACCACCATGATGCCGGCGATGGGGCCAAGCAGGCTGGAATAGCCGATCAGCCAGTTGGAATAGAGGCTCTCGAGACTGACCTCGGTATCCAGCCAACCGAGTTTCTTCAGCAGCTCCCAGCTCATCAGCGCGAGACCAATGAGGCCCGTGAGAATCACGCCCTTGTTTTCGTTGATGTACTTTGGCGCCACGTTCTGGAACACGTTGGTCGGGGAGACGATATTGGCCGCGGTGTTGGTCGAAATGGTGGCGAGGATGATCATCAGCATGGCCAGCACCACCCAGAAGGGGCTGTCGATGCGGCCAATCAGGTTGATGGGGTCTGAAACCGTCTCGCCGACCAGTTCCAGGGACGCGGCGGTGAGCACCACGCCGAGACCGGCAAACAGGAGCATCGTGAGCGGCAGGCCAATGATTTGTCCTGCCACCTGCGCGCGCTGCGAACGGGCGAAACGGCTGAAATCCGGAATGTTCAGCGACAGCGTGGCCCAGAATCCGACCATCGCCGTCAGGCCCGCCATGAAATAACCGAAAAATGAGGCGCCCTCTGGACGGTTGGCAGGCACGGCCAGCAGCTCGGTCATGGAGACCTTGGGGATGGCCCAGACCAGCAGACCCAGAGCCACCACCAGCAGCATCGGCGCGGCCAGGGACTCCAGGTGTTTGATCGACTCTGACCCGCGAATGACGACGGTGAGATTGGCCACCCAGAAAATGAAAAATCCGATGACCTCGCCCGTACCGCCCAGCGCCGCCCAGCCATCGAACAGGGCCGACAGTAGCAGGTGGATGGCAATGCCGCCGAACAGGGTCTGGATGCCAAACCACCCGCAGGCCACGATGGCGCGAATCAACGAAGGCACATTCGACCCGATAATGCCGAAAGACGCCCTCAGCACCACGGGGCACGGGATACCGTAGCGTGTGCCCGGAAACGCATTCAACGTGAGCGGGATCAAAACCACGATGTTGGCGATGAGAATGGTCCACAGCGCCTCACCGACAGACAGGCCGAAATAGGCCGTCAGCACACCGCCCAGTGTGTAAGTGGGCACACAGATGGCCATGCCCACCCACAGCGCGGCGACGTTCCAGCGCGTCCACGTCCGCACTTCAGCCCGGGTCGGGGCGATATCGTCGTTGTAGCGTGGGCTGTCAGCGAGATCTCGGCCCAGGTCGAGCTCGACGTGCTCGCCAACGGTGCGCAGCGCACTGACTTCCGGTAGTTGGGAATGGTCGATTTCGCTCACAGCCAGCCCTCAGTTATCGGTCAGCGGCCCGTAGGTTTCAGGGCGCCGGTCGCGGTAGAACTGCCACAGGTCACGCACCTCTCGCACCATGTCCAGATCGATCTCGTGTACCAGCAATTCGTCTTGATCATAGCTGGCCTGGGCCTCGATCTGGCCCCGCGGATTGACGATGTAGCTTGAGCCATAGAACTCGCCCATGTTCATGGTCGTTGCCCAGGGCTCTTCCTGGCCAATGCGGTTAATGGCACCAATGAAAACGCCGTTGGCCGCGGCCGAGGCCGGCTGTTCCAGTTCCCAGAGGTACTTGCTGAGACCGGCCACCGTAGCTGAAGGGTTGACGATGTACTCGGCGCCGTTCAGCGCCAGCGCCCGCCAGCCCTCGGGAAAATGCCGGTCGTAGCAAATGTAGACGCCCAGCTTGAGATAGGCGGTTTCGAACACGGGCCAGCCAGAATCGCCCGGCTTGAAGAAAAACTTCTCGTAAAAGCCCGGATCGACCTGCGGGATGTGCGTCTTGCGGTACTTGCCGAGGTAGCTGCCATCGGCGTCGATCACCGCGGCCGTGTTGTAGTACACACCGGTCATCTGTTCCTCGTAAATCGGCACCACGATGACCATGTTGTGTTTCTTCGCATATTCCGCCATCAGTTGCGTGGTGTGACCGTCGGGGATTTTCTCCGCAGCCGCATACCACTTGCGATCCTGACTGGGGCAAAAATAGGGTTGGGTGAAGACTTCCTGGAAGCACAGCACCTGCACGCCCTGGCGCGCCGCATCCTCGATGTAGGGGATGTGCGCTTCGATCATCCGGTCGCGGATTTCAAGCGGCTGCATCGAGCCGTCACCTTTCAGGCCCATCTGGATCAGGCCGCATTTCACTTTCGCCATGCAAATCTCCCTTCTTGCACCCCACCTGCCATTTGCACGGGTGAGGAGACCCTTTTTTTTCAGGGTGTTATCGCGTAATACTACGGTGAAAGCATACGCTTTTCGAGAATTGAAGGAAACGGGGTGCGATACCCCCGTCAAGGCTCGCGCGCAGCGGCGCCACCCACTGGCCCCCAAGGGCGGCCCGCTCTGCCCTCAGATCAGGGTTAATCCCGGGTAGAAACAGAGGCTTGTTTTCACCCGTGGGATTTTTGCGCTAGTATCGCTGACACGGTGTCACCTCAGTTGGGTGATCTCATCACATAAGGGAGTATAAAAGATGAAATTTTGGCTGAACTTGCTCACGGCCGTCTCCGCGGGTGCGCTTTCTCTGTCCGCGGCGGCGCAACTCGACGCCGGCGCGCCGCAGGAAGAAGACTACCGGAGCCTGTATCCGGGCAAGGCCTACTCACCCTACGCTAACCGCTCTTTTCCAAGCCAGGTCTACTGGGGCGAGACGCACGTGCACACTGGAATATCCCTGGACGCCGGACTGTTCGGTAACACCACCGGGCCCGATACCGCTTACAGATTGGCCCGCGGCGAACAGGTCACGACGTCCACCGGCCAGCCCCTGAAACTCAGCCGCCCGCTCGACTTCCTGGTCGTGGCTGACCATTCCGACATGATGGGATTTGCCACCGATGTGCAGCAAAGTGCACCCAATGTCATGGCTAATGCCAAGGGCAAGGAATGGGCTGAAGGTTTCGCCCAGGGCGGTGAGGCCGCGGGCAAGGCCGCTTTCGACCTGATCGGCAATTTCGCGCAGGGCACAATACCCAAAGAGTTTCTCGAGCAATACAGCCCCGGCTCTTCGGTTTACGACCGGGTGTGGAACGAAATCATCAAGGCCGCCGAGGATTTCAACGAGCCTGGCCGTTTCACCGCCTTCATCGGTTTCGAGTGGACCTCCGTGCCGGAAGGTTTCAACCTGCACCGCAACGTGATTCTCCGCGATGGCGCCGCAAGGGCCCGGCAGGTGACGCCCCTGACCACGCAGCCGCCTGTTGGCACCACCGACCCCCTAGATCTCTACCAGTGGCTGGAAGACTATGAGGAAAACACGGGCGGGCGGGCACTGGCCATCTCCCACAACGGGAATCTGTCCAATGGCTGGATGTTTCCGGTAGACCGGACCTACCACGGTCACAAGGTCAACAAGGAGTATGTCGCGCTGAGGGCCAAGTGGGAGCCGCTGTACGAAGTCACGCAGATGAAAGGGGACGGGGAAACTCACCCTGCGTTGTCGCCCAATGACGAGTTCGCCGACTACGGGACCTGGGACGTCGGTAACCTGGATCTGACCCAACTGAAGACACCCGACATGCTGCAACGCGAATACGCCCGGGAAGCACTCAAGCAGGGTATGGCGCTGGAGAAAAAACTGGGCACCAACCCCTACAAATTCGGCATGGTAGGTGCAACCGACACCCACACCTCACTGACCACCGCAGAGGAAGACAATTTTTTCAACAAGTCGGTCAGTGTTGAGCCCTCACCCACGCGTGTTGCTCACCCATTCGTCTCCTCCGCCATCGGCACCTATGAAGGGGACACCTTGCTGGCTTCCGGCTACCAGGGCATCTGGGCCACGGAGAACACGCGCGAGGCACTGTTTGACGCCATGGAACGCAAGGAAACCTACGCCACGACGGGCCCCCGCATCACGGTGCGCTTCTTTGGTGGCTGGGACTTTGACAGCGACGACCTCCGCAACCGACAGCCGGCGTTTATCGGCTATGAAAAGGGCGTGCCCATGGGTGGCGATCTGAAGCCGGCACCCGGCGACCAGGCACCCACGTTCATGGCCATTGCCCTGCGCGACCCCATTGGCGCCAACCTCGACCGTATCCAGATCGTCAAAGGCTGGATGGACAAGCGGGGCAAGCTGCATGAAAAAGTGTATAACGTGGCATGGTCCGAAGGCCGTGAACTCGACGCGGATGGCAAGCTGCCACCGGTAGGTAACACGGTGGATATCGAGGCCGCGAACTGGACCAATACCATTGGCGCCTCGGAATTGGCCGCCATCTGGACCGATCCCGATTTCGACGCCGAGCAGAGCGCGTTCTACTACCTGCGCATACTGGAAATACCCACACCGCGCTGGGTGCTGTATGACAAGCTGCGGCTGGGCGCGGAGATACCGGAGGATACCGAACTGGTTCACCAGGAACGCGCGTACACCTCACCCATCTGGTATTCGCCCTAGGCGATCCCGCATCAACGTGAAGCCGGCACCGACGTGCGGTGCCGGCGTTTTCCCCGACACGGCCGGGGCATTGTCGCGGCATTTGAGCCCCAAAATCCCCGATCGATGAATCTTGTAGTGAGAAACGCTGGATGCTAGAAGCCTTCGCATGGGGCGCTGTGGCCTCCGGCACGCTGTTGCTGGGCGCGATGCTTGCGTACCTGTTCCGGCCAGGCCCGGGGCTCAACGCCGTCATCATGGCCGCGGGCGCGGGGCTTCTTCTCGGGTCCGTTTCCTATGACCTGGTGGAAGAAGCCCTGGGGGCAGCGGGCTTCTTGTGGGTGGCGCTCTGGTTCTTTGCCGGCTCGGCCATTTTTGTTCTGGGCGATGTTTTACTCGACCGCATGGGCGCGCGAAAACGGAAAAACCCCTCCGGCGCACAGGCAGATGGCTCCGCCCGTGGCATCGTGATGGGGTCGGTACTGGACGGTATCCCGGAATCTTTTGTGCTTGGCCTCACTGTCGTTCAGGGAGGTATCAACCTGCCGCTGCTGTTTGCGGTGGCGCTGTCTAACCTGCCCGAAGGCATGGCCTCTTCGAGCGGACTCAGGATTGCGGGCTGGCCCGTCACGCGCGTGGCGCTGATGTGGTCGCTGGTGGTCTTGGCCTCGGCGATGGCGGCGGCGGCCGGCTACGTGCTGCTCGACCCTGAGCGAGGCTTGATTGGCGCCGCCGGCCAGGCCAGCGCCCAGGCCTTCGCCGCCGGCGCCTTGCTCACCATGTTATGCGACACCATGCTGCCCGAGGCCTTTGAGGAGTTACGTGACTGGACCGGAGCCCTGGTGGTGTTGGGGTTTGCGGGATCCATCGCCCTGGCAGCGATCTGAACCTGAATGCACGCCCCAACCGCCCGATTGAAGAGGAATCGACCCATGCTTCACCGAACAACCATTGCCAGTCTTGTCACCATGATCGGCCTGCATGGCTGCGGGATGTCGGAGCAGGAGCCTCCATCGCCGGCCAAAGCCGAAGCGCCTGAGGCGGCTGACACGATCTACTTCAACGGCAAGATCATCACCGTGGACGACGACCATCCGGCGGCGACCACAGTGGCCACCCGGGACGGCAAAATCATCTATGTCGGCGACCTGGACGGCGCGCAGCAATGGTCGTCGGCATCGACCCGGCAAGTGGATTTGCTGGAAAATGTCATGGTCCCGGGCTTCGTCGACGCGCATGGCCATGTGGTCGGCGCCGGTATTCAGGCGGCCAGCGCCAACCTGCTCCCCCAGCCGGACGGCGACGGCAACAGCATCGCCCAACTGACCGATGCGCTGCGCGCGTGGCAAAGCACCCCGACCGGTTCCGAGTTTATCGAAAACACAGGATGGCTGGTGGGCTTTGGCTTCGATGACTCTCAACTGGAAGAAAAAGTGTTCCCGACCGCGCAGGCCCTTGGACAGGTCAGTGAGGACAAGCCCATCATGATCATTCATCAGTCAGGGCATTTCGGGGTGTTCAATCAGAGTGCACTTGAGCGGGTGGGTATCACTGACTGCCGCAAGGAAATTCCAGGCGGGCTGATCCGCTGTGAAGCGGATGGAGAAACTCCGAACGGAGTGCTCGAGGAAAATGCCTTCTTCGGCGCGTTGGCGGTTTTTCAGGCCAGCGTAAAAGAAGACTATGGCCTCGAACTGTTTCACCTCGGCATGGAAAGTTTCGCGCGTTTTGGCTACACGACAGCACAAGAAGGCCGGGCGTTTTCGCCAACCGTTGCCACCGCCGAGGCGAAAGCCGCTCAGGGCCCCCTGCCCATCGATGTCGCGCTTTATGTGGATTTCACGGTCAAAAATCTCCTGGATACCTCCGCTTACTACGCGGGCAGCGGTTATGACGGCATCGGCTATCGCAACGGCCTGCGCATTGCCGGGGTCAAGATGACCCTGGACGGATCTCCACAGGGCAAAACCGCGTGGCTGAGCCAGCCCTATTACGTGCCGCCGGAGGGCCAGGACGCCGACTATGCCGGGTATCCGGCAATGACCGAGGCGCAGGTCAATGCCGAGGTCCTGGACGCCTTCGCCAAAAATCGACAGGTATTGGCGCATTGCAATGGAGACGCGGCGATCGATCGCTACCTGGAGGCCATCCAGCGGGCAGAGCAAGCCCATGGGCAGAAAGACCGCCGGAACGTGCTGGTTCATGGTCAGACGCTGCGCAAGGATCAGATAGGCCGCCTGAAAGCACTGGGCGTGTTCCCCTCGCTGTTTCCCATGCATACCTTCTACTGGGGCGACTGGCACAAAACATCCGTACTGGGCCCCGAACGCGCGGCGTATATTTCGCCAACCCGTGACGTGCTGGACGCCGGCTTGCTGTTTTCATCTCACCACGACGCGCCAGTGGCCAACCCGGACTCGATGCGCGTGCTCTCAGCCACCGTCACTCGCGTCACCCGCAGTGGTGACGTGCTTGGCCCCGATCAGCGTGTGACCCCCTACGAGGGACTCAAGGCCATCACCATCTGGCCTGCCCATCAGCACTTCGAAGAGCAGGTGAAAGGTTCGATAGAAGTCGGCAAGCAAGCGGACTTTGTCATTCTCTCAGCAGACCCCCTGACCATCGACCCCCTCACTATCGCCAACATCAAGGTTTTGGAAACCATCAACAATGACGTAACGGTTTTCAAATACGATGAAGCCGGAGCCAAGCCCGAGACGCTGGCCGGAGGTGATCGTGACGAGCATGGCTGCATAGGTTCCGCCGGGTACCAGTGGTGCGAAAAGAAGGTTGAGTGCCTGCGGCCATGGGAACTGGAGATCGAGTCTGGGGTGACGCCTGCAGAAGCCTTCGAGGCTCACTGCAAAGCCGGCTGAATTCTGCGGACACACCCGATGACAGGCGCAGATGGTGAGACTCGGCTCTGGGTAGAGAGGCTTCTCCAGACCATGCCTAATGGCGTAAACTTCCAGGTCTTCCGCAGAAACCCCAAGATGAAGAGTGACGGGTTGACGCGTAGCCCGATAAAGCGGGTGTAGTTCAATGGTAGAACCTCAGCTTCCCAAGCTGATGACGTGGGTTCGATTCCCATCACCCGCTCCAAACTCTACGAGGTCCCTTTTGGGGCCTCGTTGGGTTTTGGGCTTATATAAGGGAAGCGAACCCACGTAGTGGGTTTGACAAATCGGCAGGATTGCCGATTTGGACCGCAAAGCGACCCGAACGCAGTGAGGGTGAGCGCCAGGGATGGCGCGAATCATTCCCATCACCGTCGCTCCCGGCCATCCCTGGCCGCCGCGACACTTGTGCTTCCTGCACATCGCGCTCCAAATTTGACAGGGCCCCTTCATGGGGCCTTGTTTCATTTTTGTCGAGGAAAGGGAGTCAAGCACCCGAACGCCGTGATCGCTCACGCGCTTCCTGCGCTTCGCGATCTGTGTACATCCCTGTACAAAAGAACCCATATCCGGCGTAAGCCGGATCGGGTTCGACAAAGGTGCCGGGAGCACTTTTGGACGCGCTGAATGAAATGAGGCGACCCGAGCAGCGCCAGGATCAGTCGCCGCGCAGTTGCGCGTAGATGGCCGAACGGATTTTTTCATCGCGGTGATAGGCCGACTCGGGTATCCAGAAAACCTGTGTCATGATCACGCCGACAAAGCGGCTTTCGGGGTCGACCCAAAAATGCGTTCCCTCGTACCCGCCACCGATCCAAAGTCCGCCTACGCCCCATGAGCCATCAGCCTGCCTGCCGTTGTTGACCCAGAGGTTGTAGCCATCGTAGCCATAGTCGTTGTCAAGTTGCGTCTGCGGGGCGGCCATCTCGGCGATGGTGCTTTCCTCGAGAAAACGGTGGCCATTTAGCCGGCCGCGCCTGAGCAGCATTCGCAAAAAATCCGCATAGCCGTCGGCCGTCGCCACCATGCCTTCCCCACCCAGGTACAGCGGGTGCGCCGGATCGGTGTCAGGGACATCAGGGCCCATGATGTTGAGCTCACCGGGCCGAGCCTCCCGCAAGAATCCTTCTTTGCCCGAGAACCGTGGCAACATCGTTGCACCCTCCGGCAATCCGTAGCGCAAACCATCGATGTCCATAGGCGCGGTGATCCGCTCCTCAACCAGTTGCTGCAGGGTTTTACCCGCCGCCCGTTCCATCACCAGGCCCAGCACGGTGGTGTTCAGCCCGTAGTGCCTGGTTTCGCCCGGCTGCATGACCAGGGGGATCGATGCCAGGCTGTTGATCAGCGCCTGGCTGTCAGCCGCTCGCGTGATGTTCTGTTCAGCCAGGGCCCCACCCAGGCAATCCAGCGCCATGTCGGCGTAGAAAAAGCCTGCCTCGTGATTGATGAGGTGACGAATGGTCATCGGCCGTCGCAGAGGGACTTCCTGGTAGGGACAACCCACGGCAGGATCGGTCTCCGCGGCCAGGCTGCCACCGGTTGGCGATACAGCGACCTTCAGCCCGCTGAACTCGGGTATGTACCAGGAGACTGGGTCGTCCAGTTTCAGCATGCCCTCCTCGACCAGATCGAGCGCGATGGTGATGGTCACGATCTTGCTCATGGACCAAATGCGAATCCATTGACCTCCATCGATGATCCTTCCGGGCAGCAGAGCATCATTGATAGAGGCATGCTCGTAGACGACCCTTCCGCCTTCATCCTCGAGACGAACATACAGGAACGGATAGGCACCCGATTCGACATAGCCATCGATTATTTCATCGACTGGGCGGCGGTCGTCCATTCGAAGGCCCGGTGGCTGCCTGGTCTCCGTGGGCGCGACGCAGGCAGCGCTGAGCAGTGCGATGACGAGCATGAGAAATTTTCTGGCACCCATATCAGCAGCCTTCAATGAACCTGTGCCACCACGGATGCAGCGGCAGGCAGGCAATCCTTTTGTCGGAAGTCATCCAGAGCGTGACACGAAACGGGAACCCAATGGTCTTTACCCATGTCATCCAACACCGCGCCCGAAACACACCTCCGGCATTGACAGTCGATTAAACACTCATAATGCTGAATAATCGTGGACCAT
>WTJD01000075.1:16726-20385 GCA_011524975.1 Lysobacterales bacterium
CCTCCGGCATTGACAGTCGATTAAACACTCATAATGCTGAATAATCGTGGACCATTCGTCCACTGTGCCACAAACACTTACTGGAAAAACCTGATATGCACGGATTGATGCAAGACTGGCCATTGCTGGTTCATACCATTCTCGACCATGCCGCGCTGAACCACGCCGAGCGCGAAATGGTCACGCGATCGGTAGAAGGCCCCATCCGGCGCTGCACCATGGCAGACTTGCGAACGCGATCGCTGCGGGTGGCGAAAGCCCTGCAACAGGAGGGCGTTCGGCTCGGCGATCGCGTGGCGACCATGGCCTGGAACACGGACCGGCACGTGGAAACCTGGTACGGGATCATGGGCCTCGGCGCCATTTGCCACACCCTCAATCCGCGTCTGTTCGCCGAGCAGCTGGTCTACATCATCAATCACGCGGAAGACCGCCTGCTGTTTGTCGACCTGACTTTTCTTCCGGTGATACAGGCGATCCGCGATCAGCTGCCCACCGTGGAGAAGGTCATTGTGCTGACCGACGAGGCGCATCTGCCGGCCGACACGCCACCGGGAACCCTGGCTTATGAGTCATGGCTGGACCAGGCGGATGACGACTTCACCTGGGCGCGGTTCGACGAGAACACCGCGGCCGCTTTGTGTTATACCTCAGGCACCACGGGCAACCCCAAGGGGGTGCTCTATTCGCATCGCTCCAACGTGCTGCATGGCCTGATGGCCAATCAGTCGGACGTGTTTGCGTTGTCCTCCAGCGATGCCATCTTGCCCATCGTGCCCATGTTTCACGCCAATGCGTGGGCCATTACGTACGCGGCGCCCATGGCGGGCGCCGGCCTGGTCATGCCGGGGCCCGGCATGGACGGCGCCAGCATTTGGGAACTGCTGGAGTCTGAAAAAGTCACCTGCAGCGCCGCGGTGCCCACGGTCTGGTTGGGTCTGCTCCAGTATCTCGATGAGACGGGCAGCCAGCTGCCCTGGCTGGAGCGCGTGGTCATCGGCGGAGCCGCCTGCCCCCGCATGATGATCGAGCGCCTGGAGGGTGAATTCGATGTCGAGGTGGTCCACGGCTGGGGCATGACGGAAATGTCGCCCATTGGAACCATAGGCGCCGTCAAGCACGCAACCGCCAGCCTGGAAGGCGAGGAGCGGGTTGACCTCAAGACCAAGCAGGGCCGCTCGCCTTACCTGGTGGAAATGAAAGTCGTCGACGACGAAGGCCATGCACAGCCTCGGGACGGCCAGTCATTCGGCCACCTGCTGGTCCGGGGCCCTGCCATTTCCAGCGCCTATTTCCGACACGAGGAGGACATTCTCACGGAAGATGGCTGGTTCGATACCGGCGACATCGCGCACATCGACGCTTTGGGCTACATGCAGATCACCGACCGGGATAAAGACGTGATCAAGTCGGGCGGTGAGTGGATCTCTTCGATCGAAGTGGAAAACGCGGCGGTGGGCTGCCCCGGCATTGCCGAGGCCGCGGTCATCGGCATCAGCCACGCCAAATGGGGCGAACGCCCCCTGCTGATTGCGGTTCGCGCTGCCGGATCAGACGTGAGCAAGGGCGATTTGCTGGCTTATCTCGAGGGCAAAATAGCCACCTGGTGGATGCCCGATGAAGTGGTGTTTGTCGAAGCGCTGCCGCACACCGCCACCGGCAAAATCAAGAAGACGGAGCTGCGCGAGCAGTTCAGCGATTACCGGCTTTAAACGGCTTCGAGAAAACGCCCGGCGATAAAATCTTCTGCCCAGCTGTCCAGGCGCCAGTTCTTGAGGTAGCCGCAGTGGCCGCCAAATTGCGTTACCTGCACATTGAGTGAGGGGTTGTCGGGCAAAGTATGCACATCCTCCACCGGTATCACCGGGTCATCCGATGCCGTCAGGATGATGCTTGGCACCGCCAGTGGCGCCAGTCGCTCACCGGCAATGGAGTAGCCTTCGAAATAGCTCTCCAGCGTCGGAAAGTTATAGTAGCGGGTGGCAAAAAAGCGCGTTTTCTCGCGCATTGAATCCAGCGAAAACCAGTGGTCATAGTCGTAGCTGTCAGGAAAATGCGCCTGTTTCTTGCGCAGTGAGCGCCCCCACTTGCGATTGTAGTAATCGTGATAAAACTTCGGCCCCTCTTCCATGGCAATGATGGCATGCAGCGGATTGAGTACAGGGCAAATGGCGACCGTGCGACCTACCCGCAACCCCCGATCCGGCCCCAACAGCGAGACGCGCATGGCGAAGTTTCCGCCCAATGAAAAGCCGGCCAGCATCCAGGGTTTCGCGTCCAGCCGGTCCTGCATATCCGCAAGCGCGTGGATCACCTCATCGATCAGGCAGGAGTGAAAAATCCCCTCATTCAGATGATGGCTCTCACCATGATCACGGAAGTTCAGCCGAAACACGTCAAATCCCTCCGCAAACAGCCTGGCACCGTTACCCAGCATGTAATTGGAGCGTGAGCTACCCTCCCAGCCGTGCAGCAGCACCGCCAGGCCCCGGCTTTCTCCCGCTTGCGGAGTGTAATGCCCAAGCAGCCGGATACCGTCACCGCCGTCCATCAGCCACTCCTGCTCCGCCGCCTCCAGCCTGCTTGACCGGCGGCGGATGAGCCGCCCGCGCAGGCCACTGGAATTGAGCAGCGATTGCAGGTGCGGGCTCGCCAGGCCCATGGGGGGATCAAACGCATCCCAGGCGCTTTGCCGAGCGAATGTATCAGTCATCAAACGCCTCGCTCACTGCCGCCTGCGCCTGCCGGGCCAGTTCGCGACGGGGCCGCCCCGCAGGTGCGTAGGGCTCCAGGAACCTGAGCTCGGCGTCGCTGGTGGGCCGGCCCAGGATGCGCAGCATGTTGCCCACAAGGTGCTCGTTGTTGATGAATGACATGTCAGGATCTCGCTTGCCATCGCGCGTGTAGCGAATCATGACGGGTTGGATCATGCAATCGGCCTCCACCGCGGCCTTGAACAGGCGCGCATGGAATACCTTGATGTGATCGCCCGGCCTGATACCGCCTTCAGCAAAAATGGCCACCCTACCGCCCTCGTTCAGGCGCGCAACCAGCGCCGAGGACACATCGGCCGAAGAGGCATGGTTGCCGCGCTCAATAAAAATGGTGCCCCCCGCGCGTGCGAGGAAACCCAACAGCGGCCAGTTCCTTATTTCCGCTTTGCCCACAAAACTCATCGACGTGACGCTGTGCATGGCCTGAATGTCCAGCCAGGAAACATGGTTGGCGACCATCAGTACCGGCCCCGGCGCAACCGCGCCCTGCGGGCGAACCCGAACGCCGAACACGCGGCACAGCCAGTAAGACCACCCCGCAATCATGAACGCTTCCAGCGAGATGTCGCCGACCCGGACGCGACGACCCAGGCGGTTGATGCTGAGCAAGGTAGGCACCAGCGCAAGCAACACCAGCGGCATCAGCACCAGCCGAACCAGTAAACGCAGTGGTGTCCAGGCATCGAACCACATGCCCTTCAGGTGGCCTTTTCCCGCTTGCGGCTGATGGCGACGCTCAGGCGCGAGGAACAGGTCTGCTCGCCTTCGTCATCAAATATATCGATCTGCCAGAAGTGCACCGTGCGACCCAGCCTCAGCGGCCTGCAAACGCCATGGACCTGCCCGCTCGTGGCTTTCTTGATGTGCGTGGCATTGATGTCCAGG
>WTJD01000271.1 GCA_011524975.1 Lysobacterales bacterium
GCCGCCGTTGCCGCCGCCGTTACCGCCGCCGGGGTTGTCGGGTTTTTTGCCGTTGGCCGCGAGTCGCAAACGCATGTCCTCGCGAATGAGTTTCATCTCGAAGGCTGTGGGGTTGGCTGTGCCGCAACGTTGAAAACTGGCGTTGCCGTTGGCGTGGTCCTGTGCGCTTTGGCTTTGCGCCATCGCCCCCATGGACGCCATCACGGCCATCACGCAAGTTATGGTCCTTTTCACTGTTTTGACTCCCTTGTATCAATGTGCAATGAGTCGCCATCGTAATCGGCAACGTTGCCTTTGACAATTGACCGGGATGTCAGGCGGAATTACCCGCGTGGCGCCTCCAGGGCCGCATGCGCTGCGGTCAGTCGCGCGATAGGCACCCGGAAGGGTGAGCAGGATACATAATCCACGCCGATGCGGTGACACAGGTGGATGCTGCGTGGGTCGCCCCCGTGCTCGCCGCAGATGCCGATTTCCAGTTCAGGGCGCGTGGCCCGGCCCTGTTCGATCGCAAACTTCATCAGTCGACCGACGCCGTTGGCATCAATGGTATCGAAGGGGTTGTCCTTCAGCAGGCCGGTTTGCAGATAGTGCACAAGGAAGCCGGTTTCCGCGTCGTCCCTGGAAATGCCATAGGTGGTCTGCGTCAGATCGTTGGTCCCAAAGGAAAAGAACTGGGCCACACCGGCGATGTCGTCGGCGGTCAACGCGGCGCGCGGTATTTCGATCATGGTGCCGAACAGATAGGGGAACTCCACGCCATGCTCTTTCATGACCATGCGTGCCTCGGTCTGCAGCGGGTCGATCAGCGCGCGAAACTCCCGTTCGTGGGAAATCAGCGGGATCATGACCTCAGGATGCACGTCCACACCGTCTTTCGCGCATCGGCAGGCTGCTTCAAAAATGGCATGCACCTGCATCTGATAGAGACCGGGTATTTGCAGCCCCAGTCGAACGCCGCGGGTGCCCAGCATGGGGTTGGATTCTTCCAGCGCTTCCACTCGCTCGAGCAGGCTGCTCTTGTCCTCGATTTCCCGCAGGACCTGATCCAGCCGCCTGCCGCTCTTGAGGTCTTTTGCGCGCAGCTTCAGTTCAGTCAGCCGGTCGATCAACTCATGCGCAGAGGGCAGGAACTCATGCAGCGGAGGGTCGAGCAGGCGGATGATGACCGGCAGGCCATCCATGGCGCGAAAGAGCCCTTCGAAGTCACTGCGCTGCATCGGCATCAGGTCAGTGATTGCCGAGGCGCGCTCGGCCGGCGTGTCCGCTGTGATCATGCGCTGCATGATCGGCAGGCGATCCTCTTCGAAGAACATGTGTTCGGTGCGGCACAGCCCAATGCCCTGGGCGCCGTACTCACGCGCGCGCTGCGCATCGTGTGGGTAGTCGGCGTTGGCGCGCACGTCGATCTGGCGGATTTCATCCGCCCATGACAGGATCTGGAGCAGATGCGGGTCATTGATATCCGGCACAACCGTGGGCAGTTCTCCGGCAAAGACTTTGCCGGTGTTACCGTCGATGGACAGGAAATCACCCTCATTGATCACGCGGTCCTCGCCGATCTGCATGCGCCTCGCCTCGAGATCAATGTCCAGTTCCGCGATCCCAACCACCGCGGGTTTTCCGAATTGACGGGCCACCAGGGCGGCGTGGCTGGTGCGCCCGCCCTTGCTGGTGATAATGCCCTGGGCCGCGAGCATGCCATGCACGTCGTCTGGCCGGGTCTCGGGCCGCGCCAGGATGACTTTACGGCCCTCGTCATTGGCCCACTTTTCCGCAGTTTCCGGATCGAAGGCCACGGCGCCAACCGCGGCGCCGGGGGAGACATTGAGGCCCGTGGCCACGAGTTCTGCGCCTTCCATCGCACTCTGATCGAGCTGGGGGTGCAGGAAAAAATCAACCTGGTCAGGCTTGACGCGGCGGACGGCCTCTTCGCGGCTGATGAGGCCTTCCTCCACCATGTCGGCGGCAATGCGCACTTCAGCCTGGGCCGTTCGCTTTCCATCCCGGGTTTGCAGCATCCAAAGCTTGCCCCGTTCGATGGTAAATTCCATGTCCTGCATATTCCGGTGATGCTGCTCCAGTTTGTGGGCCACCGCTTCCAGTTCCTGAAACTGAGTCGGCATGTCTTCACCGAGCTGCTTGATGGGCAGCGTGGCGCGGATGCCCGCTACCACGTCCTCGCCCTGCGCGTTGATCAGGTAGTCACCCTCCAGCTCGGGCTCGCCGGTGGTGGCGTTGCGCGACATGAACACACCGGTCGCCGAGTCCTCTCCGGTATTGCCAAACACCATGGTTTGTATGTTGACGGCCGTGCCCAGATCATGGGGAATACGGTCGGCGTTGCGGTAGTCGATGGCGCGTTTACCGTTCCACGACTTGAATACGGCTTCGGTCGCGAGCTTCAGCTGCTCGGTAGGATCCTGTGGAAAATCCTCCGCCGTCTGCTGCTGGATGATGTCCTTGAAGCGGCCGCACAGGGCCTTCCAGTCGTCCGCGGTGAGCTCCGTGTCCAACTTGACCCCGGCTTGTCGGCGTTGAGCGGAGATGGCGTGCTCGAAGGGCTCATCCGGGACACCCATGACCACGGCGCCAAACATTTGCAGCAGGCGGCGATAGAGATCATAGGCAAACCGGGCGCTACCGGTCTGCTCGGACAGGGACTCGACAATCTGGTCGTTCAGCCCGATGTTGAGGATGGTGTCCATCATGCCCGGCATGGAGAACTTGGCGCCGGAGCGGCAGGAGATCAGCAAGGGGTTTTCAGGATCGGCGAACTGCTTGCCGGTCTGGCCCTGCAGCGCAATCACCGCCTGTTGCACCTGTTCCCACAGGCTGCCGGGGAATCCCCCTTCAGCCAGATAGTCATTGCAGGCCTCAGTGGTGACGGTGAATCCGGGAGGTACGGGTATGCCCAGTTCCGTGGCGTCAAACAGGTTTGCGCCTTTGCCGCCCAGCAGGGTCCTGACGGCATCCCAATCCGCGCCGGCAGCCTCCCTGGCCGCGTCCAGTTCATTGAACAGGTAGACATACTTTTTATCGCCGGAAGCAGACATGATTTTTATCTCCGAACAGATGCAGAAAACAATGCAAGCGGATTAAAAGATGAATTGACGCTCAAAACCAGCATCAATTGCGAACGGCATGATCATGGTCAATCAGCCGGCGGCGAGGCAGGGCGGCGAACTCAAAATACGCAGTTTTCCGGATGAATTCCGGGCCATTGGCAGCACGGCCAATGGCCCGGTTTCATCGAACGTTCAGGGCCAGTCGGGCAGCCGGCCGGGTGTCCATGGCGCGCCCTGTAGTTCCAGCTCCGCTTCGAGTTGGGACAGGTCGGCTTCGATGGCTTTCAGGTCGTCAAGGATCGGGCCGAATTCGGCCTCGGCCACGGCATAGGAGTCCCTCAGCGTCCCGGGCACTTCAGCCCGGCTGTCCCAGTGAGAGAAAGCGATCACGTTGATGCGTGAGGTCAGCCCCATGGGTGTGGGTTCATAGCGCCTCGCGATCGTCCGGTCACCACTGAGCCTGACGCGGACGTCCTGCATCCTTTCACCCAGCGCGCGTGCTGCTTGCGCCTGTGCCTCGTCCGCGCCCCGGGTGTCGTCAATAGCGGCTATCAGGTGCTTGATCCGGTTGTCGATCTCCCCGGCGGCCCGGCTGGCGCCCATGATGGCCCGGTAGAGCTCGGCGGTATCCATCTTGAATTGCGTGACCGCCGACTGATCTTCCGCCACCATGCCGCCCTCGAACAATGCCTTGACCGAGAATTCAGCCGGCCCCGAAATGTCGACCAGTTCTCCTTCAACCCGCTTGGACAGGGTCACGCTGTAGTCTCCCGCCATGGCCCAGGGCCCCTGGGGCGGATTTTGCCAGGGGGGAAGATTGGAGGACGGGCTGAGATTGACGGGGTCCGGCGCCGGATATCTGAGATCCCAGGCAACCCGGTGATAGCCCTTGGCCGTTGGCCCACTGATGCGGCGGACGACGCTGCCCTCTGAATCACGCACGGTCAGCACCACGGACGGCTTCTCCTCGAGATCCTCCCGGCGCAGGGTTTCCCATGACGGGTAGGGGTTGTCTTCCCCATCTTTGGCCCGTGTCTTCTCGGTGTTCCTGCGCTGGTCCTTGAGTGATTCGATGGCCTCGGGCAGGTAGTAGGAAAACACCGCGCCAAAGGGTGGATTGGCGGCCGAATACTTGGTGTTGCCAAAATCACCCAGCCCGCCCCAGCCTCGGCGATCGTCAGGAATGAACAGCCAGCTGTCCCGAACGTTGAACAACGTGGGGTCGCTCTCCAGCGCGCTCTGTTCCGTGCGTAGCGCGGAATAGTCATCCAGGATCCAGATGCCCAGGCCGAAGGTGCCGAGGACAAGGTCTGATTCACGGCGTTGGATTTCGAGATCGCGCACGGCGATGGTGGGCAATGAGGTCAGCTCATGCCAGCTGTCTCCGCCGTTGTTGCTGAAAAAGACCCCGAATTCGGTGCCGACGAACAGCAGATTCGGATCGACGTGGTCTTCGACAATGGTGTGCGCGCTGCCCCACTCCGGCAGATTGCCTGAAATCAGCTTCCAGTTGCGGCCGCGATCGGTGGTTTTCAGCACATAGGGTTTGTAGTCGCCGCGCTTGTGGTTGTCGATGACGGCATAGGCAACGTCATCGTCGTGCAACGAGGCGGTGATGTCTTCCACCAGGGACATGTCCGGCACGCCTTTGAAGGCATCTTCACTGCGCCAGTTTTCGCCGCCATCCTCGCTGACCTGGATAAGGCCGTCATCGGTGCCGGCATAAAGCAAACCCTCCACCAACGGGCTCTCGTCCAGCGCGATCAGGCTGCCGTACATGGACGTCGAGGCATTCTTGGCGATCGTGTCCACGCTCCAGACTCGGCCCATCACATCCAGTTCGTTACGGTCCAGCTGCCGGGTCAGGTCACCGCTGACCGTACGCCAGCTGTTGCCCCGGTCGTCCGAGCGAAACACGCGCTCGGCGCCGAAATAAAGGCGCTTGTGGTCGTGCGGAGAGACAATCAGGGGTGAGTTCCAGTTCCATTTGTAGTTGTTCTCGCCGCTGGCCGGCTGGGGCGTGATCGCCACGCGCTCACCGGTGACGCGGTCGAACCGCACCAACCCGGCATACTGGTACTGGGCGTAAACGATATTCGGGTCCAGCGGGTCGAACCGGGGTTTGAACCCGTCGCCGAACTGGGCCAGCCACCAGTCGGCGTTGGTAATGCCGTCGTTGTATCTCGTTCGCGAGGGTCCGCACTGGGTGAAGTTGTCCTGCGTGCCGGCGCAGACGTTGTAAAACGGCGTATCGTTGTCCGGCGTGGCGCGATAGAACTGCACCGTGGGCAGATTGGTGATGTGGCGCCAGGTGCCGCCGTTGTCCCAGGTCTCGTAAATGCCGCCGTCGCCGCCAATCCAGAAATGAGCGCTGTCGGCGGGATCTATCCACAGCGCGTGATCATCGACGTGACGGTATTTAAATGAAATCCGGTTCCAGGTTTTGCCGCCATCTTCGCTGACGTTGGTGAACGTGTTGAGCGCGTAGACGCGATCCGGGTTGTTGGGGTCCGTCACCAGTTCGCTGTAGTACTGGCTGCAGCCGGGCGCCCCGCTGGCTCGTTTCTCCCAGCTTTCACCAAAATTGGTCGAACGATAAATGTCGCAATCGCCGCCGGTGCCCTCGATGGTCGCGTAGATCATGCCGGGGGCGCCCAGTGCGTCCGCCAGCCCAATGCGGCCCAACTCACCAGACGGCAGCCCTCCAGCGAGCTTGCGCCAGGTCTTTCCGCCATCGGTGGTCTTGTGAATGCCACTGGAGGGGCCACCGTTGATCAGCGTCCAGACGTGGCGTCTGCGCTGGTAGCTGGACGCCACCATGACATCGGGATCGGCCGGGTGGACTACGAATTCGTTGATGCCGGTGTGCTCGTCGATCTCCAGGATGCGTTCCCAGGTTTGGCCGCCGTCGGTGGTCTTGTAGAGCCCGCGGTCACCTCCATCGCTCCACAGTGGGCCTTGTGCGGCGACCCAAACCGTGCCGCGCTCAGTGGGGTGGAAGCGGATCATGGAGATGTGTCCCGAATTTTTCAGCCCCATGTTCTTCCATGACGTTCCGCCGTCGACCGATTTGTAAACCCCATCGCCATAGCCCACGCTGCGCTGGGAGTTGTTTTCACCGCTGCCCACCCAGACCGTGTTGGTGTCGTGGGGGTCGATGGCGACCACGCCCGTCGCGAATGCCCCTTCGTTGCGAAAAACCTGGCTCCAGGT
>WTJD01000201.1 GCA_011524975.1 Lysobacterales bacterium
ACACAACTTGCATCCTATTTCATCCTCCCCGACAAGTTCGCGCAGCAACCTGCGGGGAGACAAGGATGAATTAGACAAAGGGAGTTGATTATGAAGCAGGCTTACTTCAGCAAGGACAGCGGCTTTACGCTGATCGAGCTCGGTATCGTCATTTCGGTGATCGCCATCCTGGTTGCGTTAGCCGTACCCGCCTATAAAAATTACACCGTAAGGTCAAAAGTGGCTGAGTGCATCGGCGTCTCCGCTGCCGCGAAGTTGCAAATTTCCGAATACCGATTGACCATGGGCCCATGGCCACCAGACGAGGCGTCCGCCGGCCTGGTGGAAGACGCAGGCTCCAGAGCCACCAAATTCTGCACCGAACTGCGTTACCAGACAGCGGCAGACGGCAGTTTCGCAATTGACGTTGACGAGACGCAAGTCGGCTATCCCGGTGTGACCATAGAGCCGTTCATGATACCCACTGCAAGCGCTCAGGGCGTCCAATGGTCCTGCACACCAGGAAATACCTCAGCCAGCGCCATCAAAATGCTTCCCCCAAGCTGCAAGTCATAATCACGTTCGGGCTCATAGACCACGAACCCGCATATGGCCAGGCGCCCGCGGCACCGCATTGACCTCAGGCGGGCCCCGGGCCTCGGCGGCGTTGGGGGGCGCCCTGAATAAGAATGCCACTTTGGCAAACGCCCTAATGGCTCGGAGATGAACCGCCACGGCTGGTGTGGCTGAGACGCTGCCCAACTTTCATTGCGCAGGTATGCAGTCCGAATAAGAGACAGGCTCAAATCTAGCCTGGAAGAATCGCAACATCCTGGGCTCATACGTAAAGCGAAGACCTTCGATTTTATCCGCCCGCTCCATCACTGAGAATACGCCTTCTGCGGTCACATCCATGTGCGCCTGGGTGTACACCCGGCGTGGAATGGTCAGACGAACGAGCTCCAATTCGGGCACATGATGCTCACCGGTCGTCGAGTCGCGCCCTGCTGAAACGATACCCCGCTCCATGGAACGCACGCCGGAGTCCAGATACAGCGCGGCGGCCAGTGACTGGGCGGGAAAATGCGCCTGCGGAAGATGCCGCAGAATGCGCCTGGCATCCAGGAACACGGCGTGACCGCCAATAGGCCGCACCACCGGCACCCCGCTGTCGATCAGGCGATGGCCCAGGTATTTGACCTGCCCCACGCGGGCTTGGATGTGGTCGTCGTCGACACTCTCAGTGATGCCGATGGCCAGCGCTTCCATGTCTCGTCCAGCCATACCGCCATAGGTGTGCAAGCCCTCGTAGACCACCACCAGGGCGCAGGCCTGCTCATAGAACCCCGGATCGTTCATGGCCAGAAATCCGCCAATGTTGACCATAGCGTCTTTCTTGGACGACATGGTGGCGGCATCGGTCAGGCTGCATATTTCGTACACGATCTCGCGGATGCTGCGGTCCTGCTGGCCCGGCTCCCGCTGCTGAATGAAGTAGGCGTTTTCCGCAACTCGGGTCATATCATGGACCAGCATGATGTGCTGCCGATTGCACCATTTCCGCAGTTGACGGAGGTTTTCCAGTGAAATCGGCTGGCCTCCCGCCATATTGACGCAGGTGGCGATACAGACATAGGGGATTTTTGCCGCGCCCACGCGTTCAACCAGGGCATCCAGCTTGGCGAAGTCCACGTTGCCCTTAAAAGGATGTTGGGATTCCGGGTCGTGAGCCTCGTCGATGATGACGTCCACGAAGGTCCCGCCGGCCAGTTCCTGGTGCAGGCGCGTGGTGGTGAAATACATATTTCCGGGCACATATTGCCCATCAGAAACCAGGATCTGGCTGAGGATGTTCTCGGCGCCGCGGCCTTGATGGGTCGGCACCGTGTAGCGGTAGCTGTAATATTCCTCCACCGTGTCGCGCAGGCGATAGAAATTGCGGCTTCCCGCGTACGCTTCGTCCCCCAGCATCAACCCGGCCCACTGCTGGTCACTCATGGCGCCTGCGCCAGAGTCCGTCAGCAGGTCGATATACACATCTTCGGAACGCAGCAAAAAGGTGTTGTAACCGGCTTCCCGAATGGCCCGCTCACGGTCCTCTCGACTCGTCATACGGATCAGTTCAACCATCTTGATCTTATAGGGCTCAGCCCAGGAATGTCTCGCCATGTCGGCACCTCCATCGTTCATCGAGGGGTTCGCGGGTGACCGTTTTGAACCGATGTAACACGCACCATGCGAACCACGGCGGCATTTCATCCCTTGCGATAGATGCTCAGCAAGTGGCCATCAAAAACCAGGCGGATCCCTGAACAGGGATCACGGTTTCATTTCACTGTAAAAGGCGGCTGGCGTCCCTGATATGGATCAATGCGGCCGGTTCAGCCGATGACCTGTCACGGTCAAGCGGTTGAACCTCAGGCGGAAAACCCTGTCGGATGCATACAATGGGCCGGTCTTGATCCCAGAGCGCCCAAGAAACTAGGATGAGAGCCTCAACAGGAGAGTCATCATGAAAGCCAATCGTTCTGCCCTTTCACTCAGCACGTTTTTATTCAGCATCGCCTTGAGCATCAACGCTGTGGCCAGCGACGATCTGCCCGAAATCACGGAAGAAGGTCTGCACAAACTCAAGGACACCAACTTAGGGCTTGTGTACGCACAGCCGGACGCCGATCTGAACGTGTACAACCGCGTCAAACTGCTGGAGCCATCCGTTGCCTTCAAAAAGAACTGGCAGCGTGATCAGAACCGCAGCTACTCCTTCAAGGTCAAAGCCTCCGACATGGAGCGAATGAAAAAGGGTGTGGCCGAACTGTTCATGGAAGTGTTCACCGAGGAGTTGAGCGAAGGTGGTTACGAACTGACGGAGGAAGTCGGGGAAGACGTGTTGCTGGTCCGGCCGGCCATCGTCAATCTGGATATCACCGCGCCTGACGTGAACACGCCAAACCGGAGCTACCAGTTCTCTGAGTCAGCAGGAGAGATGACCCTGTATGTCGAACTTTACGACTCCGCGACCGGCGCCATCATTGCCAAGGCCATGGACCGCAAGAGGGATCGTGACAGGGGCTATATGCAGTGGCAGACCCGTGTCAGTAACACCCAGGCGGCCAAGCGCATCATGAAAGAGTGGGCCGGTACGCTGCGCGAAGCGCTGGACGAGGCACACGCGGCCACCTCAAGCGAGTAGGAGCACCGCCGATTGATGCGGGAACCCGGCCAGCAGGCCGGGTTCGGCTACGAATGATCCGCGCGCAACTGCGCCAGCAGAGACCACGCCATCAGGGCGCCTACGCCCAACAGGGGCAACGACACTACCAGGGTCGCTGTCTGCACCACTTTCAATCCGCCGATAAATAACAGTGTCAGCGGCAAAACGGCGAGCATGAAAGCCCAAAACACCCGATGCCAGCGAACCGGGTTCTGCCCGATGGGCAGCAACCTCGTCGCGCTGGACGCCAGGATGTAGGAAGCCGAGTCGTAGGTTGTCACGGAGAAAACCAGCGCGACCACGGCATAGGCCGCGATCACCAGCACGCCCAACGGCAGCTCCGACAAAATCATGCTGGTCGCGGCCGGCGCGCCTTGCTGCGACAAGGTGGCGGCAACAGGCGCCGCGCCGGCAAGTTCCAGGTGAAGACCATAGTTACCGATGATCATGTAAAAGAGCGCGCAACCCAGGGACCCGTACCCCAGCATTCCGAGAACCACTTCCCGGATACTTCGTCCCCGTGATATACGGGTCACGAACAGCCCGACAAAAGGCCCGTAGGCAATCCACCAGGCCCAATAAAAAATCGTCCAGTCCTGAACGAACGAGGCGTCACTGAATGCACCCGTCCAACTGTTCATTCGCAGGAAGTTTTGCATCATCAGGCCCACACTGTTGACCGATGTATCCAGCAGGAAACCGGTGGGGCCAATGATCAGCACGTAAGCCAACACCAGCAGCGCCAGCAGCATATTGAATTCGCTAAGCCGCTTGATGCCCCGCCTGAGCCCCAGCCAGACGCTGGTGGCGAACAGCACCACAGACAACAGAATGATGGCGAACTCCATGCCAAAATCGGCTTCCAGGCCGGTCAAACGCCCGAACAAACCGGCGATCAGCGGCGTGGAAAACCCCAGCGAAGAACCGGCACCGCCAAGCAAGCCGATCATGAAGAGCAAATCAAGCAGCCGGCCAGCCCGGGTATCCTCTCGCCCACCCAGCAGATAGTGGCAGCTGTGGCTGAAACGAAGGCTTCGGGTGCGCTTGACATAATAGGGATACGCAATGGCCAGCGTGGGCAAACAGTAAAAGGCCCAGGCTGTGAACCCCCAGTGGAAAATGCCATAAGTGGAGGCCCACTCCATGGCTTCGGTTGACCTCGGTTCAGCGCCAAAAGGCGGCGCATCCAGGTAGTAGCCCCACTCGATGGGCGCCCAGGCCAGCAAGCCTGCGCCAACGCCCGCGCAAAACAGCATCGCCGCCCAGCTCAGGGTGCTGAATTCCTGCTCGTCATCTGCCCGGCCCAGGCGGACCCGGCCATAGCGGCTGCCTGCCAGCCACAGCAGGAAGATGAGTACGAATACCCCAAACGCGAGATACAGATATCCCAATTCACCCGCGATCCATTGGTAAATGTCCAACAGGACTTTGCCGCCCGAATCCGGAAACATGGCCAGCGGAATACAGACCAGCAGAATAACGGCGATACTCGAGCCGAAAGCCACCCAGTCGATCTGATGCTTGTCACGCATGCGTTCTAATCCTCTGTCTCTCCGAACCACCGGCAAAATGCCAGATCAGGCGGCACGATGGGTGCCACCCTGTCCCCCAGTTCGAGCACCCGGGGCGTTGCAACGTCATACCGCGGCCAGGTCGGATGCTCCGGCAGGTTGGGGTCGCCCGTGCGGGCAAACTGCACCCAATAGTCCATCACCAGCTTCGTCAACTGCTGGTCCACCTCATCGGTACTTTGCCAGTATTCGTGCTGATCAAACACGTATCCGATCTCGGTGCCATGGTAAGCGCCCAGCTTCGCGCCCCCAGGCCCCGGCCTGACGCGGCTGAAATGATAGGCCCAGGCTCGCCCTCCGACCGCCGCCACGTGCTCGGCCAGCAGATAGGAAGGACAAGCCATCTCGCGGGCGGTATACAGCCGGTCCAGGGCTTTTCTGGGGCGGGTTTCGGCACCCAACAGCTGCCGGATCGCCTGCGCGCCAGCGGCCGCATTTTCAATCAGCCACTGATCGACTTCCGATTCCGAGGCAGGTTCATCCAGGTACATCAGCCATTCATCGGCATTGCTGCCGATGAGCACGTCAAGCTCTGCCATCCGCTGCGTGGCCGCTGCCTCGGCCGGTGTGCGAGTGAAACTTGCGGGCTCAGTGACCACCTCGTAATAGTGATCTGCCTCCAGCATGGTGACGGCTTGCAGCAGATCTTCGGCGGGAATGGCGCGCAGCTGCTCAGCGCCCACGGAGTCGTTATCAAACCCCAGCTGACCGATCAGCGCCTGGCCCAACGCCATGGCCTGCTGCAGGTCGTCCCGCGTGTCGAAGCGGTTCGGCGTGCTCTGCAGGATGACGCGATTGAAACCCTGCTTTGCTGCTCTTTCCTGCACGATGTAGTCGAGCAGGTTGGCAGCGCCTGATGACTCTCCCATCAGCGTGATATTGTCAGGGGCGCCACCAAACGCGGCTATGTGCCGATGCACCCAAAGCAACGCCGCCTCGATATCCAGCCATCCGAAATTGGCCACGGGCATGCCGGGACCGTTATCCAGTTTCGGATGGGAAAAGAAGCCGAATGGCCCAACGCGATAGGCAATGGTCACGACCACCACGCCGCGGGCAGCCAACCGGTCACCGAGGTAATTGGGTTCATAGGACCAGCCGCCGGCATTGCTGCCGCCGTGCACCCAGACCATGACGGGCAGCGCGGCGGACGAATCCAGATCAGGTGTCCAGACATTGAGGTAGAGGCAGTCTTCACTGACGCCGCTGAATCGGCCGACTCCTCCGGGGTCGGCGCCGAAATCGCGCGCCACATCCGCATACCAGCGGGTCATGTGCTCGCCCTGCATGCAGGCGGGCGCGAAATCCCACGCCGGCCGATCCCCGGTGCGCGGCAGGTAGGGCTGGGGTGCGCGCCAGCGATTGGCGCCAACCGGCGCGGCCGCAAACGGGATACCTTTGAAGGACATCACCGGAGTCTGCTTCGTGCCTCCGTCCATTCGCCCAACCAGGCGTTCGCCGTCGACCTCGACCAATGGCGAATCGTACGGC
>WTJD01000233.1 GCA_011524975.1 Lysobacterales bacterium
GGATACGGCCACATACTTGGCCACCGAGCCGAATCCGGGACAGGTATCGGTGATCGGTAAATCATTGTCGATGGTTTTCGGCACCCCGATACATTGCACGGGGAAACCCATCTTTTTGCCGATCTGCGAGACTTTGTAGGCGGTGTCGGCCGAATCACCGCCACCGTTGTAGAAGAAATATCCGATGTCGTGCGCCTTGAAAATCTCGATCAAGCGCTCGTACTCGGCCTTGTTTTCCTCGATGCTCTTCAGTTTGAACCGACATGAGCCAAAGGCGCCACCGGGTGTATGGCGCAACTGTGCGACCTGCTTTTTCCGGATCTTGCTGGTATCGATCAATTCCTCGTTGAGGATGCCGATGATGCCGTTTTTGCCCGCATAAACCTTGCCCAGGGTGTCCCGGTGCGCCCGCGCGGTCTCTATCAGACCGCAGGCGGTGGCATTGATGACAGGGGTGACGCCCCCCGATTGCGCATACAGCAAATTCTTTTTGGCCATGATATTTAGATGCCCTGCTCCAGTGATTGACTCGTCGTAGACATAAAAAGAGCACAATTCAATCCTGAATTGTGCCGCCGCCTTGTTACAATACGCGGATTGTCTATTTTAGAGGACGTGCTGCGTCTTATGCGAATCGTACTTTTGGGCGCTCCGGGTTCCGGCAAGGGAACCCAGGCTGCCATTCTGCAAGAGAAACTCGATCTGCCGCACATCTCCACCGGTGCGTTGCTGCGCGCCGCCGTGAAAGATCAGACCGAGGTTGGCCAGCAGGCCAAGGACATTCTGGATCGCGGAGATTTCATGCCGGACGAGATCATGCTGCGCCTGATTGAAGAGCGCCTCAGCCAGCCGGATGTCGAGAACCGATTCATGCTGGACGGTTACCCGCGCAATCTGGCGCAGGCCGAAGCGCTGGACGCCCTGCTCGAGAAGCTTGGAAAACCCATCGACGAGGCCATACAGATTGATGTCGATCCGGAGCGGATCCTCGCCCGCATTCTGCGGCGGGCGGCCGAGGAGCATCGCAGTGATGACTCTGAGGAGGTGTTCCAGCACCGCATGCGGGTGTACCAGGAGCAGACCGCACCCGTGGCCGACTACTACGCCGAACGAGGCCTGCTCACCAGAATCCTGGGGCACGGCTCTCCAGAGGATGTCAACCGCCTGCTGCTTAGCGTGCTCGACCTGAATGATTGAATTCCCCATCGCTTCGCGCGCGGCTGACGGCGATAACCACGCGTACCCTGAAGGCAAGGGCGGGACCGGGCGCTGATGATGGGCCGGCTTTTAACCAGCCTGCTGCTCATGCTGAAACTCAGGTCCGGGCCCCAGGATTTGCCGCAGTCATGGGCGCTGGCCGCGCTGCTACTGTCCGTCTCCTTCGGCATGGGTATGTACATTGGTCAGACGCTGGGCGGGGAGAATGCCGTGGCCCGAAGCCTGGCGCTCAACATGCTGCAGGTGGTCGCGGTTATCGTCTTGCTTCAGGTGCGCAAACTGCCGGAACGCATGCCACAAACGCTGTCAGCGCTGGCCGGCACCGGGATCATACTGGGTGCTTTGGCTTTTGGGCTGCTGCTGCAGGCCGATCCGGAGGTCAACCAACCGCTGCTGGGACTGACCTACCTGTTGCTGGTGGGCTGGAGCCTTGCGGTAGACGCGCACATATACCGACACGCGCTGGCCATCAATATGTCGACCGGCGTGCTGGTGGCGGTGATGCTGCTGGCCGTGAGCTACATTTTTTCAGAGGTTTTTTTCTAGATGCACATTCACATCCTGGGCGCCTGCGGCACATTCATGGGTGGGCTCGCGCTGTTGGCGAAGCGCGCCGGATATACGGTGACCGGGGCGGATCAACACACCTATCCGCCCATGAGCACACAGCTCGAAGCCGCGGGAATCCGGCTGTTCGAGGGCTACGATACCGATCAGCTGGAACCACGACCCGACCTGGTGATCGTTGGCAACGCACTGAGTCGCGGCAACCCGACGGTGGAGGCGGTGTTGAACCAGGGCATTCCGTTTACCTCGGGGCCACGCTGGCTAGGCGAAAACTATCTGCGTGGCAAACGCACCATCGCAGTCGCCGGGACCCACGGCAAAACCTCGACCTCCAGCCTGGTCGCCTGGCTGCTTGAGGCGGGCGGATTGAAGCCTGGTTTTCTGATCGGCGGCGTGCCCTTGAATTTCAACATGTCGGCCCGGAGTGGAACAGACTACTACGTGGTCGAGGCAGACGAATACGACACGGCTTTTTTCGACAAGCGGGCCAAGTTCGTTCACTACCGCCCGTGGATTTCGATTCTGAACAATCTGGAGTACGACCACGCAGATATTTTTCCCGACGTGTCGGCCATACAGACCCAGTTTCACCACCTGGTACGGACCATCGCCGGCAACGGGGTCATCATCAGCAATGGTAAAGATGCGGAGCTCGAGGCGGTGCTGGACATGGGCTGCTGGAGCCAGCTGCAACGGTTTTCCCTGGACGGAGAGACCGAATGGCAGGTGCGCATGCTCAAGAACGATGGCAGCGAGCTCGAGTTCTTCCGCCAGGGTGAATCCATAGGGACGGCCGAGTGGTCGATGTCCGGGCGCCACAACGCCATGAACGCCTGCGCGGCCGTCGCCGCCGCCGTTGCGGCGGGCGTGGAGGCAGATGTCGCGATCGGGGCGCTGTCATCCTTCAAGGGCGTGAAACGGCGGCTGGAACTGATTACCGAAGCGCACGGGGTCTATGTGTACGATGATTTTGCCCATCACCCGACAGCCATCCGGCTGACGCTGGAGGGGCTCCGGCGAAAAGTCGGCAACGACCGCATCCTGGTTGCCCTGGAGCCCAGAAGCAATACCATGCGCGCTGGCGTGCACGCCGATGAACTCGGCCCCGCCTTGCTTCCGGGCGATCATGTCTGGCTGAAAACCCACGCAGGCATTGACTGGGATCCACAAGTAGCACTGGCGCCATTGGAAGGGCGCTGTCGGGTCGTGACCCGGTCCGAGGACATGCTCGATCAGATGCTGGAGAAGGTCCGTCCAGGCGATCACGTGGTCTTCATGAGCAACGGTGGATTCGACGCCTGCCCGGCCCGATTCGGTCACGCGCTCGAGCAACGTGAAGCACGCTGACCTGCCACTGTTCCCGCTGCGGACCGTGCTGGTGCCCGGTGGCGCCCTGTCTTTGCAGATCTTCGAGCCGCGCTATCTCGATATGGTGCGCGAGTGCGCGCGCAATGAGAGCGGGTTCGGCGTCTGCCTGATTCTGGAGGGCTCCGAGGCGGGCACCCCGCCCCAGCATGCCGGCATCGGGACCATGGCGCGGATCAAAGATTTCAACACGCTCCCCAACGGATTGCTGGGCATCCTGGCTTCAGGGGAGACACGATTCAGGGTTCACCGGACCCGAGTCCGTGACAACGGATTGCTGGTGGGCGAGGTGGAGTGGCTGCATGATGGGCCTTCGCGCCCTCTTCCCGAGCAATATGCCATCCTGTCCAAAGTGCTCGAGCGCATCATGGAGCAGATCAGGGACGACTATCCGGACTGGGGCGAAGAGCATCTCGATGACAGTCACTGGGTCGGTTACCGACTGACGGAATGGTTGCCGCTGGACAACCTCGAAAAACAGTCGTTGCTTGGACTGGAAGACCCGGAGATCAGGCTGCAGCGGCTGCTGGAACGCCTGCCCCAACTTCACCGCCCGGAATAAACGGCACCCTCTGGCCTGGGTCTGACCAGGAGCAGATGTTTTTGCACCTCACGGGTTTGAAAGCGGCCCAGCGACTCAAACAGTGATCGCAGCGTATCCTCGAGCGCCGGGTCCGAGCGCGAGTAAGACAAGGCCCGCAGACGCCTGACCGGCACCTGCTCGGTGGCCTGCCCCAGGTACACCACCTGTTCGCCCGGTTGCAAGCGCAGCCCCGAGTCCCAGAGGCGCAAAAGTTGCTGTCGGCCGGTGGCGGCATCCTGTCGCCGCAGCCGCAGAACCTCCGGGCGACCCAGGAAATCTTTTGCCAACATGGGAAGCGCTGCCGGATCAGGGCTGGGGTTGAGCGACCGGATCAACCATGTCCAGTCAGCGGCTGAATCCGGCACCCAGCCCTGCCCGCCCAGCGCCCGGGCAAATGTCTCCGGTTCCATCGCCACCTGAAAATTGAAGTCCCTCGCCGCCAGGCTGCTGATTCGGCTCAACTCGCTCGGCAACTCGCCCCAACGGTGCGCCCACCAGTCATCGGCCTGCATTTCCTTCAGGGGCAGGGGCAGCCGAATCTCTTCCAGGTCGCTGGCAAGGTGCTGGTTGATCTGCCAATAGAGCATCAGGGTGAGCGAACCGTAAAAAATGGTTGTCGCGATGGCCCCGGAGAAGGGCAGCAAGGCCCGCTGCCGATACGCGATGCCGACGATACTGGTCCATGCCAGCCCCAGAAACAGCCCGACCAGTGCGCCACTGAGCAAGTCCAGCCCCAGGTAAAGCCGCGCCATCAACAGTAAAGACAGCAGAAGCGCCGCCAGCAAGTAAGGCCATTGGCGGTGTTTTCGCCTTAACTCTTTGGCCACCATGATGGAGAAGTAGCCGATGACAACCACTGCCAGCGTGATGGCGGGGCCGGGCACCCAGCCATCGATTCCATTGGCCCCCTGCAGCAACGGCGTTGAGCGCAGGGTCCAGTTCAGCAGAAATTGCAGCAACAGCCCGCCACCGATGGCAACCAGCCAATGGACGGCGGCGTTGTGTCTGCCCGCGCCCAGCAGCCATAGCAACACGGCGCCGGCCGTTGGCAGAAGAACACTCCAACGAGCCAGTTGGGTGATGGCCACCATCACCGGATCGGCCACGTGATTGCGAAGGGACTGCGCCAACTCCAGCGTGTGTTGGTCGGCCAGTCGCGGCTGTTCCGAGAATGGCGAGAGAAACAGCAACAGGATCAGGGCCCAGACCATCAGCACCAACAGCAGGCCCAACATGCTGACCGAGAGCAGCTCCGGCCTCGTAGGGTCCAGCACCGGGCCTGTCAGCCGCCCGAGCAACGGGTGACGCCGGGTCCAGTTGATGGCCCGTCGCATCCACCGCGCCGAGCGAGCAACCAAAAACTCATAGCTGGACCGAATCAGCCACCAGATCAACCAGAGCACCGAAACGAAGATGACCAGCACGAGGCTCAGGTGACCCGTGTATTCCGCGGCAACCTCCAGTGACGCGCCAAACAACATTCCGGGCAAGAGATAAGCCGGGGCCCAGAACACGCAAGCGGGAACAGCAACGGCCAAAAATCGCTTTGGCGGCATGGCCAGCATGCCCGCGGTCGCCGGAATCACGGGTCTCAGGGGCCCTATAAAGCGCCCGGCGATCACGCTTTTTGCGCCATGGCGATGAAAAAAATACTTGCCCCGGTCCAACATCGCGGGGTGCCGGGAGAACGGCCAGAAATCGGCCAGGTGCTCCTTCAGCCGATAGCCAATCCCATAGCTGACGATGTCACCCAGAAAAGCCCCCAGGGTGGCCGCCAGCCAAACCGGGTAGAACTCGAGCGCGCCCAGGCCAATCATCGCGCCGATGCCGAAAAGAATGAAAATGCCGGGCAGAATAATCCCGATCACGATCAGGGATTCGACCCAGGCCACCAGAAAGATCAGCAAGCCGGCCCAGGCTGGGTTATCCGAAATCCAATTCAACAGATCCTGGGCAAAGCCGGTTTCCAACGCGTTAACCTCCTGCGGGCCACCCGGGATAGATGAAAATAACCCGGACTGGGGTATGATAATCCACGGTCAGCGATATGCCATTTTCTCAGCAGCCTCGGGTGCTGCACCCGACAGACAAGAGCCGTTCAAACTGATGTCAAATCTCGCCAACAAAACACTGTTCATCACGGGCGGATCACGGGGGATTGGCAAAGCGATCGCGCTCAGAGCCGCCCGCGACGGGGCCCATGTTGTCATCGCCGCGAAAACGGACAAGCCACACCCGAAACTCGAAGGGACGATCCACACTGCAGCGGAGGAAGTGGTCGCCGCCGGCGGTCAGGCCCTGGCGATCCAGCTCGATGTGCGTGACGACCATGCCATCGAAGACGCGGTGGAAAAAGCCGTCAGCCATTTTGGCGGCCTGGACATTTTGATCAACAATGCCAGCGCGATCACCCTGCTGCCCACGACCGAGTTGCCGATGCGACGCTATGACCTGATGTCCCAGGTCAATGTGCGCGGCACATACGCCTGCTCGAAGGCGGCTGTGCCGCACCTGGCCAAAGGCAGCAATCCGCACATTCTGAATCTTTCTCCGCCACTGAATATGAACCCGCGCTGGTTCAAGGATTACGTGGCCTACACCATGTCCAAGTATGGCATGAGCATGTGCGTGCTGGGGATGGCGCAGGAATTCAAACGTTATGGCGTGGCCGTCAACGCGCTGTGGCCGCGCACGGTCATCGCTACCGCGGCGATCAACATGCTCGGCGGTCGCGTGGACGCCAAAAACTGCCGCACACCGGACATCATGGCAGACGCCGCGCACGCCATACTGAGCCGCAAATCCACCGAGTGCACCGGCCACTTCTTCCTCGATGAACCCGTGCTGCGCGCGGAAGGCGTCACGGATTTCGAGCGCTACGCCGTTGAGCCGGGACAGCCCTTGATGAAGGATCTATTCCTCGACGAATGACTGCAGGCCTGCCTGCCGCCAGCGCCCGACCAGCGGCCCGAGCAGCGCAATCTCCCAATCAACCCGCCAATGAGCGCAGAACATCCCCGGCCGCGTTCACGGTGTCCTGGATGTCGTCCTCGCTATGGGCGGCAGAGACGAAGCCCGCCTCGAACGCCGATGGCGCCAGGTAGACCCCTGATTGCAGCATGCCGTGGAAAAAGCGCTTGAACGCGTCCACTTCGCAACGCATCACCTGCTCGAATGTCTGGACGCATGGCTGGTCGGTAAAGAACATACCAAACATGCCGCCAACCTGGCTGAACGCCATCGGAACGCCGGCATCTGCGGAGGCTTGCTTGACCCCTTGCACCAGCGATTCGGTGCGCGCGCTCAGCGTGTCGTAAAAACCCGGCTGGCAAATGAGGTCGAGGTTGGCCAGGCCGGCGGCCATCGCAACCGGGTTGCCGGACAGTGTGCCGGCCTGGTACACAGGCCCGGACGGCGCCACCAGCTCCATGAACGCCCGCTTTCCTCCGAACGCGCCCACCGGCATGCCGCCGCCGATGACTTTGCCAAACGTAGACAGGTCGGGCGTCACGCCATAGAGGGACTGCGCGCCGCCCAGCGCCACGCGAAAACCGGTCATCACCTCGTCAAAAATCAAGACCACCCCATACTGGTCACACAGGCTTCGAAGCGCGTCGAGGTAGCCCTCGGCCGGGGGCACCAAGTTCATGTTCCCGGCAACCGGCTCGACAATGACCGCGGCGATATCGTCACCCTGCACCTCCAGGCACTGACGAACGGCCTCGGCGTCATTGAAAGGCAGCGTCACGGTAAGATCCGCTGTCACCGAAGGCACGCCGGGTGAATTGGGCACGCCCAGGGTCAGCGCCCCACTGCCCGCCTTGACCAGAAAAGCATCGGCGTGTCCGTGATAGCAGCCTTCGAACTTGATGATTCGGTCCCGGCCTGTGGCCGCCCGGGCCACCCGGATGGCGCTCATGGTGGCCTCGGTACCGGAATTGACCATGCGAACAAGGTCCATGCCTTCGACCAGGTCGCACAGGCGTTCGGCCATGGTGACCTCGGACGGCGCAGGCGCGCCAAAACTGAGCCCTTTGGCTGCCGCGGTCTGCACCGCCCGAACAATATCCGGGTGTGCGTGACCGGCAATCATCGGCCCCCAGGAGCCCACGTAATCAATGTAGCCGCGACCTTTCACATCGTAAATTCGGGAACCTTCCGCGCGTTCGAAAAACAGGGGATCGCCGCCGACGCCATTGAAGGCGCGCACGGGCGAGTTGACGCCGCCCGGGATACGGGCACGGGCACGGACGAGCAATTCGGAATTGGTGGGCATAGGGTTTATCCGGTTGGTGTGTGCAGCCGCCTATTTTCCGTTCAGGGCACGGGCAAGACAACTGCTTTGGGTCAATCGGCCGTGGGTTGGGGGCGGCTCATCTGTTCACCTGGCCCTGGCGATTGGGGCTCTTGTCTGCGCAGCCATGGCCTCGTTGCCGCCTGGTTGCGATATCTGCAGCCACGTTCAAGTCTTGTCCCGGGCGGCCATCACCCCCACATTGGTTGGGTCGGCCACCATGGCAAAATCACCCTCAATGCAAGGAGCGACCCAATGAGCGATCAGTCTGTCGGCGATTACAAGGCCTGGATGTGCATCATCTGCGGCTGGATTTACGATGAGGAAAAAGGTTTGCCGGAGGAGGGCATCGAACCCGGCACCCGGTGGGAAGACGTCCCTGAATGGTGGGTATGTCCCGATTGCGGGGCGGGCAAGGAAGATTTCGAGATGGTGGAAATCTGAGTTGCGCCAAACGCGGCACCTGACCCGCTCCCGGGCCAACGCGATGATAGCCGGTGTCTGCGCCGGCATTGCAGAGCACTTTGGGTGGTCGATAACCGGCACGCGGGTCGCCTACGTGTTGATTTCAATACTGTCCGTGGCGTTTCCGGGAATCCTGGTCTATATCCTTTTGTGGATATTGCTGCCTCGAGATTAAACGTCCTCACTCCAGCCCTTTCCCAACACACCCGTTACAAAGCTGCCGTCATCAGCGAGCTCAAGCCAGCGGCATGCGGGCCCACGTGGGTCTGGTGTCAGCTTTTCACGGCCGGGCAGGCTGTTCACCGCGGTGGAGGGTGAACCCAGCAAACGAACTTTGTTCCTGACGGCGGTGAATGGCTGGTGAATATGTCCCCACGCCACCAGCTGGATATCGCGGGCCGCATCCAGTACCTCCCACAGCCGCTCCGGGTGTTTCAGGGCATACCGATCGATCCACGGACTCCCCACCGGCAAGGGCTGATGGTGCAGGAAAACGGCCTTGGGGCCTGGCCTGCTGCCAAGCGCAGTTTCCAGGCTGCTCAACATCTCGCGCGACAATGAGCCCGGCACCTCGCCGCTGACTGCGCTGTTGAGCAGCACCAGCCGCCACGAGCCCACGTCATGGACCAGCGCCCGGTCCACAGGACAACGGACCATGATTCGTCGCTGTAACGACGCGTCGTCGTGGTTACCCGGCAGCGTCAGAAACGGACAGCCGACCGGGGTGAGAACGTGTTTCAGATAATGATAGGACGCCTCGCTGTAGTCCTCGCTGAGATCGCCGGTTCCGATCAGCAGATCAGGCCCATAACCCCGCACAACAGCCAGGCACTCGGCCAGGGTTTGGCGCGAATCGACGCCCCTGTAGACAGCACCGGGGGTGCCCTGCACATGGCAGTCACTGAACTGCACCAGCCGGATGGGCGGCGCCCCGCGCGGATACCTGACGGAAGCATTCATGGTTCACTATCTAGCGGCGGGAACCGCTCGAGGCAATATCACCCGGCCAGCCTGGCGGATGGCCGTGCTGAGGGTTCGGGACGCGCTTCGCGCGATCAATCGATATGCAGGACCAGCCGGTCACCCGGCACCACTCCCAGTTCTGAGGCTTTGCCCGCGTTGAGTTCCAGGACGTACTGAGCCGGCCCCGAACTGGGGTAGGCCGGGCATTGCTGCTGCCTGCATGGCGGCGTGTTCTGCGACATGCTCACGAGTGTCAGGCTCGCGTCAAAATACATGATGTCCAACGGTATTCGGGTGTTTTTCATCCAGAAGCTGCGCGGCGCCTCGTAACCGAATACGAACAACATCCCATGGTCCTGAGCGAGTTGATCCCGAAACATAAGGCCGAGGGCATGCTCCTGCTCGCTGTCGGCAATTTCAACCGTGAACTTCTGACCCTTGAGCTCAACCCAGGGCTGGCCCGCCGCGCAGGAAACGCTGCAGCAGGCTGCGATGATCGCCAACAGCATGTGTTTGCGCCTGGTCATGGCGCGCATGATAGCAGTTCAGGCCGGAGCGCCCCCTAAAACAGCCCTTTCTTCACACCATCGACGGGGCGGCTGGCCGAAACAGGCTCAAAGACAGGTCACGGTCACAACCCCCTGGCAGATCCAATTCTCCACTCACCCACTCTATGGCCTCTGCACGCGAACGGCTCAAGCACATCTTCCAGGGCATGCCGCGGATGGCCGCACAGTCAATAAATTGCTCAATGAAAGCACGAACTGGTTCATCCTCCCAGACATAGCAAAACCAATATACATTGGCGCATTGTTGACCCCCAAGCGCCAAGTAAAACCAACGATATATCGTCAAATCCTGTGAGGGCGGACAACCCTTGAGTTTCTTCTGCGCGTTGCGATGTCTTTCGCGGCTGTCTATTCTGACGGGCGAGCAACCCCTCACTTCACGGGACGGAAATGATGGAAATCCAGGCAAAAGATGTCCTGAGAATCAACCGCAAAACGCGCTTCCGGCGAGTTTTCGAGGAGGCCGTCGTCATTCACGAGGACAAGAATGAAGCCCTGGTTTTGAACGAAACAGGCGCAGCGTTTCTTGAGGCTTGTGATGGTGAAAAAACGTTCGAGCAGCTGATTCAGTGCCTGGAATCACAATTCGAAATCGAAACAGAGACACTGCGCAGGGACATGAGCGAGTTCGCCTCCGCCCTGCTGTCTGAGGAAATCATAGAACGATAAAAGCCGTGACTCCGGAGGCTGGAGACTATGAGGCGGCCTCCAACAACAAAGGCCTGAGCGCCTCCATATCGGGGGGCAAGGTCTGAGACAGCACCGGCTTGTCTGCGACTTGTGCCAGGCTTTCCGGCAGTTCTACCGCTATCCCAAGCACGCGTTCGACTTCCTCGCGGAACTTGGCCGGGTGGGCCGTGCACAGAAACACGCCGGTTTCTCCTTCCTCCAGCTGGTCCACCAGAGCCTGCCAGCCGAGGGCGCTGTGCGGATCGGCCACGTAGCCCGCCGCGTGCAGCGCGCTCATGGACTGCTCGGTTTGCGCGTCATCCAGCGAAACCGAGCGCAGTAACTGCTTGAGGTCCACACCGTGCCTTTCGCCCAATGCCAACACGCGAGGAAAGTTATTGGGTTGTGAAATATCCATGGCGTTGGTCATCGTGGCGACGGTCGGGTTCGGGTCCCATTGACCGTTGGCCAGAAAGCGCGGCACAGTGTCATTGGCGTTGGTCGCCGCTATCATCCGCCTCACCGGCAAGCCAAGCGCGCAGGCGATCAGCCCAGCGGTGACATTACCGAAATTTCCGCTTGGGACCGAAAACACCGGCTCGGTCCCCATGGGCAACTGCGATACGGCTTCGAAGTAGTAGCAGACCTGGGCCAGCAAGCGGGCGATGTTGATGGAGTTGGCCGAATTGAGCCCCAGTGTGTTAACCAGGTCCTCATCCAGAAACGCCTGCTTGACCATGGCCTGGCAGGCGTCGAAATCGCCTTCAATGGCGAACGTCCGAACATTACCGCCCAGTGTGCAAAATAGTTTTTCCTGCAACGGAGTGACCCGGCCCTTGGGGTAGAGCACCACCACATCGACACCGGGTTGTCCGAAAAATGCCTGCGCCACGGCAGCGCCGGTATCACCTGAAGTTGCGGTCAGGATGGTCATCGGGCCACCGTCGTGGAACCGCCCAAGACACTGCGCCATGAATCGGGCGCCAAAATCCTTGAAAGCCAGTGAGGTGCCGTGGAACAGCTCTAGTGCATATACACCCTTTTGAACTTCAACCAAGGGAACAGGAAAATTGAAAGCGGCATGAGCCATCTGCTGAATGTCTTCAGGCAACACTTCCGAGCCGACCAGACGGGAGAGCACCAAAGCGCTGCGCTGCGCAAAGGGCATATCCAGCAAATCCGCCATATCAGCGATCATTTCGACATGTTCAGGCAGAAACAGACCCTGATCCCTGCCAATCCCCAAACGCACAGCCTCGGGAAACGACACCCGTTGGGAATCATCTCTGATGTTGTACATCATGTGTCGGTCCGGCCGCGGCCAACCACCCGCGCGCCCTCCAGATCCGCCTTACAGACATGGACAAAGCCCTGCTCATTCTGAACATAATGCGACCTCAGCCAGGTCAGGCTTCGTTCCGCCACACGCTGATCATCGACGATGGCAAAGATGGTGGGGCCTGATCCGGAAATGCCGATGGCCAACGCACCGAGCTCTATAAGTGCTTGCCTTGCCTCGGAAAACCCGGGCAGCAAGTCCGCGCGATACGGCTCCGCAATTTCATCTACCAGGCATTTGGCGGCCTCTTTCGTGTCACCACTGTGTAGCTCATGAATGAATCGAGCGAACCGGGCGCCCTGCGCTATGGCCACGTTTCGATCAACTTGTTCCGGAACCACCGTTCGTGCCTCGCGCGTGTTCAACTGCGTGCCCGGCCAGGCCACCACCGCGCGCCAGGAGCTGGGCCAGGGCAGCGCATACTGGGTGGACGATCCCGGCACGCACAGGCGCAGTCCACCCATGAGGCTGGGCGCGATGTTGTCCAGATGCACGCCGCCGCTGATGCTACCCTCCATTTCCGCCATCAGGTCCAGAAGGGTCAGACGGCTTAACGGCCGGTTGAAATACTGGTTGAGCCCAACCAGCGTTGCCACGACGGACGCGGCACTTGAACCCAACCCGCTGCCGACCGGCAGGCGCTTGTTCAATCGCACGTGCAAGGGCTTTATAAGTGTATCTGCACTTTCTGCTTCTTTCTGGAACCTCCGGCAGCTGCTCAAAACCACGTTAAGCTCCGGATCCTCCGGGAGCGCGTGCGCGAACGGGCCGGAAACCTCCAGCGCCCAATCATCGTCCGCAGCCGGCTGAAGCTCGACAATATCACCCAGCAAGGTGCCATCCATGGGCGCCAGGGCCAGCCCCAGGGCATCAAAGCCAACAGACAGGTTGCCGCTGGAAGCGGGGGCAAACACGGTCAGAATTTTGTCAGTCATGTCTCTTTAGTCCAATGGACGCCACGCTGTTCGCAGCAGGTCGCCAAACACACCGGCCGCGGTGACCCTGGCGCCTGCGCCATAGCCCCTGAGCACCAACGGTAACGGCTGGTAATAGCGGCTCATCACCACCAGGGCGTTCTCACCATCGCGAATGGCCGCCAGCGGCTTGTCCACCGGAACCTCCTCGATGGACACGCGGCAAGCGCCGCCTTCAATGCGCCCAACGTAACGAAGCACATTGCCGGCGGCACGAGCAGACTCGATGCGCTCGGCAAAACCCGCATCGAGTTGCCGCAACTCTGCCATCAAGTCATCGAGCGGCGTCTCCGCAGCATACCCATGGGGAATAACAGCCTCGACCTGGATGTCCTCCAGTTCGAGTTCCATTCCCACCTCTCGCGCAATGATCAACAGCTTGCGCGCCACGTCCATGCCGGACAGGTCATCCCTTGGGTCGGGTTCAGTGAAACCCAGGCGCATGGCCTCGGCGACGGACTCGGAAAACGCCATGCCGTCTTCCAGCATGCCAAAAATTTTTGACAGTGAGCCTGACAACACGCCCTCGAAGGTTTTCAGGCGGTCACCCGACAGCATCAGCGCGTGCAGGGTGTCAATGACCGGCAGGCCGGCGCCCACGTTGGTTTCGTAGAGAAACTTCCGGAAGGAATGTGCGGCCGCGCTGCGCAATTCGCGGTAATAGTCCATGCTGCCGGTGTTGGCCTTTTTGTTGGCCGTTACCACGTTGAATCCATTGGCCAGAAGACCGGCATACAGAGCGGCCAATTCATCATTCGTGGTGCAATCGACAATCGTTGGATTGAGCAGGCCCAATTGATCCCGGATGCCTTTAAGATCGTCCATGGTCCAGGGTTGACCGTCCCTTTCCAGCGCCTCGGCCCAGTTGTCCAGGTCGAGGGTGTCGTGCGCCACCCATAGCTTTCGGCTGTTGGCGATGGCGCGGAGTTTGACCTGAACGCGGCCGCCCGCCTCCTCTCCGGCCTGTTGATGAATTTGCTCCAACAAGGCTGAGCCCACGTTACCGCAGCCCAGCAGAATGACATCCACGTGGTGACCATGACTGAAGAACGCCGTATGCACCGTTCGCATGGCCGAGGCTGCCGACGCGCGCTCCACAACGACCGCGATGGCACACTCGGTAGAGCCCTGCGCGATGATTTCCACGTTGGCTCCCGAGGATGAAATGGCCGTCAGGAAGCGGGCAGCAATGCCCCGATTGTGCTTCATGCCATCACCCACCAGAGAAACCACGGCCCGCTCGGTCAGAACGGAAACATCTTCGATCAGGCCATGCAGGCGCTCGAAATGGAACTCCTCCTGCAACGCTTTTCGGGCTCGCCTGGCGTCCTCGGTCCGCACGCACAAGGTGATGCTGTATTCGGAGGAGGACTGCACGATCAACAGGATGGAAATGGCCTCCTGCGCCAGCGCGTCCATGACGCGCCGCGCGATTCCCACCCGACCGCGCATGCCGGTGCCGGACATCGTGATCGAGGCCACATGATCCAGCAGGCTCAGCCCGCGCACCTTGGCGGTCAGACGCGCCGCCGACTGTATCCGGGTGCCGGGCTCGTCGGGTTTATAGGTATTGCGTACCTGGCAGGTGATACCGGCCGCGGCCAGCGGGGCGATGGCCTTGCTGCTGATCACCTTGGCGCCAAAGTAGGACAGCTCCATGGCTTCTTCGAAGCTGACCTCATCAAGAAGACGGGCATTGCGCACGACCCGCGGATCGGCCGTAAAGAAACCATCCACGTCTTTCCATATCTGGCATGCATCCGCGCCCAGGGCCGCTGCCACCGCGGCCGCGGTGTAGTCGGATCCGTTGCGGCCCAGCAACTGGTAACCCCCACTTTCATTGCGGCTGTAAAATCCGGGCAACACCAGCACCCGGGTGTTCTCCAGGGCTTCCCGGAGCAGGGGCTCAGCCGCTTCCTGGTCCAACAACGTATCGAGGATCTTGTCGCTGGCCGGGGGCAGGACGTCCGCGTCCGACCAGCGCGCTTCCAGGCCGAGGTGGCGCAGGTAGAGAGCCATCAGGCGGCTGCTGAAGCGCTCTCCGGAAGCCAGAATTTCAGCGCGGGCGGTATCGGGGCAGCTGCCCAACAGCCGTATGCCCTCCAGCCGCGTTCGTAATCGCTTGACGCGATTTTCCAGATCCCGATCCGCCTGGGCCGTATCCATGCCTGCAGCGCCAAGGCCTTCCACCACGGCGCTCTCCAAACCGATGATCTGCTCCAATGGGACATCGATATCCTGATCCTGGGCCGCTGCATCAATGGCCGCCAACAACAGATCGGTGACACCCTTGACCGCTGAGAGCACCACGATGACGGGATCTTCAACGGCGTGTCGCCTGACCACCTCACCGCAGGCCTGAAAGCCGGCCGTATCGGCCACTGATGTACCACCAAATTTTTGCACCAGCATCAGGCTTCTTCTCCTTCGCTCACTGCTTCATCGTAGGCATCCTGGTGCACCGAGAACACCGCCCGTCCAGAGGGATCATTCACTTGCTGCAAGCTCGCGTCCCATCGGGTGGCTTCTGGCGAACTGCAGGCCACGGACGGCCCGCCGGGCACGCATTCGATAGCGGACTTCAAGGGGAAATGACCCTCGAACAGCTGGCGAAAATAGTAAGCCTCCTTGGTTTCCGGCGTGTTGATGGGAAAGCGCTTAGACGCGTGAGCGAGCTGCTTGTCGCTGACTTGACGGGCGGTAAAGTCCCGCACGCCGTCGATCCAGCCATAGCCAACCCCGTCGGAAAACTGCTCTTTCTGCCGCCAGGCAATGGATTCGGGAAGAAGGTCCTCGAACGCCTGACGAAGAATATGCTTTTCGATTCTTCCCTCGCCAATCATCTTGTCGCGTGGATTGATCGACATGGCCACATCGAGAAAATCGCGATCCAGGAAGGGCACCCGGGCCTCTACCCCCCAGGCGGCCATGGCCTTGTTCGCGCGCAAGCAATCATATTGATGCAGCCTCGAGAGCTTACGCACCGTCTCCTCGTGAAAGGCCCGCGCGTCCGGCGCCTTGTGGAAATACAGATACCCACCGAATATCTCGTCCGCCCCCTCGCCCGAGAGCACCATCTTGATGCCCATAGCGCGGATTTTTCGCGCCATCAGGAACATGGGCGTCGCCGCGCGGATGGTGGTGACGTCATAGGTTTCCAGGTGATAAACCACCTCGTCCAGGGCGTCCAAACCCTCCTGCAGCGTGAATTCAAAGCCATGATGGACCGTGCCAATGTGCCGGGCTGCCCGCTCTGCCGCCACCAGGTCGGGTGAGCCCTCAAGACCAACAGCGAAAGAGTGCAGGCGCGGCCACCACGCATCTGTTCGCTCATCATCTTCTACCCGCTTGCGGGCATGCTGCTGCGTCAGGGCAGCAACGATGGAGGAATCCAGCCCCCCTGACAGCAACACGCCATAAGGCACATCGGTCATCAGGTGGCTGATAACGGCGCTTTCAAGGGAGGCTCGAAGCGCCTGGACATCTGTCTCGGCAGATTCCACTGCCTCGAACGTCATCCACGGCCGTTCGTAGTAGCGCTGCGGCTCATCGTGCTCGCTGGACCAGCAATGTCCGGGCGGAAACTCGTGCACCTCGCTGCACACATCCATCAGCGCCTTCATCTCGGATGCCACGTAAAGCTGCTGATCAGCGTCAAATCCGTAGTAGAGCGGAATGATGCCGACAGGATCACGGGCGATCAGCCAGCGATCTGTCTCCTCGTCATACAGCACGAAGGCGAACATCCCGCGCAGGCGATTGAGAAAGCCTTCACCCTGTTCGATATACAGCGGCAAAATGACTTCGCAGTCGGATTCGGTTCGCCACGGGTAATCGGGCGCCAGCTCCTCACGCAGCTGACGGTGGTTGTAAATTTCACCGTTGACTGCCAGCACCTGTTTGTCGTCGGCTGAGAACAGCGGCTGGGCGCCCGTATTGACGTCGACAATCGACAGGCGTTCATGCGCCAGCACGGCGCGCGGATGCGCGTACACACCGCTCCAATCGGGGCCGCGATGCCTCAGCAGCCGCGACTGGCGGATAGCGGTTCTCCGAACCGTGTCGAGGTCCTGGTGCAAATCCAGTACGCCATAAATGGAACACATGGTCAGCGATCACTCCTTGGGGCCAACCCCGCCATCGGCAGGCAGGGCGACAAATTACCATCAACAATCCGCAATCATACGTGCGTTGGGCCCCGCATTGAATGACTACTTTGTCTTTCATAAAAGCCGCGGCATCTGGCCAACTCCGTGCGCCTCGTGGAAAAGTGGCGGGAACGATATTTGACCTGCGGCATCCAAGCCTATGAAATGGTCTCCGGGTGGCTGAAATACCAGCCCGGGTTAAGGTGAATGACTTGCAGAGAACAGGCCGAATTCTGAAATGGGCCACGCTGGGCGCCGCCGCCACGCTGATGCTTTTGGTGTTCGCTCTGCTGACACTGGACCTGGATTTCATGCGGGCAACCGTCGAAGAGCGTCTCAGCCAGGCGCTGGGCCGGCAGTTGACGATCAACGAGGCCATTTCCATCGAACTCGGCAGGACCACCACGCTGGAAGCCCGAGCCGTGCGCCTGGCCAATCCGGAATGGGCGGGCCCGGGCGCCTTTCTCGAAATCGACCGCCTCTACGTGGCACTGGAAACCGCATCGCTATGGCAGGAACGGCCCCCGACCATAAACCGGCTGGACGTGGACGGTGTGCGCCTGAACCTCGTCGAGGATGAAGAAGGCCGGGGCAACTGGAAGTTTGACGCCCCGAAGCGCTCCGCACAGACTTCACCCACCACGCTGCCTTTCCTGCTGTCCGACGCCCGCGTGGACCAGGTAGAAATCGAACTGCAAAGTCCACGCCTGGTCAAGCCGCTGGACGTTCGTCTCGACCGCCTGGTTCAACACCTGGATCATGACGGCACGGTAAAAATCGAGATCGCCGGCGAAGTCAAAAGCAACGCGATCAGCTTCCAGGGCTCGGTGGGGCCCTGGTCGCGGTTGCTGGCAGCAAAAAACATCCGGATCGAAGGATCCGGTGGCCTGGGTATCGGGACATTCTCTGTCGAGGCGGAAATGGACGACCTGCTCAGCCCACGCAGGCCTGCCATCCGGGTTTCTGCCGAATCGCCCTCCCTGGAGCACCTGACCCGGGCCCTCAACCTGGGTGATTTCGGAGATGGCGCGGTCCGCCTGCAAGCCACGACGCAACCTGGGGGCGATCATGTCCTGGCCCACCTCGAAGCAAGCGTTGGCCCCCTCACCATAGACCTTTCCAGCCGCATGACCACATTGCAGGACTTCGAGGAAATCTCCATCAGGGGAAGTGCTTCCGGCCAGAGCCTGGGCGGGCTGGCCCGCCTGGCCGGTTACCCCGGTTGGCCCGAAACTCCGTTCACCCTGGGCATCGATACGGAGCGCAACGCCAGCGGAGTGACCGTCCGCGAACTGAACTTCGATGTGGCGGCGGCCCGGTTGTTGCTGGAAGGCCGCATTCCCGCTTTCCCCTCCATCGTGGGCGCGGATGTGTCGCTCGACCTGTCAGGAAAAGACCTGGCGGCTTTCAGTGAACCGGTCGGCGCCGGACCGCTTCCCGCCGGCGCCTTCAGCATCAAGGGCAAGGTCAACGCGGCCGCGGCTCGACGCACCGAGCTGGATCTGTCCTTCAGCGCATCACCGCTCACCGGACGCCTCCAGGGCGTGCTGGAAGATGAGTTCAACTACGAACTCAGACTGGCTGCCGGCGGCGACGATCTGGCGGCACTGGAGCGCCTGCAGGGCCTGGGCAAGCTGCCCCCTGGGCCATTTCAGCTGGATGGGGCCGCCACCGCCGATCAGGAAGGCACCCGGTTCAGCGCCAAGTTCTCGGCGCCGCCTGGTGAAGGCGAGGCCAACGGGTTTCTGCACCGTGACGACCGGCTCGGCCTCGATCTCAACATGAGTGGCGCTTTTGCCAGCCGGCTGGGAGACCTTCTGGGCCTGAGTGGTCTGCCCGATACGCCCTGGACGCTGAGCCTGGACCTGGACCAGCCCAGCCAACGTTTCTATGACATCCGCCGCTTGCGTTTCGCCACCGACGGCGCTGTACTCGACGTCAGTGGCCGCCTCGGCGCCGTCTCGGCCAGCCAGGGCACCCGCATTACGCTGTCGGCTTCGGGTCCTGACATGTCCCGCCTGCAGGGCCTCGCACCTGAATCGATGACGTTTTTCCAAGCGCCTTTCGATATCCGGGGCGAGGTCGCCAGTGGCGATGGCGTGTGGTTGTTGAGCGATGTGCGCGCGGAAGTGGGGCCGACGCGACTGGAGCTCGAAGGCCGCCTTGGAGGCCATGAGAGCCTGTCAGGCACTGACCTGCGCCTGGCGCTGGAAGGGCGTGAACTGGGCGCGCTGATCGATCCTCCCGGGGCCGCGCGATTGCCGGAGGGGCCATTCAGCTCGCGGGCGCGCTTCCAAATTGAGGACGGCAACGCTGTGGTCGAGGGTTTCGAATTGAACGCCGGCACGCTCAAGCTGCGCGCCGATGTTCGGCTGCCGTGGCCGTTGGGACCCGACCACGGCGCCTTCAACATTCAGGGTCGAGGCGAAAATATCACGCGCTTGCTGCCCGAATTGGGTGGACTGGACCTGGAAGCCCTGAGTTTTTCCGTGGAGGGAAGTGGCCAATGGTCGGACCAAGCGCTGGAAGTCGATGTTTTAAAAATTGCGCTCGGAGATGCTGGCCTGGAGCTTGCCGGCGTACTTGATCTGCCGCCTGATGCATCGGCAACCGACATGACCCTGAAGGTCCACGCGCCCAACCTGTCGCGCATCGCCACCCTGGGTGGCACAGCTTACGGCGAGCTTCCTTTTAAGCTGGAAACCCGGCTGTCCGGCAGCGCCACGCACATGGAATTGGCCCAACTCAACGCCCGCCTGGGACAAAGCGACATCAAGGGGCTGTTCAAGCTCGATGTGCAAGGCGAAAAACCTGAGTTTGACCTTCGTCTGACCACGAACTCACTGAACCTGCGGCCGTTTCTCACAGGCAACGCGGATGCTGCAACGGCGAAAACGGACGCGCGTGCAGATGACCGCGTCATCCCCGATGCGCCGATACCCTTTGATAAGCTGGCGCTGGCTGATGGTCAATTCTGTCTCTTATACACATCT
>WTJD01000283.1 GCA_011524975.1 Lysobacterales bacterium
TTTCGTGATAGGGTACCGACCCGAACGGCTGTCGCCTCTTATTCATGGATTGATTCGCATGAACAAACACCTTATTCCAGCCCTTATCCTGGCGCTCATGTGGGTTTTTGCCCCGGGGGCGGTCTCGGCCGGTGACCCGCTTCGAGTTCAGAAGATAGAAGACGATGTCGTGGAGACCACCGAGGAGCTTGGCAAGCGACGCAAGAAGGGCGACTGGGTCTGGATGCCGATCCCGGTGTTGAACCCCACCATCGACGCGGGCCTCGCCGTAGCGGTGCTGCGTTTGTACAAACTGCACCCCGACTCACCACCCTCGACCACCGGCGCGGCTGGATTGGCCACGTCAAATGGGAGCTGGGGCGGGGGTGTTTTCACCAAGAATTATATTAATAAGGACCATATTCGCATCACGGGCGGGCTGGGTTATGCGGACATGAACCTCAATTTCTACGGTTTTGGCAATAATGAAGCGGATTTTGAGGGCGTCAAGATCAATCAGAGCGGCACCGCCGGCTTTGGGCAGGCTCTTTTCCGCCTGACAGAAAGGCTCTATGGCGGAGTTCGCTTACGCTATCTCTCCCTGACCAGTAAATTACGTTACGACCTGGACAGTTCGATTCCTGGTATCCCTCCCGAAGAACTGCTGGATCTGGGCCTTCAGATCGATTCCATCGGGCCGGGGCTGAAATTTGAATTTGACTCCCGGAGCGACGTCTGGTTTCCCACCGCTGGTCACTTCGCGCAGTTATCCATCGACACGTCACGCGAGTCCTTTGGCGGGGATCGTGATTATGAGCAGTACAACCTGAAATGGTCCGGCTATTGGTCAGTGGGTGAATATGACGTTTTGGCTGCCAATGCCACGGCCTGCGCCGCCAGTGACAAGGCTCCGTTCTATGATATTTGTCTGCTCGGCTCCAATAAGAACCTGAGGGGCTTTGAAGGCGGGCGCTATCGTGATGACACGATGGTGACGATGCAGCTCGAATATCGCAGGCGCCTGAGCGCTCGTTGGGGCGCGGTCGTGTTTGGCGGCATTGGACAGGTGGCGGAGTCATTCGGCGCGTTCAATCGGGATAACATTCGCACAGGCGCCGGTTTGGGCATCCGTTGGGTGGCGTCTGAAAAACACGGCGTCCGGCTCAGTGTCGACCTCGCATGGGGTGACGGCGACAGCGCGGCCTATTTCTACGTGGGCGAGTCTTTCTGACCGCTTTTCCAATGTTGGGCGTGCATGCCTGACCCTGCCATTCACCGGGCGTTATTCGGAGTTTGGTTCCGGCCGCCCAACCCGGGCCCAAGGTATCCCGATGCCAAGCGGCATGCCGTAAAGGGTGCCGATGGCGCTCAAGATTTGATTGAAAACCTGCGTGTCGGCGGGGTTATCATGATGGGCCTATGATTCTGCCGGAACAGCCCATCGGCCGCGCGAGCCACAACAGCCACCGCTTGCTTCTGATCACGGTGCTGCTCATTGTTTTCTGCGCCTGGCTGGGTTCGCAGATCCAGAGCGACTGGGGCAAGGTCCAGGTCAGCGGCATCAAGGTTCCCACGCACAACGGCCAGTGGGTGGTCGGCGACCTGTATCGGCCCCATACGGCTACCGCTAACAATCCCGCCCCGCTGGTTGTCGTCGTCCCTGGGTTTCAGCGTTCCAAGGAGGCACTGGCCAACATAGCCATCGAATTATCCCGTCGCGGTATGGTGGCCGTTTCCATCGACCCCTATGCACAGGGGCGTTCCAGTTCATCGTTGAGCCGGCGTGCCGCAACCACCGAAGGCTACGGCATGTTCGCCGTGGTGGACTATGCCGCCAATACGCCGAACCTCAATTACATCGATCGCAGCCGGATCGCGGCCACCGGCCATTCGGCCGGAGGCAATGCCGCCATCCGTGGAGCCAATTTCTTCGGCAAACGTGCCCAGGAGACGGGCCAGCCCAGCCTGCTGCACTCGGTGTTTATGTCCGGTTACGTGCTCACGCTTAGAGATGATGTGCTGGCCGATGTGCGCTCCAATGTTGGTATCGCCTATGCCTTTTACGACGAGGGTGCTTACCGCAATGAGTTGGGTGACGGCGACATGCGCATCGCGCCGGAATCGCTGAGGCTGGTCAATTCGGGTGGATCACCCGGTGAAACACCCGTCAGCGAGGTGGAAATTGGGCGTTACTACGGCGAAATCGATGACCGCAGCCTGAGGGTGGTTTACAACGAACGGACTCTGCACCCCTTCCAACCCTATATGTTCGAGGCCATGGCCAACCAGATCGAGTACTTCGAGAAGGTATTTCGACATGACAGCGGTCTCGATAGTTACGACCAGGTCTGGTATTGGAAGGAACTGCTGGGGCTGATATCGCTGGTTTCAGCCCTGGTCATGCTGGTGCCCCTGGGGCGCCTGCTGCTGGAGACGCCTTTCTGGCGACCGCTGCTGCATGCGCTACCGTCGGCGGTGCCGAGGCCTCGTGGAAGAGGAAGGCTGGTTTTTTGGGGCCTGTTCGCCCTGGGTGCGCTGATCGCCTGTTTCAGCTACATACCGATGGCGGAGTTGTCGCAGAGGCTGTTCGTGGATGCCTCTTCACGCCGTATGACCTGGTTTTTCCCGCAGCGCATGAATAACGCCGTGATGCTCTGGGCGGTGCTGAACGGCCTGGTAGGCTATGCCATGTTCTTTGGCAGTTATTGGTTCCACGGGCGCCATCATGGCGTGCGGCCTGAGATGTGGGGCGCCTCGATCGATCGCGGCGAAGCCCTGCGCACGCTGGCCTTGGCCGTCACCATGTTCCTGCTCTATTACCTCTTGTTGTTTGGCGTTTACTGGATTTTCCACGTGGACTACAACTTCTGGTTCATGGGCGTCAGGGTCTTCCGGCCGGAGTTGCTGATTCTGCTGGCCATGTATCTGCCGTTTTTCTTTCTCTTCTTTTTATCCAATTCCCTGCGGGTGAATGGTTCCATGCGCTGGGCAGGGCAGCCCGAATGGCAAGGTATGCTGATCGGGGGCCTGGGCAATTCGCTGGGGCTGCTGCTGATCGTGATCGTGCAGTACACCACTTTCGCGATGACCGGCACGGTGTATTGGACGGACGGCTGGCTCTACGTGAACCTGCTGTTCGCGGTGGTGCCCATGATGTTCGTGTTGCCCTATTTCAATCGCTATTTTTTCCGGCTGACCGGCCGCATCTGGCTGGGCCCGATGATCACCAGCATGATTTTCATCATGGTGCTGATCTCCAACACCGTTTTCTACCTGCCCATCTAAGCGGAAAACGGGCAGCGTTGTCCGCTCGATTTAGGCGCCGCTCTTGGTCAATACGCCGGGCAGCCGCACTCGGGGGCCAGCGTTTGTTCGCCCTGCAGATTGCGCTCGTATGGACGCCCATGTTGATCGCGGATATGTGGCGTGCCCATGAGCCGTCATTGACCGGCCTGGTCACGCGACGGCTGCCGCCGCAGATATCGGATGACAGCCAGAGCCTGAAATTAACGGTAGACCAGGATGGTTTGAAGGGAGACCAGGCTGTAATCGCCGCCGGATGCGGTGTTGATCCCTTCACTGTAGCTAAGCTTGACAGCGGCGCCTCGCCCCAATGGCACCACCAGGGTCGCGCCGGCACGAGAGTTGCGCTGGAGGTTTTCACTGTTGACGCCTTCCAGCGTTGTCTTACCGCCCCGATAGTAATTGACATCCAGTGACGCCCAGAATCCCGGTCTGAATCTCTTGATCAAGTGAAGTTCGCCGGACCAGATGGGATCCTGTCCGCGGGTCATGCCAAGAAAGTCGTCGTTGTCCTGAAAAAACCAGGCGCCCAGTTCCGCCTCCAACAGCCATGTCGGGCGGATGGGCCAGATCATGCCCGCCGCCGGGCGAACCGCCCAGCGGTTGGTGCCCACGTTGAGTACCTTGTCCGGCTGATATTCGCCGGTGGGGGCGGACACCGTGATGCTGAGCCCGAGCTGTGTTCGTGGTGCTGCGCGCAGGGCCTGCATGCCGGTGCCGTCCATGGCGGGTGCGCCCAGCAGGTTGACGGTGCCCTTGATGGTCATATCACCCAGGCCTCGGACATCCACACTTTGAAACGCTCGCCGGATCAGTCCCTCCGTGGTTCCCGAGGAATAGGGCGCTGCGAGCTGGACGTTGGCGGTGCGTCCGAGGAAGCTGAAAAAACGCTGATAACCCAGCATGGCGTAGTGGATCTGGGAATTGACGCCGGCGATGGGCAGGGTGGGGTCGGTGATGATGTCGCCGCTGGAATACTGGTAGCCCATGAGCAGCACCTGTGTTCCCACCGGTGCAGGCCAGTAGGCCCTGGGCGTAAGCTGCTGCGCCAGGCACGCATCCGCCAGCATGATGCAGACGGCGAGCAGCGCCACCTTCACCTGTGCTTGAGGGCTTGAGCACAGGGCACGGGCCACTCGCCGCACAGGGGCGATCACGGCAAAAGCGCCCTGTGGGTGTCTCGGGCATCGGCCAACGATCAAGGGGCAGGGTGCCTTCATCAGGCTTGCTCTAGCTCCATTTGCGGTTGAGAACAGTATGACACGCTCGAGCACAGCCCATAAAACTGCGCCCGCCCAGGCGCGCCATGCGGGCGAGCAGCAGGGCGCTGCGCGGGGCCGGTTCATGGCTACGATGACCTTCGATCGACCGAAAAAGACGCTCTTGTCGCCGAAAAAGCGCAAAATCACTTGATCTGGGTTAACAAATCCTTAACTTTTGTGTACGGTTTCCTCTGAAACCGATATATTCGCCCAATGCGTGCCCTCGCATGATATATTCATGTATTGCGCGCGCATTAATTGCGTTCAATATATCAGCTGAAAAAACCACGCTTTGATGAATCCGGGAGGAAGCGTGGAAAATTCATCCGGAATGCGACAGGAGATCGAAAAATGGCTAACGAGAAAGCTTCTCTGGGAACGTTTTCCAAGTTCCTGCTGGCCTTGAGTATCGGCTGCCTGGTGTCCGTTGGGGCATGGGCGCAAGATGATGCCGATGATCAGGCCGACGACGCCGTCGAAATGGCCGAAGAGGAGGACGATGAGTCCTACGACTTGGGCAGAATCGAGGTGACGGGTTCCCTCATCAAGCGCGAGGAATTCACGTCCGCTTCCCCGATGCAGGTGATCAACGCCGAAACGCAGGCCAAGGTCGGTCAGCTGAGCGTTGCCGACATTCTGCAAAACACGACCGTTGCCGCCAGCACAACCCAGCTGAACAACCAGTTCCAGGGGTTCGTGGTCCAGGGTGGCACGGGTGTGCAAACGCTCGACCTCCGCGGTCTGGGTTCGACGCGAACACTGGTGCTGCTGAACGGCAGGCGCCCGGGCGGCAGCGGTACCCGCGGCCAGGTTTCTTCCGTTGACCTTTCAAGCATTCCCGAAATTGCCGCTCAGCGTTTTGAGATCGTGCTGGACGGCTCTTCGTCCATTTACGGTTCCGATGCTGTAGCCGGTGTGGCCAACATCATCACCCGTCGAGCGGTGGACGGCACCGAAGTGTCCGTTCTTACAGAGGCGCCCTTTGACCAGGGCGGCGAGCTTTACCGGGTGGGCATCATCACGGGCAAAGTGTTCGACAAAGGCTCCTTCAGCGTTTCCGCACAGTGGGAGTTGCGTGAACCTTTGACCATCGGCGACCGTGACTACCTAAGCTGCCCCGAGCCGCTTGTCACCGATTCCAACGGCAATCGCATAGACCGGCAGGACCGTTCCATCACGTCCGGTGAAATTTTCTCGGGTTGTTCCAACCTGTATGCCAACACCGTCATCGATTACTTCATTACCGGCGGCCGCCTGATCCCGGCGCCTGATGGCCAGACCATCGGCACCTTCCCCGGTTATCGCCCGCGTGCCAACGGCCGCTACGACGATGAGGGCGGCCAGGCTTACTACGAGGACGTGCTGGACTTCTGGTTCACGGGTTCTGAAACCGCCATTAACCGCCTTGAGCGCATCAACATCTACGCCACTGCCGATTATTCCTTCGACTTCCTGGGTGGCGTCGACTGGGATATGGACTTCCTGTATTCATCCCGTGATACGGATGCCAGGGGCTGGCGCCAGTTCTTCCCGCTGGTGGGCAGCGGTTACCTCTGCGACGCAGAGGGCCAGGGTCCTTACTGCTACTCGGGCGATCCCGGCTGGCTGCCTGAGGTGTTCTTGCCGCTGGCGCTGCCTGTCATGCCTTATCCGTCCAATAGCGACATCGATGTGGACTACTTCTACGTGACCACGGGCCTGGAAGGCATGCTGCCGACAGACCGCTTCTGGACCTGGCAGGCGTACGCTTCGTATTCCTACTCCGACGGCGACTACACGCGTAACTCCATTCTGAACTCGCTTTCTGGAGACGTGCGCTACTCCAACCTGCCGCCCTCGATCAACTACTACGATCCGGCCATTCTGGACGGTCGCGACATGGCTCGCCTGATCAACGCGGTCGGCGTCAACCATACCGGCAACACGGTCTATGACCAGTTCCAGGCAACCGCGATTTTCTCCGGCGACCTGTTCGATCTGCCTGCCGGCACCATGGGCGCTGCCATCGGTGCCGAGTACCGCCGGTTTGGTATTGATGACCAGCCGAGCCAGTTCTCGCAAACGGGTGATCTGTGGGGCGAGAGCTCAGCCATTGCCACCAAGGGCACCAACAACGTGTGGGAAGTGTTCGGCGAACTCGAAATTCCCATTCTCGCCGGGCTGCCCGCGATCGAGAATCTGACATTGAACCTTTCCGGTCGCGCATTCGACTACAAGGATGGCGGCAGCGACTCTGTCTGGAAAGCGGGTTTGCGGTGGAACATTACACCGACTCTGATGCTGCGCTCCACCACCGGCACCTCGTATCGCGCTCCGGCGCTGTTCGAGCTGTACCTGGGTGACCAGACCAGCTTCACCGGCCAGCTGGGACTCGACCCCTGCATCGACTGGGGTGAGAGCACCAACCCCCTCATCCAGCAGAACTGCGCGGCAGATGGCATCCCAGCCGATTACAATGGCTCGCCGTCCTCGTCCGCAACCGTCATTTCCGGTGGCGGCGTGGAAAACCTGAACCCGGAAACCTCAGACGCCATGACGATTGGTTTTGTCTGGACGCCCGAGTTCTCCAACTTGAGCGTGGCGGTCGACTACTACGAGGTTGAAGTGAACGACCAGATCAGCCAGTTGGGCTCCGGTGCGATCGTGTCCGGCTGCTACAACTCGCAAAACTTCCCGAACGCTTTCTGCGACCTGTTCTCGCGTAAGCCGGGCAGCGATCCGTTTGCTTACAACATCGATTTCGTTCGCGACACCTTCGTCAACATCAATAAGCAGACGGTTGAGGGTGTCGACCTGAACGTGCGATGGGAACAGGATTTCGATTTCGGTGATTTGACGATCGAAGCCTACAGCACCTGGACCTTCGAGAACGTGTTCCAGCTGTTTGATCCCAACCTGGTTTCGGGTTTCGAGTCCAATGATGTAGTCGGAACGGTCGGCAGCCCCGACAATGTCTCCAACTTCCGTGCCTCTCTTGGCAAGAACGACTGGGGCTTCAACTACTACTTGCAGTACGTCAGTGAAACCGATGATTCGCAGTACGTCAGCGATACGGGCTCTTATTTTGGATTCCCGGATGCGCAGTACGACATCACCATGGACGCCGCGTTCTATCACAACTTCTCTGTGACCTATAGCAGCAGCCGTTGGGATGTGCTGGTCGGCATCAACAACATGTTTGATGAAGAGCCGGACGTGGTTTCCAGCAGATATCGTTCACGGCGAGGTAACGTGCCTGTGTCCGCAACCCAGTACGACATTTTGGGCCGGCGCATCTTTGCACGGTTCAACTGGAGGCTGTGATCGCCTGAAGCAGGCGTGCTGTACCCCTATGCAAGCGGCGCCTCGGCGCCGCTTGTATTTTCTGGAACCTATGCGGGTTCTGCGCGTCTATGAGTTGTTAGGTAATTTGACCAATATTTATTGAAAGTTTGGTGGAGAAATTCATGAGATTTCCAAGGGTGCTTTTATTGTCCTTCCTCCCAATTGCGGTCGGGGCTGGCCAGGCGATGGCCAAGCCGATATCCATCGAATCGATCGCCCGCCAGCCTGCCATCAGCTCGGTGTCCATGAGCGCTGACGGGCGGCAACTGGTGGCCATCATTGCCGCACCGGGCAGCGACTATACGGACACGGCATTGGCCACCTGGGACCTGGAGAGCCTGGACCAGGGGCCTGTCATTACCCCCAGTGGCGATCGCATGAAGTTTGTCGGGGCGACGGCGCTGAAAGCGGGCAAGGTGCTGGTGGCTGCCCGCCAGGAATGGACGGGTGAGTTGGGCGGTTGTGGTGAGGGCAGCGTGGCGGGCTCAACCGCAACCTTCGTCTTCAAGAACTACCTCACGGACCAACGTCACACCGAATTTGAAGAGGCGTTTACCGCAAGCGGTAACCGAATTGGCGTGGGTGAGGCCACCAAGCGTTGTCTGGAGATTGCCGGCAGCGCCCGCCTGGTCAGCAACCTGCCGCTGGATCCCAAGCAGGTGATCATTCAGCGCGCCACCGGTATGGGTTTGCAGTCAGACTACTTCCTGTACGACCTGGAGACAGAGGGCACCGAGCTGCTGCTGCGCGCCGGTGGCAGAACCACCCCGGGCCTGTTCCACCCGCGTGACGGCAAATTGCTGACCCGCACGGAAATCGAGGCTGAAGGCAGCAAGGAGTACGAAATCCGGGTGCATATCCTGAACCCGGAAACAGGCGATTTCGAAGTGCACGAGCCGCTGACGACCAAGCTGACGGATCGTTACACCTTCAGTGTCGCGGGTATCGATGATGCCAGCGGCAAGTACTACGTTTTGACGGACAAGTTCTCCAACTACGTGCAGGCCTGGATGTACGACCCGAAAACCCGGAAGTTCGACGATGAGCAATTGGTCGGCCACCCCAAGTTTTCCATCGCCGGCCTGGTGTTTGGTACTCAGCCGAGCAACTTCAACAAGCTGCTGGGCTTTACGGTGGCGGGGCCTGCATTCGAAACCACCTATGTCGACCCCGACATGCGTTCCATTCATGAAGGTTTAAAGCAAGCCTACAAGGACCAGATGGTTCGCCTTATCGACTACAACGATGATCTGTCGAAGGTTTTGTTCACCACCCAGAGCGGACGGCATCCCGCCGCCTATCACCTGCTGATCGACCGGAAATCGGTCAATACGCTGGGCAATCAGCGCCCATGGATCGACAGCGAGGACATTGGCAAGCAAAAGTGGGTGTATTACACCGCGCGAGACGGCCTGGAGATTCCCGCCATCCTGGACCTGCCGGCCGGATGGACCAAAGAGGACGGGCCTTTGCCCACCGTCATTCATCCACATGGCGGCCCGTGGGCGCGCGACACCATGGGCTGGGACGGATCGGGCTGGGCGCCCTTCCTGACCTCACGAGGGTTTGCCGTGTTGCGGCCGCAATATCGTGGCAGCCAGGGCCTGGGCCGCAAGCTGTGGCTGGCCGGCGATGCCCAGTGGGGGCTCTCCATGCAGGACGACAAGGATGATGGCGCTCAATGGCTGGTGGACCAGGGCATCGCGGATCCGGACAAGATGGTGATTTTCGGTTATTCCTACGGCGGCTTTGCGGCCGCTGCCGCGACCGTGCGCCCAAACAGCCCGTACCAGTGCGCCATTTCGGGCGCGCCGGTCACAGACCTGAAGCGCCTGGGTAACACGTGGAGCCAAAGCCGGCTGCAACGGTTTACGCAGGGTGAAACCGTGACCGGTATGGATCCCAGCGAGCATACAGACAAAGCCAACATCCCTATCCTGCTCTACGTGGGCGATAGAGATGTGCGAACGCCCTCCTGGCACGCGGAGAACTTTTACAAGGCCGTAAAAGACAAGGTTCCCGCCCGGCTGGAGTTGATCCCCGATATGCCGCACCAGCTGCCGTGGTACTACGATCACCATAAGCAGACGCTGGCGCTGATCGAGGGATTCCTCCGCAATGAGTGTGGGGTGCTGGGTGCGACGGATGTGGCAGATGTCTCGTTGCACAAACCATCACAAACTTATCGGGACAGGCAGCGCCAGGAGTGGATCCGAAGCGTGGCTGACACGAACAAGGGGTAATCGCAGACTCGACGGCCATTTCGAGTAAGAAAAACGCCCGGGCCGGCGCGGTTTCGCGCTGGCTTTTTTTTGGCGGTTGGGTCGCTGGCAGGATTGTTCTAAAATCGCTGCCCTTTACCTGACCGGGAAGTCCCCATGTTTCGGAATCTGCGCTGCTACACCGTCAAAGAGCCCTGGCCCAAAAGTGAGGCTGAATTGTCCGAACGCCTCGCTGAACGGCCTTTCATGCCGTGCAGCGCGTTTTCGGAGCGCAGCGCGGGCTGGGAGCCGCCGGTGGAGCTCGAGGATGAGGCGCTATGCCGGCGGGTGGGCAAGGCGGACCTGTTGCAGCTGCGCACCCAAACCCGGTTGCTGCCCCCAGCCGCGGTCAACGAGGCACTGGCAGAGCGCGTGGCGGCGTTTCGAAAGCGGACCGGTGACGCTCCCACGCCGGGTGAGCGCAAGCGCCTGAAGGAAGAAACCCGTGACGAGCTGATGCCCAAGGCGCTGGTTCGGTCCCAACGAACCCAGGGCTGTTTTCTGTCGGACCTGTCCATTCTTGCCATCGACGCCGCTTCACCCTCCCAGGCGGAGTGGTTTCTGGACCAGCTTCGCCCCTGCTTCGGGCGCTTTGATGTCCGGCCCCTGGCTTTTAAAACTTCGCCGTCGGAACTCATGAAGCGCATTTTTCTTGGCGAGCGCGTCAAAGGTTTTGAGCTGGGCCGCGAATGCCGCCTGCAGGACCCACGAGACAGTCGGGCAGTAGGCAGCTGGCGCCATATCGAGCTGGATGATGAGGCTATTCGCCGGCACGTGGTGGAGGGTATGCGGCTGACACATCTGGGCGTGGTGTTTCAGGGCCATACATCTGCCGTGATCAGCGAAGATGGCGTGGTCAGCAAGCTGAACGTCCTGGCGGGTGAGGAATCCGACGAAGCCTGGCAACAGGACCCGGTGGCCCAGCTGGATGCGGATATTTTTCTGGTGGCCAACACCATCGACAGTTTATTGAGTGCGCTCAAGGAGCAGTTGGGTGGTTGGAGCGCCTGACGTTTTCCATAAGTTTTCAATGCCTTCCGTCTTGGGGTTTGCGGCCCGCGGCAAGCAGAAATAATGAGAAATAATGCATTAATTACAATAGCTTGACACACCCTGAGCGAGTCTTTATCTTTCGGGATAAAAGAAGTAATCCAAGTACATCATAAGCCGGTCCAAGAATAATACGGAGAGTCGCCGGCGATAACATCCGGGAGGAAGACCCCATGTTGGTCGGTCACGCTCGTTGGGCATCGGCTCGCCTGTTGCCTGTGTTTTTTGTTTTCTTGTTTGCCCTGATCTTTGCTCTGCCTGCGCAGGCAGAGGTTGATTTTTCACCGCAGAACCAGATGTGCATCGCCTGCCATCAAAACCAGAACCGCGCCTTGTACATGGAGTGGGAGCGTTCGAGTCACGCCGCGTCGGGTATCGGTTGCCTGGACTGCCACGCTGCCGAGGCCGATGACATCGATGCCTTTGAGCACGGCGGAACTCATGTCTCTGTCCTGGTGACGCCCAAAGATTGCAGTGCCTGCCATCAGCAGGAATTTACCGAGTTCAATACCAGCCACCACGCGAAAGCGGGTGAGATACTGGCCAGCCTGGACAATGTCCTGGCCGAGAAAGTGGCCGGCCTTCCCGACAACAAGGCCGATGCCGTTAACGGCTGCTGGCAGTGTCACGGAAGTATCATCAGGTATCAGCGTGATGACGCGGGTGAGGTGAAGAAAGACGAGATGGGCCGGCCCATGCTCGACCCGGACAGCTGGCCCAACAGCGGCATGGGTCGGTTAAACCCTGACGGATCAAAAGGTTCCTGTCATGCCTGCCACTCCAGGCACGCCTTCGAGGCCAAGCTGGCGCGGAACCCGGAAAACTGCGGCAAATGTCACATGGGCCCTGACCATCCGCAGATAGAGATTTACGAGGAATCCAAGCATGGCATCGCTTTCCACGCCAATAAAGAGCATATGGCGCTGGACAGCGACTCGTGGATACTCGGCAAGGATTACTCCGCGGCACCCACCTGCGCGACCTGCCACATCAGCGGTTACATGACGCCGGAAGGGGAGGTGCACGGTGCTACCCACGATGTCGGCGACCGCATCAGCTGGACTTTGCGCCCGGTGATCTCTACCAAACTCAACCAGGTCGTTTACGAGGACGGCTTCAAGGAAGACTATCCGCACACCCGCGATTTGCCGGCCGTGGGCGATACCGTCGCCACTTCGGAAAAGTATGTGCAAGATGAGGAAATGGCCACCCGCACGGTAGATCGCAAGGTCGCCAGGATTGTGCCCTGGCAGGAGCGGCGGGCTGCCATGCAGGCCGTTTGTCACAATTGCCACAACACGACCTTCGTGAACAACTTCTATCACCAGTTTGACAGCCTGGTGGAGCTGTATAACGAGAAGTTTGCCAAGCCCGCCAAGCAGTTCATGGATGACCTCAAGGCCGATGGTGTGCTCAACCCCAATGCACCGTTCGAGCACGAGGTGCAATGGGTGTTTTGGGAACTGTGGCACCATGAAGGCCGCAGGGCTCGGCATGGTGCTTCCATGATGGGGCCGGACTATACCCACTGGCACGGCATGTACGAGGTGTCCAAGCACTACTACACCGAGTTTCTGCCGGCAGTCATCGAAGCGGCCGAAGGAAAGAGTCACGAACTGGGTGAAAAATACCGTGGAATCATTGCAGAGATGATGACCCGCGAGGAGCATGCCTGGCAGAAAGGCCTGTCACCCGAAGAAGCCGATCGGCTGCGTAAGGCTTACGAGGCACGCTACGACGAAAAGTAGGCGCTCGAGTTTCAGCGGATCAGGATGGGGCCCCGGTTTCGGGGCCCCTTTGTTTTGCTTCCGGCCAATAGCGGAACAGATCATCAAGACTGGTCAGATTGTGTGGTTTTTCTCACGGGGCCGGTTGTTCACCCGTCATTTCAAGCTCAACCATCGAATGTAGTGCCTGAAACCTGGCCTGATTGCGGATCGATTCCAATGCAGGGTCATGCCGAAAGTAGAACCACCAAAGATTACGCCAACCCTCGGCGACGGCAGTTTCCAAAATTGTGAGAGCACCTTCGGTGTCTCCTCGAAGGGCTGCAATCCGGGCATCTTCAACCCAGTAGCCACGAAACCCCATTCGATTCTGGGTCTCAATGAACGCTTCGGCTCGATCGAGCAACTTTAGGTAACGAGCTTCCTCGCCTAAGTGATACATAGCCACTGCCGCATCTACCGCTGCCCTGTAATTCCTGAAGTCTAGGGTGTGGTCCGCGTTTTCCAGATTTGGCAGGTTGATTTCAATTTCTGAAAGGACATCAGCAAACCGTGACTGCATTAAAGCTTTGATCGGTAGCTGCATGGCGCTGCCAAACCAGATGTGGCCCAGATAACTTCGCTTTTCAGGTTTCTGTGATAACTCACTCTCCAGTGCCAATTCGGCCAGGTATAAAACATATTCCAGGCTGCTTGAATCCAATAAGCCGAGAGTGGCCATTGATGCCCGTGCGGATTCTTCCGCCTCTTTGGCTCGTCCTAGCTCCAAATTGACGAGAGATAGCCAAGCGAAAAAATCATCGGAAAATGGTGATCGTTCAACTGCGCCCTCGAACCACTCCAACGCTATTGCCGGCTTCCCCATAGTCCAGTAGAGGGTTCCCATACCCCACCAGGCGCTTGGAAATTCCCCGTCCATTTCGAACGCGCGTTGATACTGCAATTCGGATTCTTCAAAGAGGCCCATATCGCGATACAAGCTACCGAAGCTTTCAGTGACGGTAAGCGATAATGGATCCAGTTGCTGCGCGCGCTCGTACCAGGGCAGCGCTTCCTTGAATTGACCAAGCATTCTCAGAGTAAGACCTTTGATGTGCATTGCCCGGGCGTTGCCTGGTTCCTTGGCCAAAGAGATGTCCAGCATCTCCAGCGCCTTTTCAAAGTCACCGTCACGGTCTCGATAAATACTTCCCAGCCATGCATAGGCTGGGCCTATGTCGGGATCCAGCTCGATGGCCCGTCGCAGGCTGGCCTCGGCCAATTGAAGCGCCTCATTGCGAGGCAAAGCGCCGAATTGGGAAGCGTACTGGTAGAGTCTGCCCTTCGCCTGGTGGGCTTGAGCAAAGCCCGGTTCAATTTCCAGGGCTTGATTAAACCAGAACAGGGCCTCTTTCATATCGGCGGCGCTATTTTCATCGTAGGCTTGGTATCCCCTGGCCAACGCTTCATAAGCTTCAAAAATATTGGTGGGTGCCGCCTGAACGCGCAATTGCTCTGTGTCCGTCATTTCAGCCTGCAGCGCAATACTCACCTGGGTGGCGATATCCGCCTGGATTTCAAACAGATTGTCGGTAGTCAGGATTCGGTCATAAGACTCAGCCCAGAGGCTCACCTCGGTATCGGCCTCTACCAGCTGAAGCGTGATTCGAACGCGGGAACCTGCCATTTGCACTGCGCCTTCAAGAATATGACTTACAGCCAGCTCGCGACCTATTGCTCGGGAACGCTTGTCAGTTCCACGATACTGTTCTACTGAGCTGGGCGCGATTATTGCCAACGAGGCGATTTTCATGACATTGGTCATCAGATCGCGGTGAACGCCATTGGCCAGGAAAGCAGCGTCTTCGGCATCCAGGCTCTCATTCTTGAAGGGCAGAATTGCCAAGAGCCGAGCTTCAGATTCGCGCAGAGGGGCAGTTGCCTCTGGCACCTCCAAGCGAGTCTCGGCCACCCGGTTCGCGAAGTTCCACCCTATGCCGACAAACAGCCCGACCAGAAGTACCAGCAATCCATAATCCTTGGCGCCGAGTGAGGTTTCATTGAGCGCATCGATGGATGGCGTACGCCGAACACCCTGGGGAGTAATGTCAAACATCCAGGCAAACACCAGCGCTAAGGGGAATCCCGCGGTAGCAGCGTAGACTACGAACCGGATGGCGTTTTCTGCAATTCCCCACCCGGGGAACAGCACATCGGCCACCTGCAAAATCAGCCAAGCGCTGAGAATGTAGATCGCGGCGACACGGAATACCCTGCGCCGTTTAAGCTCACTGATAAAGGACATGGTGTTCTATGTTACGACCCATGGCATCTAAGAATAAACTGGATGTTGACTTATTGCTTCTGGCCAGAAGCTGAACCTGACTGTGCTGTGTGGCCTGGGGTAGGAACGGCGCCCTCGGTGTCAGGTCCTCCTTCAGCACAAATGACGAGGGCCCCGAACAGGGGCCCTCTGTATTTGGTGGTGATGGGTGGACTTGAACCACCGACCTCAGCATTATGAGTGCCGCGCTCTAACCAGCTGAGCTACATCACCGTTGGGGGCGCAAATTCTCCAATCCCGAGCCAGTCTTGTCAACCGTAAATGGCAGTTGTTCCACCTCAAAAATGATAGCCAAAGGCGTTGTGGAACCGGTCCTGGATTTCCTGCAGGCTGGGTGAATGCCCCTGTGGGCCCTGGTGCGCTACTTTGATGGCGCCCATGACCGAACCGATGCGGCAGGACGTGACCAGGTCTAGGTCGTTTTCAAACCCGTAGATGAGCCCCGAGCGGTACGCGTCTCCGCAACCGGTCGGGTCCAGCACCTGTTCCGGCTCTATGGGCTCGATCTCCCGGTGTTCATTGCGCGCATAGAGTGATGAACCCTTCGCGCCCCGGGTGACAATCAGCGCCTCTACTTCACGCGCGATTTCGCTGCCGCGCATTCCGGTACGCTCCTGCAGCAACTGGTACTCGTAATCGTTCAGGACGACCCAGTCTGCTTCCTGTATGAATACTTCCAACTCATCACCATTGAACAGGGTCATGGCCTGGCCCGGGTCGAAAAGATGCGGGATGCCCGCTTCCTGGAAGTCACGGCTGTGCTGCAGCATGGCTTTCTTGCCATCCGGCGCCACGATACCCACGGTGATGTTCTCGGTATCAGCCACCCGGTTGAGAAAAGATTGCTGCATGGCGCCGGGGTGAAAGGCCGTAATCTGGTTGTCTTCGACATCGGTCGTGATGAATGCCTGTGGCGTGAATTCACCCGGCAGATGCCTCACGTACCGGGTCGAAATACCCAGGCTATCCAGGTGCCGCTGGTAAGGCCCAAAGTCATCGCCCACGGTCGCCATCGGGTACGGGTCTCCACCCAGCAGCTTGACGTTGTAGGAAATATTGCCCGCGACCCCGCCGAATTGACGCCGCATTTCGGGTACCAGGAACGATACGTTGAGGATATGAACCTTCTCCGGAAGTATGTGTTCTTTGAATTTTTCCGGGAACACCATGATGGTGTCATAGGCCAGGGAACCGCAAATCAGAGCAGGCATGTCCGCACCTTCGAAATCACACCAAAAGGCGCATTCTAAATGATTTGTTCCCGGCCACGTCTGATTTCGCTCAAACTCGCTTGAATACTGGATTAAACAACGCTGCGCGCTTGCTGTGCGGGGGGTGGGCTGATACATTATCGGCCCTACAGGTCATTCTGATCCCAAAAGTAAGACAACATGGTTTTCAAGAGTCTACGCGGTCTTTTTTCGAATGATCTTTCAATCGATCTCGGGACTGCAAATACCCTCGTGTATGTGCGCGGCCAGGGCATCGTCCTGAACGAGCCTTCCGTAGTGGCCGTGCGCATGGACCGCGGCCCCGGTGGGCCCCAGTCGGTCGCGGCTGTCGGTGCGGGTGCTAAACGCATGCTCGGGCGAACGCCCGGCAACATTCGCACGGTCCGTCCCCTCAAGGATGGCGTGATCGCCGATTTCAACATGACCGAGGCGATGCTGCAGCATTTCATCAAAAAGGTGCATGCCTCAAGGTTCCTGCGGCCAAGCCCGCGTGTCCTGGTCTGCGTGCCCTGCAGTTCCACCCAGGTCGAACGCAAGGCCATCAAGGAATCCGCGGAGGGTGCCGGAGCGCGCGAGGTGTTCCTGGTCGAGGAACCCATGGCAGCGGCCATCGGCGCCGGCATTCCGGTGCACGAGGCCCGCGGCGCCATGGTGCTGGACATCGGCGGGGGCACGTCCGAGGTGGCCGTTATTTCCCTGAACGGGCTGGTGTATTCAAATTCCGTCCGGGTAGGCGGAGACCAATTTGACGAAGCCATCATCAATTACGTCCGCCGCAACTATGGCACGTTGATTGGTGAGACCACGGCCGAGGAGATCAAGATAGAGATCGGCTGCGCGTGGCCCGACAAAGAGCCCCTGGAGATGTCGGTTTCGGGGCGCAACCTGGCGGAGGGCGTGCCCAGGCGCATCACCATCACCAGTAACGAGGCGCTCGAAGCGTTGAATGAGAGTCTATCCAATATCCTGGATGCGGTGAAAATTGCCCTGGAGCAGACCCCGCCTGAGCTCTGCGCAGATGTGGTGGAGACAGGTATTGTGTTGACCGGTGGAGGCGCCTTGCTGCGCGGCCTGGACCGGTTGATCGGTGAGGAAACCGGTTTGCCTGTCTTTGTCGCCGATGATCCCCTAACCTGCGTGGCCCGCGGTGGCGGTCGGGCGCTGGAATTGATGGATCAAAATTCCGGGGATTTTTTCACCTCCAATTGAGGCGGGCGATGGCCTTCATGACGCTGACGGCGACATTCTTCACACTCAATCACGCGGGCTGAGTTTTGTCCAGGCTTGGTCGAATTGGATCGCCTCGCCTGCTTGGACAGCAAAGCGTTCTCACCGCGCGTCTGATGGTTTATCTGCTATTGGCCATCGCGCTTATGATGATGGACTTGCGAGGGCAATATGCAGACCGCGTTCGCGGCGTGCTCCTCCATGCCTTTGAGCCCGTATTCTTTCTCGTGGATTGGCCCTCTACCGCGCTCCGCGGCGTCCAACAGCGCTTCAAATCGTTCGAAACCTTGCTGGGGGAGAGCCAAAGCCTGTCCCGAGATCTCCTGGCCCAGGCTGCCGCCATGCAGCGGACACAGGCCCTGGAAAGGGAAAACCAGAGATTGAGGGGCCTGCTGGGCGCCCTTACGGGAGAGGTTTTCCACTATCAATTTGCCGAAATCCTGCAGGTCGATCTCGATCCTTTTTCGCATCGGTTGATGATCGACAAAGGAGATCAGGACGGAGCCTTCGTTGGGCAGGCCGTCATCGACGGCGCGGGTATCGTCGGGCAGATCGAAAGCGTGCAGTGGCATATGTCGTCGGTGCGGCTGATATCCGACCCCGATCATGCCCTGCCCGTGCAATCGGGCCGAACCGGACTGCGCTCGGTGGCCTTTGGGACAGGTTCTACCGACACGCTGCTTTTGCCGAATGTGCCCCTGCAGGCCGATGTACGCGTGGGTGACTTGCTGGTCACCTCGGGTCTTGGGGAACGTTTCCCGCCCGGCTTTCCGGTCGCCCGGGTGGAGTCCGTTGAGCGAACCCAGGGCGAGACCTTCGCTCGAGTTTCGGCGAGACCACTGGCGGCGCTGGACCGAGGCCGGGAAGTGCTGCTTGTGTTGGCTGAGCGCATCTTGTTGCCCGCCCCGCAAGAGGAAAAAGCAGAGACGACCCTGCCGCCGGAGCCTGACGTGCCGATGCATCCAGGCGGGGAGGGTGAACCATGACCCGGCGCTCATCAAATCGCCGCACACTGTCGCTGGCGCTGATGGCCGCCATGCTGCTCACGGTTTTGCCGTTGCCGGAAAGCATCGATGTCTTACGGCCTTACTGGGTGGCGCTGGTCGTCATCTACTGGGCGCTCGAGGTCCAGGGGGCCATCACCCTGGGCACCGCGTTTCTCATTGGCCTGGTGCTCGACCTGTTGACAGGCAGCTTGATGGGGATGCACGCGCTCAGTCTCGTCGTGCTGGTGTACCTGGTAGAGCGGTTTCGTGCCCGGATTCGATTTTTCCCGCCATGGCAGCAGGCAGCCACGGTGTTGGCCCTGTTGGTCAATGACCGCATTATCCTGCTGTGGATAGGCAGCCTCCTGGGCGAGCCGGTTCCCACCTGGCATTACTGGCTGGCACCGATGGCCGCGACGGCGATATGGCCCTGGCTGTTCATCCTGCTGGATCACGCGCGTATTGGTCGGCGGCAGCCGTTGGCGTGATGTTCGGCCGCCCCGGTCAGCAACCGATCAAGAATGAGGCGGACGAGGTTCGCCTGTTCGTCAGCAGGGCGCGGATCGGTTTGATCATTAGCCTTCTTTGCCTGCTGGCCATCGGATCCCGGTATTTCTACCTGCAGGTGGTTCAGCACGAGGAGTTCTCGACCCGTTCAGACAACAACCAGGTGGACGTCAGGCCGGTGCCTCCCAACCGGGGCCTGATATACGACCGCCGCGGCCGTTTGCTGGCTGAGAACATTCCCGCCTATCGACTGGAGCTGACGCCGGAAGAAGTCAGCGACGTTGAAGCGACACTGGGCGAATTGGCTGCGCTGGTAGACATTGATCAAGTTGATCTGGATCGCTTTCAGCGAAACCGAAGACACTATCGGGATTTCCAGGGCATCCCGATTGTTTACAACCTGAGCGAACAGGAAGTTGCACGGCTGGCCGTCAACCGCCATCGACTGCGTGGTGTCGAGG
>WTJD01000250.1:0-11329 GCA_011524975.1 Lysobacterales bacterium
ATGTACTGGAACGCGACCGCGAGGGGGGCCTGCACCTGGCGGCCATGATGGAAAGGGCGATGAAGGAGATAGGCCGCTGCGCCCAATGCCGGGATCTGACCGAACACGAACTGTGCGCAATCTGTTCCAATCCAGCCCGTGACGCCGCCCAACTGTGTGTCGTTGAATCGCCCGTGGATGTGCTGGCCATTGAGCAGGCCACCACGTTCAGAGGGCTGTATTTTGTATTGCTGGGCAGGCTTTCACCGCTGGACGGAATAGGGCCGGCAGAGTTGGGCCTTGACCAGTTGGAGCGGCGCTTGACGGAACAGACACCGGCTGAGGTCATTATTGCCACAAACCCCACCGTGGAGGGTGAGGCTACAGCCTATTACCTGCAGAGAATGGCCCAGAGCCTGGATATACCCGTCTCCGTGATCGCGCACGGCGTACCTTTGGGGGGCGAACTCGAGTTCACGGATCAGTCAACGCTGGCTCATGCTTTTGGCTCGAGGAGGGCCGTCGCACCACGGGTGGATTGACGGCCTCCTGAGTTTTTCAGCTGCCTTTCTTGCTGCTGGCGCCTTCTTCTCTAACCACGATATATCCGCGATTGCGATCCACGGTCCTCAGGCCGATACCCTTGACGTTGACGAGTTCGTCGGCGTGTTTGAAATCGCCGTTGGCCTGCCGGTAGTCGACGATGGCCTGGGCTTTGCTCAAGCCGATGCCGTTCAGGGCCTCGGAAATCTCCTCCGCGGTCGCCTCGTTGATATTAACCGCCTCTGAGGCCCAGGCCGCCAGGGCGAAGAGGCAGCCGGCCAGGATGGTAAAGACTCGTTTCATAGCGTTTACTCCCAATCATGTATGGATGAAGTGTCTTTGCAGACAGGGGCAGTCTATGAATGAGACCGTGCTCACGGCAGAGGACATCGGCTTCCAGATGATGAGGAAAATGCCTCTCTTTATTTACCGTTTTTTCTCTCAGCTTTTGAGAATCACCCGTGCTCCAATATCTTCACACAATCTCTTGAGCCACGAGGAAATGGTCATGGAACTGATGGGAAAAACGATTTCGGGCGTTGTCGCGGTCCCCGGCGATAAGCCCGGCGAGCACAACAGAATCTGGTTGCTGCAATTCACTGACGGGACGCATGTCGAGTTCGTATCCCCCAACGCACGGCGCAGGCTTTCACGGCTGGCGGGCGCCGCAAACCCCAGGGCGCGAACGCGGGAAACCAGCCCCCAACTGTCTCTTGAGGTGGCCTGATCAAGGTTATCCACAAAATCTGTGGATAACCCTGTGGGAAAAACTCAGGGTCAATTGTGACAGTGCAGTCTGATACAGATTGATCAAAATTTGATCAGCATTTTTATTCAATTTAATTTCAATAAGTTACATCATCCTGAATGATTGACGTCTGTCAGTTTACCTGTCACTAATATGTCATATGACCAATCAGTGACTTGTGTATAAAGAGTTCGAAAAGGGGACAGCTAATTCAGCTAAACCATTGATTTTTTCATCACGTGGCGCGGTGCGACCTTAATCAGATGGTACCCGGCCCGGTTCAATCGGCGCTTCTGAGGCCGGTTGCCAACGTTTTTATCCTTCAGGCGCCCAAACCCAGTGTGGTGGCCCATTGTTCCAAGTGGTCCAGAACGTATTTCGTTCTGGCGCTCTCCGGGTGTGCCGCCCTGGCTTGCTGCATTTCCAGCCAGAATTGCCGCTCATCGATCTGTCGCGGGTCGGGAGGCTGTTGAAGCTTTTTCAGGCGCCAGTCCTCCCATCTCTGCATTTCATTGGCCTGCAGGGTTTCAGGAAAGTTTCGCGCCCGATACCGAAACAGCATCTCAGGCAGTCGACGGTCTTCAAATGGCCAATCCATGCTTCCGATCTGTTCTGGCGGGGTTGCACGGAGTTTCGCCATGGTCTGTTTATCGCGACGGGAGAAGAAACTCCCGCTATAGATCTGCAGATCAGGGTCCTCGACCGCTTCATGGGGCGGTGAGGCGTAGATATCCATCACCTTTGGCCCCAGGGCAGGCAGCCCGGGAAGCAAACGCTCGGCGTGCGCCATGCAGCGTTCAGGGTCCAGGGCGATTCGTTGGCAGTCGACGCCCTTCAGCACACTGGCAGGCGCGACCATGGGGACGCCGTTGGTCTTGATTTCCTGCAGTGGCAACCTGTCCACGCCTGGAGGGAGCTGTTCATTGGGTGTAAATACACGCTGATGAAGGTCCTCGGCAGACTCGTTGATTAATGGTTCAGGGTCCGCCATCAGGTCGAAAACAATGACCGACTTTCGGTAATGGGGATGAATGGCCAGCGGCAGCACCAGGCTGGTGCATCCCCTGGCGGCGGTGATTCTCGAGCTGGTCAATAACACGGGCTGTGCATTGACCGGATTCAGCAGCTTCGCCACGGCCTTCTGATCCCTCAGCCCAAGGCCCCACCGGAAGAGGCGGGGCTGACTTTGCAGCAGGAGCCGCGCCATGGCAATGGTGGCCCGCACATCGCTGAGCGCGTCGTGCGCGTCCTGATGGGATATCTGATTGGCGTGGGTCAGGTGCTCCAGCTTGAAACTCGGCAGGCCCTTGTCATTGGAAGGCCACTCAATTCCATCCGGTCTCAATGCATAGAACATTCGAACCAGGTCGATCAGGTCCCAGCGGGAGTTGCCCTCGCTGTATTCATGAGCGTAGGGGTCGTAAAAGTTCCGGTAAAAAAGGTTGCGCGTGAACTGGTCATCGAATCGAAGGCTGTTGTAGCCGACGATGCAGGTTCCCGGCTCCATCATCTCGGAGTGAATCCGGCGCGCAAACCTTGCCTCGCAAACACCCTCGGCCAGCGCCTGTTGGGGTGTGATTCCGGTAACGAGGCAAGCGCCCGGGTGGGGCAAGACGTCCGTGGCCGGCGCGCAGAACCAATCGATGGGTTCGCCCAGCGGATTGAGTTGCGTATCCGTTCGAATCGCCGCGAACTGCGCCGGGCGATCGGCGAACGGGTCGGTACCAAAGGTTTCGTAATCGTGCCAGAGAAAGGATTTCGGATCCTGCATACCGCCTCCTTTTGAAAGCAGTTTAGCCTGAAAGGTCCTATTTGTTCAGGCCTGGGTGCAGCAGCTTCGTACAGTGGTTCCGATCCAGGCGGATGACGCTGTCGGCCCAGTCCTCGCAGGTAGCCGTCATATGCCGGCACAGGCGCTCATAGGCGGCCAGAAAGTCACGAACTTCATCCCGGCTGCCTAATCTTTTGCGCTCCCCAAGCCCCTGTTCCTGCTGCCAGCGCCAAAGGACCACCTTGTCCCAGTCGGGCGCCGCCATGAACCATCGAAGATCTAACAGGGGGTGGAGTTTTTTCGCATAGCGCTCGAGATTGACCCGCACTGCATCACGCCAGATGCCCGTCGGGTCACGGCGGCGTTCCGCGCTGTTGATGGCGGTCGCGCTGTCACGCAGCGACAGTGGCGGACACCCAATACACCAGCCCTCCAGCATGATGATGTCGGGCGCGGGCCCTTGCCATGGTTTCCGTTTGGGCATCCGGTCATCGCTGGCTTTGTCGAATTTCGGCAAGACCAGGTTTCGGGTGTCTCCACTGAGCAGGCCTTCCAAATCGCTGAGTAGCATTCCCAGGTCATGAGTGCCCGGTACGCCGCGGGTGGCTAACCATGGATGGACATCTGCGGCCAGCCTGGCCCGTTCACCACGGGTCAGGTAATAATCGTCAAGGGAGACAACCGTGGCTTTCACGCCCTGATGCGCCAGAACTACACGCAGCAAATGGGCCAGGGTGGACTTTCCGGTGCCGGGCGACCCGCCAAGGCCGATTACCCGGGCGCGGGATTCAGACAGTATCCCCATCAGCGCCGGTGTCACTGCGGCGAGCGATGCCCGTTGAGCCCCCAACAACGTAGAGGAGCGCTTCAGCCAGTTCTCCGCCTCTGCGATAATCACCTGATTCACGCGGGCATGTTAATGGCAGGCCTGGCGCAGACTCAAACCCGTGAGGTTCGGACACCATGTCAGATCAAGGACAGACAATAGAACACCTGTTGCAACTGATGCGGCTGGAGCCGCTGGAGGTCAATTTGTTCCGGGGCGAAAGCCGCGATATCGGAACGCCGCGCGTGTTCGGCGGGCAGGTTTTGTCACAGGCGATATTGGCGGCCAGGGCCACGGTGCAAGAGCGCTTGATCCATTCCCTGCACGCCTACTTTCTGCGCGCCGGCGACCCCGATGCGCCCATTGTTTACGATGTGGACCGCAGCCGGGATGGGCGCAGCTTCACATCCAGAAGGGTGGTGGCGATTCAGCATGGACGGCCCATTTTCACCCTGGCGGCATCGTTTCAGCTGGAGCAGGAAGGGCTGGAACACCAGTTCGCACTGCCGGATGTGCCGGGCCCTGACGAACTCGCTGAGCCCGTGCCATTGAGTGAAGAGCAGTTATCGCACGTGCCGCAGAAATTCAGGCGTTGGTTCAACCGGTTTGGTCCTTTTGAGTTCCGGCAGGTGGTGCCGCTGGACCCGGTCTCACCCAGGCCGGGGCCGCCGTACCGGCAGTTATGGTTTCGATTGCGTGGTGAAGTGCCTGCGGATCAGGGCCTGCACCGGGCGCTGCTGGCCTACGCGTCTGATTTTCATCTGGTGGGAACCGCCACACTGCCGCACGGTCTGTCATTCCTGGACGGTCGCCTGGTGCTGGCCAGCCTGGACCATGCCATGTGGTTTCATCGTGATGTCAGCGTCACAGACTGGTTGCTGTATGCTTGTGACAGCCCCAGCACCAGTGGTGGCAGAGGGCTTGCGCGTGGGTTGATATATGATTCAGCCGGCCGGCTGGTCGCCAGTACGGCCCAGGAAGGCATGATTCGTTGGAGGAATGAATGAGCGCTAAGACAGCAACATTTGGAGCAGGTTGTTTTTGGGGTGTCGAGGCCCGCTTTCGCGAGCAAAGCGGTGTGCAGGAAGTGACCTCCGGTTACATGGGCGGGACGCTGGATCAGCCGGGGTATCGGGATGTCTGTACGGGTGAAACCGGCCACGCTGAAGTGGTGCAGCTGACCTTTGATGCGGATCGCGTCAGTTACGCGCAGCTGCTGGCGGTTTTCTTCAGCCTGCATGACCCCACCACGCTGAACCGTCAGGGGCCGGATATCGGAACCCAATATCGTTCGGTCATTTTCACGCATGATGAGGAACAGGCCAGCCAGGCAAGGACCGCGATCGACCGGCTGAATGAATCCGGGCGTTTTTCTTCGCCGGTCGTCACCGGGCTGGAACCCGCCAGGCACTTCTGGAGCGCCGAGGAATATCACCAGCGCTATCTCGAAAAGAACCGTGGCGGGGTCTGTCATCTCGGTGATAACAACATATCTATCAGTGATTTGGGGTTAGAATAGAGATCAGATCACATATCGGGGAGTCTTGGTTCCTGTGAATGCTGGCTCATGCGCACTGGCGGTTTTGACTCTGGCGTTGCTGCCGGTAATGTCGTTGGCCGATCGTGTTTACAAGTTCGTTGATGCCGACGGGATTGTTCACTACACCAATATCCGGCCCGAGGGGGTCAGCCGGTTTTCCACCCTTGATTTTCCCTGCTACGCGTCCGACCCCGCCTGCCAGCAGGTGGATTGGGAGCGGGTGCCCCTGGACACCAGCGCCTTCGCACCCGAAATCGGCCAGGCTTCGTCCAAGCACGGGGTCGAGCCGTCTCTGATCCGGGCCATCATTCATGCCGAATCCGCCTACCAACCGGACGCGGTCTCTCCCCGCGGCGCGCAAGGCCTGATGCAATTGATGCCCGGCACGCAGCAAGACCTCGGGGTTGTTGACGTGTTTCAGCCCGCCAGCAACATCAATGGCGGCACTTCCTATCTGGCTCAAATGCTGGATGAGTTTGATGGCGATGTCAGGCTGGCGTCTGCGGCATACAACGCAGGGCCCGGGGCGGTGCGCAAATACGGTGGCGTGCCGCCTTACTCAGAAACCAAAGAGTACGTGCGCCGGATCGAGATTCTCCACCGGCGTTACCGCCTGGCGGGCAGTTAAGGCAGGACGCAGCCGGTAGAACGCTGCGCGGGAAACCTGTCGCTCCAGTCCGGGAGACACACCACAAAGGCATGACGCTGCGCGGTGAGATCACTTCAAAGATGGCGGATGCAGCCGCATTTTAGCCGTAACAAATCACGGATCACGGATCGCGGCATTTCAGTAAATCAGTCTCGCCTCGCTGACTGCTTCCAGTTCGTTCAAAGCAGCGACCAGTTCCTCGCAGGGTTTGATGGTCCACTGGCTGCCCAATTCAAGGCGGGCCCGGGCCCGTTGGTTGCGATAGTCGATGTACACAGGCGCGGAGCCATTGCGGTAGGGCGCAAAGGTGGACTCGAGCCGATTGCCGATGTCGGATTGCGGGCCCTGGATCGTGATGCGCAAACCACGCGCAAAGCGCGATTTGGCCTCTGAAAGCAGCATGACATCGTTGGCGGTCATTCGGTAGCCGCCGGAGAAATCATCAATGGAGACTTTTCCTTCCACCACGATGATTTCATCCTTGATCAGGCGATCGGCAAACCGATTGTAAATTTCATCAAAGAGCGCCACCTCGAGGCGCCCGGTGTGGTCCTCCAGCGCGACAAACCGCCCGCGACGCCCGCGACGCCCCAGCGCACTGATCAGGCCCGCCAGCACCATGTTCACGCCTTTGCGGCCGTAGTTTTTCTCGACGTTGGACTCCCTCGGCAGCCGCTTGGCGATGGCGCCCAGCCGGCACGTCGTGAATCGTTCCAGGTCCGCCTGGTGAACGCGGACCGGATGGCCGGTCAGGTACAGCCCGAGTGACTCCTTTTCCGCCTGAAGTTGGGCCAGTTCGGGCCAGGGCTTAACGCTGGATGCCTCAACGCCGGGGCGCTCTGGCGCCTGGATCGAGCCGAACATGTCGTTTTGACCGGCCTCCAGGTCGCGCTGAGTCTGTTCTGCCGCATGCAGCACGCGCGGCAGGTCGTGCAGCATGCGCGCGCGGTTGGCGTCCTCATCAAGCACATCCATTGCGCCAGAGCGGATCAGCGTCTCAAGCACCCGCTTGTTGATTTTGTGCAGATCCGCCCGGCAGCAGAAATCCTCCAGGCTGGTATAGGGGCCACCGGTGGCTCGCTCCTCAACAATGCTGTCAATGGCTGAACGGCCCACGCCCTTGATGGCGCCCAGGCCGTAAAGAATCCCGCTGTCTTTGATGACGGTGAAGGAAAAAGACGATCGGTTGATGTCAGGAGGCGACACCGGCAGCTGCATATTGCGACACTCGACAATCATCTCCGAGATCTTGTCGGTGTTGTCGAGATCCGCGGACAGCACGGCGGCCATGAACGCGGCAGGATAGTGCGCCTTGAGCCAGGCAGTCTGGTAGGCAATCAGCGCGTAGGCAGCCGAGTGTGACTTGTTGAATCCGTAACCGGCAAACGTCTCCATCTGGTCGAAGATGTAGTTGGCCTGGTCTTCATGAATGTCTCTTTCAACGCAACCCTGAACGAAAATCAGGCGCTGCTTGGCCATTTCGGAGGGCTTTTTCTTGCCCATGGCGCGCCGCAAAAGGTCGGCGTCTCCCAGCGAATATCCCGCCAGTTCCTGGGCAATCTGCATGACCTGTTCCTGGTACAGGATGACGCCGTAGGTGGGCTTGAGAATATCCTCCAGTTTTTCATGGGGATAGGAGACAGAAGAGCGTCCGTGCTTGCGGTCGATGTAATCGCCGACCATCCCGGATTCCAGCGGACCAGGACGAAACAGCGCGACCAGGGCCACGATTTCGTCAAAGCTGTCCGGTACAAGCCGGCGAATCAGGTCTTTCATGCCTCGGGATTCCAGCTGAAAAACAGCGGTGGTCTGGCAGGATTGCAGCAGGCGGAAAGTGGCCTCATCAGTCATCGGCAATTGCTCAATGTCGATGGCCGATTCGCCGTTCTTCTCGCGTTGCTCGTTGATGATCTCGAGCGCCCAGTCAATGATGGTGAGTGTTCGCAGGCCGAGGAAGTCGAATTTGACCAGGCCGATGGTTTCGATATCGTCCTTGTCAAATTGAGTGACCAGGCTGCCGCCGCCCGCTTCGCAAAACAGCGGTGTGAAATCGGTCAGGGCGGAGGGGGCGATGACCACGCCGCCCGCATGCCGGCCAGCGTTTCGCGTCAGGCCCTCCAGCGATCGGGCCAGGTCGAGGATGGCGCGCGTGTCTTCTTCCTCGTCGTAGCGGCGTTTGAGCTCTTCTTCCTGCTCCAGCGCCTTGTCCAGCGTCATGCCCAGTTCCAGCGGTATCAGCTTGGCGATGCTGTCGACGAATCCATATCCGTGCCCCAGCACGCGGCCGCAGTCGCGCACCACGGCCTTGGCGGCCATGGAGCCATAGGTAATGATCTGGCTAACCTGGTCACGGCCATAGTTTTCCGCGACGTAGTCGATGACCTGGTCGCGTTTTTCCATGCAAAAGTCGATATCGAAGTCCGGCATGGAAACACGCTCGGGATTCAGGAAGCGCTCGAACAGAAGATCATATTGCAGCGGGTCGAGACCGGTAATATCCAGCGCCCAGGCCACCAGCGACCCGGCGCCGGAGCCGCGGCCAGGCCCGACCGGAATACCGTTGCGTTTGGCCCAGCGTATAAAGTCCGCAACAATCAGGAAATAGCCGGGAAAGCCCATGGAATTGATGACATCCAGTTCCATGGCCAGGCGGTCGTCGTAATCCTGCCGGGTAAATTCTCCCGCGGTCCCGTGTGATTCCAGCCGCGCTTCAAGTCCCTCGGCGGACACGCGGGCCAGGAAATCCTCCACCGATTCGCCCTCGGGCGTGGGAAAAGCGGGCAGATAGTATTTCCCGAATTCCATTTCCAGATTGCAGCGTCGCGCCAGCTCAACCGCGTTTTCCAGCGCCTCGGGCAGATCAGAAAAAACCGCTCTCATGGCCTCCGGGCTTTTCAGGTACTGCTCCTGCGAATAGCGCACCTCTCTGCGCTTGTCGGACAGCAGACGGCCGTCGTGGATGCAGACCCTGGCCTCATGTGAGCGATAATCTGCCTGGTCCAGGAATCGGACGTCATTGGTTGCCACGACCGGGCAGTCCAGCAGCGAGGCCAGGTGCAGGGCGCGTTGCTCGTATTCGATTTCCTGGCTCCGGTCGGTGCGCTGGAGTTCGAAGTAGAAGCGCTGGTCAAACTGGCGCATCCATTCTTCGGCCAGTTGCCGGGCCCGGTTGGGATGGTTATTCAGCAGCGCCTGTCCAATCTCGCCCTCGCGGGCGCCAGACAAAGCGATCAGGCCGTCGGTGTGGCCCCTGAACCATTCGCGCTGCAGGTAGGGAACGCCATGGTGCTGGCCGTCGAGGAACCCCCGGCTGAGCAGTTTGCACAGGTTCAGATATCCGGAGCGGTCCTGACAAAGCAGGGTGAGGCGACCGATATGGTCTGGATCACTCGGGTCTCGAACGAGCACATCGGAACCAATGATGGGTTTCAGTCCGGCGCTGACCGCCTGGCGGTAAAACTTGACCAGGGCAAAGAGGTTGTTCTGGTCCGTGACTGCCACGGCCGGCATGGCGAGCTCCCGGCAGCGCGATACCAGGTCTTTTAACCGCAGGGTGCCATCCACCAGTGAGTACTCGGTATGCAGGTGCAGATGGACAAAGGTTTGAGTCATAAAACCGGCGCTGATTCGGGGACGCGATACTGCCCGACATTATAGGGCCTGTTATTCGCAAAACATGGGTAAAAATTCACCGCCGGCGCGGTCGGCGTCGCGGGATGGCCTTTTCAGGTTCGCGCGGCTTGAGCGAGGTGTCCCGGCATGTTATCGTGCGCGCCCCTGAAGAAATTCAGGCTTTCCTTTAAAGTGGGCGCGTAGCTCAGCGGGAGAGCACTACGTTGACATCGTAGGGGTCGGCAGTTCGATCCTGCCCGCGCCCACCACTTTTTCACTGGCCTGCGGCCTTCTCACCTGCGGTGACTGATTCGACCTGTCATCTGCACCCTGCACGACCGATCATGAAGGTTCCATTAAAGTCGGGTTCCCTCAGCAATGACTGTCAGTTTTGACAGCGGAATCTTCTGAATGTAATCCCTACCATATTGGTCGTCCGGCTGGTAGTGAGCCTCCAGATACCGTGCCGCAATACGATGGCCCGGAAATGAGCAGGCACGTGTTTGGCTGCGTGCAAGACGATGGAACGGTTCTGTCACGGACTGAATTGAGGACAGGGGCGGTTGTCGCCTCGGGTGAAAATAGCGGCAATGGCCGCAGGGAGATTTTAGGATGAAATCAAGAATCGTATTGGGTTTGGCTGCTTGTATGAGCGTTGCCGCATTTTCTGTTCATGCGGGCGCTCCTGTATACGAATGCCAAGGTTCCTTCAGTTGGGATACGACCAACGTAGATGTGGACCTGGCAGACGGGTGGGCCGGCATGGCCGCAGCGGTTGATTTTGACGATGAAGGTGGCTGCGACACGGGTGGGAAGGACGGCGTTGAATGTACCCGCAACGGCAAGAACATCAAAAACTCATCCATCGATGAATTCAACGCAGCCAGTGGTGATTTCACAGCCCCGCTGGGTGATTGGGATGAGGATTTCTCTGGTGATCGATACGTGACCCTGTACATGGACGTATTCATGCCCGAAGGCTGCAACGACGCGCAAGAGCCGGGAACTGAAGAATGCGATGGCAACTAGGAAACAACCGATGATGTTTGCTACGTTTCCGCCTCGGGCGATGCGTTTCCTACTGCTGCGGAAGCCTGTGAAGACAGCTATGACTTCAACAGCGAAGGCATGTTTGCCGAAGGCATGCCCTTCAGCGAAAACCGTCACCCGAAGAAAGGCGCCAACAGAAGCTGGGCCATGTATGTGGATCTGGGTGCGCCGGCCACTTGCGAAGGCGAGACTGACGAGGCGGACACCGGAGGTGTTTGTGACACGGCAGCAGTCGAAGTGGAAGCCATCGCTGATGGCGGTGATTTCGGTGAAGACGGCGCTGAGGCCGGTGTCGACTATCTTGACGTCGGTAACATCACCTTCACCCCGGAAGATAACTGCATTGCGGTTGAGGTATTGGACTGAGTGCCGGTTGAGTTATGAATGGAAAGGGCGCCCGCGGGCGCCCTTTTTTTAACCCCCACTTCGCGCTTTAAAAGGCGCCGATTTTTCCCACTTCGCTGACGCTGGCCATGCGTGGGGATGAAAGGGCGTTCCATGCGCAGTTTCTTCTTTAAGACCTGCTGCGGCAGGCCTTGGCATCAGGCCACGCGCTGCAGCTTGCCAGGGAGACGCCGGCGGGATGGTCCTCCGGCCTCGGGCTTCCAGGC
>WTJD01000250.1:11429-19639 GCA_011524975.1 Lysobacterales bacterium
GCAGCTTGCCAGGGAGACGCCGGCGGGATGGTCCTCCGGCCTCGGGCTTCCAGGCATCGAACCCGCCCCCCAGGCGGGCCGCTGGGATAACTGAACAAAGCACAGTACAATAGCGGGCGTGATAGCTTTTGTACGAACTTCGACCGGATAAAGCGGAAAGCGCATGGCCTACCGAGAGGGCGCTGTGCGCCCTTTTTTCGTTTTCAGGAACGCTCGACACAGGACAGCAAGATGCCAGCGATTACACTGCCCGACGGCAGCCAGAGAAACTACGACGCCCCGATATCCGTAATGGATGTCGCCGCCGATATCGGACCCGGTCTGGCCAAGGCCACCCTGGCCGGTGAGGTCGACGGTCAGCTGGTGGACGCAGCATTCACCATTGATGGCGATGCCAGCCTGCGGATCATCACCGCACGTGATGCCGAGGGGCTGGAGATCATCAGGCACTCGACCGCGCATCTGCTGGCACAGGCCGTTCAACGGCTGTTTCCCGATGCCCAGGTCACCATTGGCCCCGTGATCGAGGATGGGTTTTATTACGATTTTGCCTACGAGCCTGGTTTTTCTCCGGAAGACCTCGAGAAAATCGAAGCCGAGATGCAGAAGATCGTTTCCGAGGTGCTGCCTGTGCAGCGCTCCGTCAAGGGCAGGGAGCAGGCCGTATCTTTCTTCCGCGATATGGGCGAGGAGTACAAGGCAAAGATCATCGAAGATATACCGGGTGACGAGGAATTGTCACTTTACGGCCAGGGCGGCTGGATCGACCTGTGTCGCGGCCCGCACGTGCCCAACACGGCACACCTGGGCTCATTCAAGCTGACCAAGCTGGCCGGCGCCTACTGGCGCGGCAACAGCGACAATGAAATGCTTCAGCGTATTTACGGCACGGCCTGGGCCAACAAGAAAGACCTCAAGGCTTATCTGAGACGCCTGGAAGAAGCGGAGAAACGCGATCACCGCAAGGTCGGCAAGCAACTGGACCTGTTTCATTTTCAGGAAGAGGCGCCCGGGTTGGTGTTCTGGCATGACCACGGCTGGAAGATCTATGTCGAGGTGCAGAACTACATCCGCCAGCGCTTGCGCGGGGCCGGTTACCAGGAGGTGAACACCCCGCAAATCGTCGACCTTTCTCTTTGGGAGCGGTCGGGGCATGCCGACAAATACCTGGAAAACATGTTCCTGACGGATTCCGAGAACCGCAATTACGCCATCAAGCCGATGAATTGCCCCTGCCATGTGCAGGTCTACAACCAGGGGCTGCACAGCTACCGTGACCTGCCGTTGCGCATGGCTGAGTTCGGTTCCTGTCACCGCAACGAGGCGTCCGGCGCCTTGCACGGGCTGATGCGCGTGCGTGGCTTCACCCAGGACGACGCGCATATTTTCTGTACGCCGGAGCAGATCCAGTCCGAGGCCACGGCCTTCATCGAACTGCTCTACAGCGTCTACAAGGATTTCGGTTTTGAAGACGTCATGATCGAACTCTCGACGCGGCCTGAACGGCGCATTGGCGATGACGCCCTGTGGGACCAGGCTGAACAAGCCCTGGCCGAGGCCCTGGCGGCCGCGGACATCGAGTACCAGTTAAACCCGGGCGACGGCGCCTTTTACGGTCCGAAGATCGATTTCTCGTTGCGTGACACCATCGGGCGCGTGTGGCAATGCGGCACGCTGCAGCTGGATTTCAACATGCCGCAGCGCCTCGGCGCGCACTACATTGCAGAGGACAGCTCCAAGCAGACGCCGGTCATGCTGCACCGGGCTATCCTGGGTTCGCTGGAGCGTTTCATTGGCATCCTGATTGAGAATTATGGCGGTTGGATGCCCCCTTGGCTGGCGCCTGTACAGGCCGTGGTGCTCAATATCACCGACCGACAGGACGAACGCGGCCGAGAAATTGCTCAATTCCTTGAAAATCAAGGCTTCCGAGTGGATTTGGACTTGAGAAACGAGAAGATCGGCTTTAAAATCCGCGAGCACACCTTACGCAGGGTTCCCTACTTACTGGTTGTAGGCGATCGAGAGGTCGAGGAGGGCACTGTTGCCGTAAGGTCACGGGAAGGCGAAAACCTGGGCAGTATGAGTCTGGATGCCTTCTCGGAACTCCTCGCAGAGCGTGTGGGCCTGCGGGGGCAAACCGTCAGTTAACGGGAGGAACAGCACATCGCAGTTCAAAAAGAGACGCGGCGTAATGAAGACATCATCGCGCCGCAGGTCAGGGTCATCGACCTTGAGGGTGAGCAGGTCGGCGTGATGTCTACCCCCGCCGCGTTGGAGATGGCTGGGGAGAGCGGGCATGATCTGGTCGAGATTGCCCCAAATGCCGAGCCGCCAGTCTGCCGCATCATGGATTACGGCAAATACCGATTCGAGCTGGCCAAAAAGGCGCAGGCCGCCAAGAAAAAACAAAAAGTGACGCATGTAAAGGAAGTGAAATTCCGGCCCGGTACCGAAGAGGCGGATTACCAGGTCAAGATGCGGAACGTGCGTCGTTTTATTGATGAAGGCGACAAAGTTAAGATCACGCTGCGGTTTCGCGGACGTGAGATGGCCCACCAGGAGTTGGGCGTAGCCATGCTGGAACGGATCAGGGATTCACTGGCCGAGGAAGTCGTGGTGGAACAGTTTCCGCGAATGGAAGGCCGGCAGATGGTGATGCTGGTCAGCCCGAAGCGGGCTTGAGTTTTAGACGCCGCAGGCAGGAGCCTGTGGTTTTGAAGAAGCGTTACCGAGCAGGAAGGAAAGTGCCGCGTGCGGCCGCTTGGATAGCGTGACATGAAAAGGCCCGAAAAGGGCCCAAGGAGATAACCATGCCCAAGTTGAAAACCAACCGGGGCGCGGCCAAACGTTTCAAGAAAACCGCTTCAGGCGGCTTCAAACGTGGTCACGCCTTTCACAGTCATATCCTGACCAAGAAAGATCAGAAGCGTAAGCGGGGCTTGCGTGGAACCGACATGATCGATTCCGCGGACAAGAAAGCCGTCAAACGCATGCTGCCTTACAGCTAAAGGAGGGACAGGAAAATGGCACGAGTAAAACGCGGTGTCCAGGCAAGGGCCCGGCACAAGAAAGTTCTAAAGGAAGCCAAAGGCTATTACGGCGCGCGCAGAAAGGTTTATCGCGTCGCCAAGCAGGCGGTCATCAAGGCGGGACAATATTCCTACCGTGACCGGCGTCAGCGCAAACGTCAGTTCCGGCAATTGTGGATTGTCCGCATCAACGCCGCCGCCCGCGAGTGCGGCCTGTCTTACAGCCGTTTCATGGATGGTCTGAACAAGGCGGATATCGAGATCGATCGTAAGGTCCTGGCGGACCTGGCGGTGCACGATCCCGCCGCCTTTGGCGCATTGGCGGAAAAAGCCAAGGCCAGCCTGGGTTGACCCGCTTGCCCGGCTTGACCGGGCAGGCCATTCGCGCCGGCTTGATGAGCCGGCCAGGGGATAACGGAGGGAAGGGTCTTTGCTCTTCCCTCTTTTTTATGGATCGTTATGGTGGATTCAGTCAAACAATTGCTCAAAGCGGCCCAGGAGGCCATCGCGGCCAGCACGGATGCCCGTGAACTGGATGCCGCGCGCGTGCAGTACCTGGGCAAGAAGGGTGAGATCACGGCACTGCTCAAGTCACTGGGCGGTATGGAGCCGGAGGAGCGTCGCGACTTTGGACAGGCGGTCAACCGGGCCAAGTCGGAAGTCATCGACATGGTTAACGCGCGACGGGCTGAGATTGAAACCGAGCAGATGGCCGTCAGGCTCGCTGAGGAGCGGGTTGACGTCACGCTGCCCGGGCGTGGTCAGGCGCGGGGCGGCGTTCACCCCATTACACGCGCCATGCAGCGCATCATCGAGATTTTCGGCCATCTGGGTTTCGAAGTGGCCACCGGCCCCGAGGTCGAAGATGACTACTACAATTTCGAGTCACTGAATTTTCCGGCGCATCACCCCGCGCGCGCCATGCACGATACCTTCTATTTTGGCGATGGTCGCCTGTTGCGTACCCATACATCGCCGGTGCAAATCCGGGAGATGCAAAAACAGGGTGCGCCGATTCGGATCATCGCGCCGGGCAAGGTGTATCGCAGTGATTACGATCAGACCCATTCGCCCATGTTTCACCAGGTCGAGGGCCTGCTGGTGGGCGAGCAGGTCACCATGGCAGATCTGAAAGGGGTGCTCCAAACCTTCGTCAACGCTTTTTTCGAGGCCGACCTCGATATGCGTTTTCGGCCATCATACTTTCCGTTCACCGAGCCTTCGGCTGAGGTGGACATCGCCTGGCACAAGGACGACGGAAGTGATCCCGGTTGGCTGGAGATCCTGGGCTGCGGCATGGTTCACCCCAACGTGCTCAAAGCCTGCGAAGTGGATAGCGAACAGTACATCGGCTATGCCTTTGGAATGGGTGTCGAACGACTCGCCATGCTGCGCTACGGCGTGACCGACCTGAGACAGTTTTTCGACAATGACCTGCAGTTCCTGCGGCAGTTCAGGTAGGAGAGGGCGATGCGATTCAGTGTGAACTGGTTGAAGCAATGGGTCAGTATCGAAGGCGATGCTGATTCGCTGGCAGCTGAACTGACGCACGCCGGTCTTGAAGTGGACGCCGTGGAACCGGTGGCCGCGGACTTCAGCGGTGTGGTTGTGGGTGAAATCATTGACTGCGGCCCGCACCCGAATGCGGACAAGTTGCAGGTCTGCCGCGTCGACGACGGCGGTGACGAACCGTTGCAGGTCGTTTGCGGCGCGCCAAACGCCAGGCCGGGCATCAAAATTCCCTTCGCTCAGGTGGGCGCTGTTCTGGGTGAAGGTTTCAAGATCAAGAAAGCCAAGCTGCGCGGAACCGAGTCATTCGGCATGGCTTGCTCGGCGCGTGAATTGGGCCTCTCAGATGACCACAGCGGCTTGATGGAATTGCCCCTCGATGCCACGGTTGGACATGACTTCCGCGAGTTTCTGGACCTGGACGATCACGCGATTGAGCTGGATCTGACGCCGAACCGGGCCGATTGCCTGGGGATCTCGGGCCTGGCCAGGGATGTGTCGGCCATCTGCGATGCCCGCTACACTCCGCTCGACATTCAGCCGGTGGAATCCAGCATCGAAGATCATGTGCCGGTCGAACTCGAGGCGCCTGCGGATTGCCCACGCTATGTGGGGCGTGTTATCCGCGGGATCGACCCCAACGCGCCGACGCCACTGTGGATGCAGGAAGCGTTGCGCCGTTGCGGCCTGCGAAGCATCAGCGCATCGGTGGATTGCACCAACTACGTTTTGCTGGAATTGGGTCAGCCCATGCACGCTTTTGATCTGGACAAGCTGCAAGGCGGTGTTTCCGTTCGGCGTGGCCGTGATGGAGAAAAACTGGTTCTGTTGGACGAGAAAGAAATCGAACTCAATCCCGAACTGCTGGCCATCTGCGATGAGTCCGGCCCCGTCGCCCTGGCTGGCGTCATGGGTGGTCTGGATACGGGCGTGACCGGAGAAACACGCAACGTGTTTCTCGAGAGCGCCTGGTTCGCCCCTGCGACCATTGCAGGCAAGGCACGGGGGCTGGGTATGGCAACCGATGCCGCGCATCGTTTCGAACGAGGTGTGGACCCCGAGGGTCAGGTCAGGGCAGTGGAGCGTTACACCGAGCTTCTCATTGGTATAACCGGCGGTGAGGCCGGGCCTGTCACGATCAGTGAGTCAGCAGAGCATCTGCCCAGCCGGTGCGCGGTGCCCCTGCGCCTGGCGCGGCTGAACCGGGTGCTGGGTAGTGATTTACAGCCCGATGAGGTGCTGCAGATTCTCGACCGGCTTGGTATGCGGGTCACGGGTGACGAGCAGGGATGGAGCATCACCGCGCCATCCAGCCGGTTCGATATCGAAATTGAAGAAGATCTGATTGAGGAAGTTGCGCGTATCCATGGCTATGACCGCTTACCCGCAACCGCGCCGGCCGGTGAACTACGTCTGCGCCCCATCAGCGAGCGTGCGGTTCCCTTGAACCAGCTTCGACAGGCCCTGTGCGCTGGCGGTTATCAGGAAGCGGTGACTTACAGCTTCGTTGATCGGGCACTCTTGCGTGCCGTCCACATGGATCAACATGTGCTGCCATTGGCCAATCCGATCTCCTCCGATATGGACGTGATGCGAACATCTCTGCTGCCGGGATTGTTATCTGCCTTGGGACGCAATCTGCGCAGACAGCATGACCGGGTTCGTCTGTTTGAAACGGGCAGGGTGTTTCATCAGCAGGAATCGCTGACTGAAAGCGAACGCACCGGGGCGGTTGCCTGCGGTAGCGCCTTGCCGGAGCAATGGGGCACCGGGCAGCGGCCCATGGACTTCTTCGATCTAAAGAACGATCTGGAACGGGTCATACAGTTGCGTGGCGATAAGACAGGTGATGTGGCTTTTGAAGCCTGTGACCTGCCTTTTCTGCACCCCGGCCAGGCGGCCAGGGTGTTGGTGTCCGGTGAGGAGGCGGGCTGGATTGGAGCCATTCATCCGCAGGTTCTGCGAGAAATGGGCATTAAAGCCACCGTGTTCGGCTTTGAAATGGCTAATGAATGCATTTTAAAACGCGAAATACCAAACGCGAAAAATATTTCACGTTATCCGTCGGTGAGACGGGACTTGGCTTTTATCGTCCCGGTGGGTGTAAACTATCGGGAAATAAGGGATTGTGTCACGGATATGACCGGGGCTTTGCTGGCCGATTTGGTGATATTCGATGTATTTTCTGGCCAAAATGTTGAATCTGGTTATAAAAGTATAGCTATTGGCTTGATTTTACAGGACGTTTCCTGCACTCTTACAGACGAAGTCGTCGATCCCATCGTGGATGGTGTCATCCAGGCCATGGAGTCGCGACTGGAAGCACAGCACAGAGGTTAGAAATGGCATTGACCAAGGCAGATCTCGCCAACCGTTTGTTCGATGAAGTTGGCCTGAACAAGCGCGAGGCGAAAGAATTTGTAGACGCTTATTTCGAAGCGATCAGAGAAGCGCTCGAAGGCGGAGAGAACGTCAAGCTGTCAGGTTTTGGAAATTTCCAGCTGCGCGATAAAGATCAACGTCCCGGCAGAAACCCTAAAACCGGCGAGGAAATACCCATTTCCGCCCGCCGGGTAGTGACGTTCAGGCCCGGGCAAAAACTGCGTGCCAGGGTAGAAGCATATGTTGGATCCGGGGATTGAGAAAAACCTGCCGCCCATTCCGGCGAAAAGGTACTTTACGATTGGCGAAGTCAGCGAGCTCTGCGGGGTCAAGCCGCATGTTCTGAGGTATTGGGAACAGGAGTTTGAACAGCTCAAGCCGGTCAAAAGAAGAGGTAATCGGCGTTATTACCAGCGGGGCGACGTGATCATGATTCGCCAAATCCGCAGCCTGCTGTATGAGCAGGGTTTCACCATCGGCGGCGCCCGCCAGCAGCTGGAAGGTGACGAGGCGCACGATGATCTTAACCGCAGCCAGCAAATCATTCGGCAGGTGCGAATGGAGCTGGAGCAGGTCTTGCAGGTGCTTAAGCGCTAACGGCGATCCCACCCAAACCCTCGGCGATATCGGGCTCTTATCTCATCGGTTTGGGATCGGAGCGCTCGCCTGTGCATAGCTCATGATCCACGCCAAAAAAATTTCCATTCAGTGTTACACTTCAAACGGGGACGTGAAGTAATCAGGGACAGTGCACGGGTTAGGCGGCCATCGGCTGGCGCTCCGAGACGGAATGTCATCCGCGTTTCTCCCGTCACGCAAGGAATAATTCGATGGCGCGCGTATTGCTCTTGGAAGACCATGAAATTGTTTGCACCGTTTTGGCGCAGTTTCTCAAAAACGGGGGCCACGAGGTCGTGGCGAGCAACACGGGCAAAGAAGTGTTCGACCACATTGCCTCTTTCAAGCCCGATGTCATTGTGACCGACATTATCATGCCCGAAATGGATGGCATCGAGGTCATCCGGCAAGTTCGTCACTATGATAACGAACTGCCCGTTATTGCCATCTCAGGAGGTGGCCGCATTGCCGGGGCAGAGTACCTGGAACTCGCGGAAGCGGTGGGCGCGGCGGCGACGCTGGAAAAACCGTTCGATGAAGCGGATCTATTGGATGCTGTGGACGATGTGGTCAAGAATCGGCAACCCTCACAAATGGTCTCTTGAGATCCCGTAAGGGGATCGAGAGGATTTACTCGTCTCATCCTTGAGACTCGCCCTGCGGGCTCAC
>WTJD01000189.1 GCA_011524975.1 Lysobacterales bacterium
CTCCTTGTCTGTAGCCGGTAGATAGAGATAAAGCGGCAGTGTTCTGTTGCCCGGAAGCGACGATTCCCTGAGCAACTCGCCGTCTGGACCGGTGATCCTGACGACAAATTCGGCCTCGAAGGGCTGTACGCGAATCACCAGGGGTTCATTCGCTTCCTGCCTGACGAAGTACTCCTGCAGATAGCCGGTTTCGGTATCCACCTGGGCCGCCAGCGGTGACCAGGCCAACAGCATCAGCCACGGCACCAGGCCCATGATCATCCGGATGCGGTCGTTCTTCATGAGAATGCTTCGCGTATGACGCCCGCGACAGCGCTCGCGCGGCGCGGCGAGCAGTGCGCTGAGACATGCTCTGGGGCGGGCGGAATGGAAACCCTGACCGCGCGGGCCAGCCGGTGATCCAGTAAACTTGTGCTTCCCGGCAAGGTCATAGTGTGATGCTGGGTCTTCGTAATGGGCGGCATGTTCCTGTCGACCCGAGGCATTGAACGCGCACAGCGGCCCGGCTGTCAACGCTAACACGGCAAAGAGGATGGAATAAGATTGAAGATACCGGAGCGTGACACGGCCGTCTTTTCCACGTCCGCGATCGATTTGTTCGCCTCTGCGCTCGGCGCATTCATCCTGCTGGTGATGCTGCTCTTTCCGTATTATCGCAATGCAGGCCGAGACGAGGCGTTTTCGCGTTCCGAAGCCATCATGCAGCTTCGCCGGCAGGCTGATGGCGCCACCGAGTCACTGCTGGCGGACAGTGACCGCATGCAAAGCGAGATCGAGCGCCTGGACCGTGCCAACGAAGGCATGCAGCAAGACATTGCTGTGCTCAAAGAGCGCCTGGCCGACCGGCTGACCCAACTGAGCGAACGGGAGGTGCTGATCCCCGAACCGGACTCGGATATCGAGGCGCAGCCCGAAGCGGTCACCGATGGCGTTGAATTCTCCATCCTCGGCCTGGCGACCGAGTCGAAGTCTTTCGTGATCGTCATCGACATGTCCGGCAGCATGATCAACTTCTCCGACCTCATGCTGCGCTCCATCATCGACATACTCGAGCCGCTGGACGACACCAACCAGTTCGCTTTTGTGGGGTACCAGGGCAACCCCATGCCCACACTGTGGCGCTTCCCTGGCGACGGATCCCTGATGCGCGCCACCCCGGAGAATCTGACCCAGGCCCGCGAATACGCGCGCTCCCTGACCCGCAAATTCGTCGGGTCAACACCCACGCATTTCGCGTTACAGTCCGCCCTTGAATATCCGGCCCGCTCGATCATCCTGATGAGCGATGGCGAACCCAACACACCGCCCGGCTTCATCATCGAAGACATCACCGGCCTCAACCAGTTCAGACAGACGGAAATTCACACGGTCGCCATTGGCGACTACACGCACAACCGTAACCTGGTGCTGTTCATGCAAACCCTGGCCCGGCTCAATGGCGGCGATTTTGTGGGCGTATCCCGATGAGATCGCGCCTGCGCCGCTCAGGCGTTTACTCGCTGTCCGCGGTCGACCTGTTTGCCTCCGCCATGGGCGCGTTTCTGGTCATCACCATCATCCTGATGCCGGATTACCAGAAAGAAGTCCGCCTCGAGGGTCATTTGGCTTACCTGGAATCCCTGGCCGCTGAATCCATGGCCTTGCTCAACGAGCGCACCGAGGGGGCCGATGACACGCGCAGCGCGCTGCAGTCCGCCCAGACACTGGCCCTGCAGCTACAGGCGGAACGCGATATCGTGGCCGCCGAACTGGAAACCGTCAACGCGACGCTGCAGGCCAGCCGCGAGCGACCGCCTCCGCCGCCGCCAACGCTGGAGGACACGCCCGAGGACACCGGCAGCAACCGGGTGACCTTTCGCTTCCTGGGCCTCAAGACGGACGCCACGCGTATTCTCATCATGGTCGATATGAACCGTTTCCTCGGTGAGCACGAGGCGCTGGTGCAGCGCACGATCCTGCGCGCGCTCGAATCACTGGGCCCGGGATACCAGTTCGGCATTCTCGGCTTTCAACAGTTGGATTCGGGTGCGCGCTACCTGCAATGGCCGGAGGGCGGCGATCTGGTGGTGATGAGTCCCGCAAGTTTTGCCGGGGCACGCCGCTTCATCAACGACCTGGAGGGAGAGTTTGGCGGGGGTTCGTCTTTGTTCTCGGCGTTTCAGCAAGCGTTTCAGACCACGGCCGACGCCGTCATTCTGCTGAGTGACGGATTGCCCAACCCGGCCTTCAACCGCAACCTGCCGCCAGCCAGCCTGGTGCAGGAGATCACCCTGCTCAACGATCTTTCGACCGAGATCCACGCCGTGACCATCGGTGAGTACTTCAGGTATCGCGGCACGGTCGAATTCATGGAACGCCTGGCGGCCGCGAACAACGGCGATTTTCTGGCGTTGGCACAATGAAAACAGCAAGCGCAACACAGCGGTTTCATTTGCTAAACTGCCCTGCCGCGAGGATGAGGCAGCCCGGTTGCCAGCCAAGGGAGCCATCATGAACAGGAAAACCATCGGACGGAGCGAGGACAATGACGGGGTGTTTGACCACCCCTCCGTTGCTGCCCGCCACGCTTACATCGACCTGGCCCCGGATGGCACGCTGTTCGTCCCCAGTCACGGCCACGCGCCGGTGTTCCTGATTCATGGCGGGCAGACCATACCGGCCAGGCGATTCAGCCTGTGCGTCGACGATCGGGTGCGCCTTGGGGAACTCGACGTCGGCTTGTCGGAGCTGACGGGGCTGTTCGAGCCTTCCGACGGCGCGCGACTCCATCACCGCAAGGCTCCACCGGGCACCGGAAGCTTCAGCCCCAGGACGCCCGAACCCCAATCCGGCACGGGCTCAACGCCGCGCAGAAACCCGGATACGGGCCACATTGAGAACTGATCAGCACCGCGGGAATCAGTGATATGAAAAGAATCATCGCACTTGCCATCAGCTTGACCGCCGCCGTCATCATGATCGCTTTCATGGCCAGGGTCCTGCCGCCGGGCGCCGCCTCGATACTGCTCGACATCAACCGCGTGTCATGGCCGTTCACCGTACAGAACGTGCTGTGGCTGGCTTTTTTTGCCGGCCTTGGCGAACTCTCCATCCGCTGGCACGCAGGCCGGATCGAAGAATCGCAGCTCAAGCGCGAATACCTGCCCACGGACAGATCCACCGTGCTGCGACCCGGCGACGACATGACCCCGATCTTCAAAAAGGTCAGGAACAGCCGGTATCGGGAGGTGTGCTTTTTGCCAAGGCTGATCGAGCGCTGCGTATTGAATTTCAATCTCAGTCACTCTGTGGATCAAGCCAACGCGCTGTTGAACTCCAGCCTGGAGTTGTTCCTGCACGAGCTCGACCTGCGCTACAACATCATTCGCTACATCACCTGGCTGATCCCGTCTCTGGGTTTCATAGGCACCGTCGTGGGTATTATGCTCGCCCTGAATTTTGCGGGCGATCGCGCCAATGTGGAAAGCCCGGAAATGCTGTACGAGGTCACCCAGCGGCTGGGCGTGGCATTCAGCACCACGCTGCTGGCTCTGGTCATGGCCTCGATACTGGTATTTCTGCAAAACATTATCCAGGGCCGCGAGGAAAACACCCTGAACCGCGCCGGACAGTACTGCCTGGACAACCTCATCAACCGCCTTTACAGCCGTTGATGGCTTGCCGGTCATCCGCGGGGCACGCAGTGCGTCTGATCCTTACGCTGTTGCTGATGGTGGTCTCGGCGCCGGTCACGGCTCAGGAACCGCTGGCTGACCCCGTCGTGCTCGCATTGAACATCCTTTCCGACACCCACGCCCGGCCCGCCACCGGTCTGGTGGTCTCACCATCCGGCCAGGTACTTCTGCCCGCGGACTTTGTCGGCCGCGGTGATGACATCGTCTTGCTCGATGGCGGCACCAGCCTAGACCGCAATGCGATTGCCACCCGGACGGAAGCCCGGTCCGCGCAGGCCGGATGGGCGGTGGTCGCAGCCGATGGATTGCAACGCGCGCATTTCAGGCTGTCCGCTACCGGGCCCGCGGAGGGAGAGCGAGTGACCTTCATGGCGTTTCCCACCGCGGAAGAACTGGCCGCCGGCTCACCCCCGCTCAGAGAAACCGTGAATATTGTCCTCCTGGAAAGCGGGCCTGCGATCTCAACAAACACACCGCTGCCCAACCTCAACGGCGCGCTGGTCAACCGCTGCGGACTGCTGGCCGGAGCGGTCATCACAGACGGGGAGACCTCCATGCAGCGTGACGGCGACCCTCGGGTAACCTGGTCACCGGCCTTGAAAGACGCGCTGAGCGCTTTGGGCGTCAACGCGGACACGGGCAGTTGTGAACGCGCTCCCGCGGTGGCGCAAACCTCACCTGTGCCCGAGCAGGACAGCGGCGAAGGTCCGCAAATCCTGGATCCGGCCAACCTGAGGCCGGCTGAGCCGGATCTCGACATCGACGAGCCGGAATCTGCCAACTTTCCCGCCCAGGCCGCGGATCACCGTTCGGCCAATCAGACAGCCCCAGAGGAAACACCCGACGGCGCAGACTCGCCCGTGGCCCGCCTGGCAGCAGAAGAGACAGCGCAGGACGATACGCCGGTCCCGGACCACTCGCCTGCTCCGACGCGCCAGGACAGCGGCAACGATTGGCTGCTTGCAGTGATACTCGCTGCAGCCGCCGGCTGGTGGCTGGGCCGGGTATCGCGCAAACCCTTGGCGCATGCATCCTCGGTTGAGGCACCGGAGTCGGACGCCATAACGCCCTATGAGGCGCCTCGCGTTGCCGCAGCCGTGAACCTGATGGTCAGGATCAGGCCACCCAACGGCAGTGAGGACACGGTAGCGCTCACATTGCACGGGGAGCAGTCCACTGTCCTGGTGGGCAGCGGTCATGCGGACCTGGTGATCAGCGACGCGTCCGTCGATCGGATGCATGGGCGGTTGTGCCTCATCGACGGAGCACTGGTTTATTCTGATATGGGTTCAGTCAACGGCAGCTGGGTTAACGGGGTGTCATGCCTGGAGGGCGAGCATTTTATCCTTGGCCCCGATGACCGGTTGATGCTGGGACAGGTCGGATTGAAGCTCACGCCAGCTCAAAGCGATACCCAGCCATCATGAACTCACCCGCCCATGCACTGAACCCCGGCGACCGGATTGCCGAATTCCAGGTTGAACGGGTCGAGTATGTCGACGAACTCATGGCCACCTACCGTGTCGTGGATCCGTCGCTGGGCCGGGCTTTCCTGCTCAGGGAGTGCCTGCCGGCAGCCAGTACCCATAGAGACCCTCAGGGAGAACTCCGCGCGGTCAGCGAGGCCCACGAACCGCAATTCGAGCAGGACCGGGCTGATTTTCGCTCAACCAGCCGCCTGCTATCCACACTGGACCATCCAAACCTGGAACGTGTACTGCGCCTGTTCGACGCCAATGGAACCACCTACTGCCTGCTGGATTGGCCTGCCGGCGAGACGCTGGCAACGCGCCTGGAGGCCCATGACTCGCTCGACCCGGATACGACCCGCGAACTGCTGAGCGCCCTGGCCGCTGCCTCTGAAGCCATCCACCGCCAGGGCCTGCTGCACCTGTCCATCGCACCGGAGCAGATTTATCTGCCCACGGACGGCCCAGCGGTGTTGCTCGGATTTCACCGGGCGACCAGGCCGGGAGAAGCCGGCCCGCTGAGTCTGCCCGCGCACCCCTTTCACGCCCCTGAGCGGTTACAGGCTGGACAAACAGAGACCCCGGCCAGCGACATCTATGGTTTTTGCGCCGTTGCCTATCGGTGCCTGACCGGGCAGCCGCCGGTTTCGGCCGGAGAGCGTTTGCGCGCCATTGATTCGGGCCTGCCCGACCCGCTGGAAACGGTGGCCTCACAACTGGACGCCTCCAGGCTGGGCGGTCTGGGCGATGTCATCGATATGGGACTCAGGCTGGAGGCCGAGGAACGGCCGGCCCGGGTCGCACAATGGCGCCAGTCGCTGGAAAGCATTGACTGGCGTCGCCAGGTGGCGCTGGAGGACCGATCCGAGGACGTCAGCGAGCGCCCGGAATGGCTCTCCCCGATGCTTTTGGGCGCGTTCTTTTCCCTGTTGCTTGTCGTCGTGCTCTACCTGTTATT
>WTJD01000187.1 GCA_011524975.1 Lysobacterales bacterium
ACCCTCATCCTGATCACCGGCTGCGCCGGCACCGCCAAGGTACAGGCGCCGTCCTAAAACAAGGACAGCCGCGTAGCGGTCATCGTGATTCATCACACCAGCTCCGACTTTGGCGAATCACTGCACGTGCTCACGAAAAGAACCGACAGACCCGTGAGTTCACACTACCTGATTCCCGAGCCGGGTGACGCAAGCTATGAGGCAGAAAACCTCCAGACCTACCAACTGGTCGACGATGAAGAGCGCGCCTGGCACGCGGGCGCCAGTTACTGGAAGGAACTGACCCAACTCAACAACCTTTCCATCGGCATTGAGTTGGTCAACAGAACCTATTGCCATGAATCTGCCCATCTGCCCGAGGCAGAGTACAGCGACTGGCCAGCGGAAACGATCTGCTTCTACCCCGACTTCGATGATGGCCAGCTGCGCCTGCTGGTAGAACTGCTCGCAGAACTCAAGGAACGGCATGTCGAAGTCGACCCGACGCACATCGTGGGCCACTCTGATGTTGCGCCGCAGAGAAAGATTGATCCCGGGCCGCGGTTTCCATGGCAACGGCTGTACAAACTGGGCTACGGCGCATGGTATGACGACGAGACCGTCGTCAGGTACTGGGATCAGTTTTTCATGCACATGCCGAGCGTGTTCCAGGTGCAGAGGGCGCTGCATACCTATGGCTACCAGATCGAACAGACCGGAGCATCCGACCTGCAAACCCGCAACGTGCTGCGCGCGTTCCAGATGCACTTCGTCCCGTGGCAAGTGACCGGCGAGATCACGCCGGAAACAGCCGCCGTGCTCTACGCGTTGATCGAAAAATACTACCCGGACGAATTGGGCCCGCTGCTTGAAGATTCCGCTCCCGCCCCTCGGGAAGTGGATTCCTGAACCCGGCATCGCGCCCAAGCTCGCGCTGATGAATCCAACCGACCGGAATCGACCGCCCCGCAGCGATGAGATGATGGAGCGATATCTGGATGCCGACTTCTGGATCGATCGCCTGGAGCATCCAAAATCACCGTTGATGGATGCCGCCGCCATTGCCCGATTCAATCAGCGTGGGTTCAATCAAGACCCAAGCCTGGTCGATCTCGCCAGCCTGCCGGATCATCTGAGCGCGAGCGTGCTGAGCGGCATGGTCCGGAATATCAGCAAGGCGCCGCAATATCCCCTGTACCTGCCAAACGGATACCCCGTCGAGAAGCAGGATTACCGTCAGCTCGAGACCAACATGGCCCTTCCCGGCCCACGGACGCAAACCGAGGTGCGTTTCGGGCTGGTGCTGCAGCGCACCGACATGCGAACCTGGCCAAGCGCCCTGACCGCCTACAAGGATGAAGCAACGATCGACCTCGACCGTTTCCAGGAAAACGGACTGTTCCCGGGGGATGGCGTCGCCGTTCTGCACGAGAGCCTGGATGGCAACTGGTATTTCGCTTGCTCATACAACTATGCGGCCTGGGTGCGAAAATCGCATATCGCCATGGCAGACCGTCAAACTGTGATGGACTACGGGAAAGCAGATCCTTTTCTGGTTGTCACCGGCAGCAAAGCGACCACCAATTACAACCCCCGGCGTCCTGCCATCTCCGAACTGCAGCTGGACATGGGGCTCAGACTGCCGCTGGCGAATAGCGAACCCGATTCGCCCAACGTGGATGGCCAGAACCCGTTCACCAGTTATGCCGTGCAACTGCCGGTTCGGGACAGCGGTGAGATGACCTTGCACACGGCGCTGATCGCTCGCTCCCAGGACGTGCAACGCGGGTTTCTCGATTACACGCCTGAAAACATCATCCGTCAGGGTTTCAAATTTCTGGGCGAGAGATACGGCTGGGGTCACTCCTATAACTCGCGGGACTGTTCCGGCCTGGTGACAGAAATTTTCAGGAGCTTCGGCATCCTGATTCCCAGGAATACCCGGCAGCAGGTCAGCAGTCTGCTGGGCCACACCGTTCGATTCGGGGCCGACGATCACAGGGAGACACGAATGGAGGCCATCCGGAACCTGGCGGTGGGCGACCTGATCTACTCGCCCGGCCATGTCATGATCTATATCGGCAGCCACAAGGAACGGCCTTTCGTTCTGCACGACACCTCCTCATCCATCAGTTTCCGAACGGGCGATGAAGACAGGTATGAAGGCATTCTCAATGGTGTGTCCGTTACGCCCTTGCTGTCCCTGAGAGACGAGCAAGGCCGCCGCTACCTCGACACCATGTGGGCCATTAAGCGAATCACCAGCGGAAACCAACATTGAAAATCAGGTCCATCGCATTCGGCATGCTGCGCGCTCCCCTGCACGCGCCCTTTAAAACAGCGCTTCGCACCGTGCACCAGGTGGAAGACGTGGTGCTCATCGTAGCGTCGGACGACGGCCGACTCGGATATGGCAGCGCGCCGGCCACCCCGGCCATCACGGGCGAGACCCACGAAACCATCATCGAAACCGTCAGGCGAGAAATCGGCCCGCGTTTGCTGGGCGCGTCCGTGGAGCGGTTAAATGAACTGACGCACGCGGTGCAGGCATCCACAGCCGGGAATACCAGCGCCAAGGCGGCCGTGGAAATCGCGCTCTACGACCTGCACGGACAACTCCGCGACGCACCGATCTATCAACTCCTGGGCGGCGGCAAAACGCGCCTGATGACCGACATGACCATCAGCGTGAACGACATCGCGGTGATGGTGGAAGACGCGGGTCGGGCGCTTGAGCAGGGATTCGAGGCTCTGAAGATCAAGGTCGGCGATGATCCCGCCCAGGATGTCGAAAGAATCAAGGCGATTTACGCGCTCGCTCAGGGCCGGGCCAGGATCCGCCTGGATGCCAACCAGGGCTGGACGCCCGAGCAGGCCGTGCGGGCCATCCGGTCCCTTGAGGCGGAAGGCGTGCGCCTGGAATGGGTGGAGCAACCGGTTGGGGCCAACGACCTCGATGGGATGAGACAGGTCAAGGCGAACGTCAAGACCCCGGTGATGGCTGATGAGAGCGCATTCGGCCCGCGGGAAGCCTTGAACATCATCAACAGCGGCGCGGCTGATGTCATCAATATCAAGCTGATGAAAACAGGTGGTATATCCAACGCCATCAAGGTCGCGGACATCAGCCATGTCTGCGGTGCCCGCTGTTTGATCGGCTGCATGTTGGAGTCGAGCATCGGCGTGGCTGCCGCCGCCCACGTCGCGGCCGCGAAATCGACCGAGATCACGATGATCGATCTGGACGCGCCTGTCCTGTGCGCTGAGGACCCGGTCAGATCAGGCGTCAGCTTCGACCGGGCGGAGATATCCATCTCCGACGCGCCCGGCCTGGGCATTACAGAGGTCGGCAACCTCGAGATGCTCGATGTTCGGGTCGGCTAGCCCAAAGCGGGCACAGGCCGGCCCCACAGGCACCATCACAGGATATGACCGTAGCAGGCGTGGACTAGGGTTTTAAGCGCTGACGATAGACGAGACGGGAAAGCGCCCGAATCAGCTGCCGGCTGTTTTCCGGCGAGCCGCCCGTCTCCGTCAGCACGACCAGGCCATACGGCATGCGTTCGGGCAGAAAGACCAGGCCGGCATCATGAACCACGGTGGAAATTTCCCCGGTTTTGTGGGCGAATCGGGTGTGAGCGCGAATGTCCTCGGGTATACCCGATGGGATACGGTCTGAGAAGCGCTGCTCGAACAGGATCTCCAGCATGTCCTGTCGGTGTCGCGCGCCAGGCCATTCACCCTGCCAGATGTGCGTAAACAGCTGCAGCAGGCCCCGCGCGGTGACGCGATTGATGATGCCCTGCTGAAAAGCCGCCTCATCCTCGACGCCGCGCCGCAATTCCACGCCATCGACCCCCAGCTCAACCAGCTTCTGCTGCAAAACGCTCACGCCCGTAGACGCCAACAGCAGGTTGGTGGCCAGGTTACTGCTGCTTACGATCATGTCCCTGACCAGCGCGTCGACCGCGACTTCGTGACCGAGCCATCGATAAAGCTCCGGGCAGCTGTCCCGCTCGGGTTCAAGCCTGAATGGGGCGTCTTCGACGACGGAATGGAAATCATTGGTCACCCGAATGGCAGAATTCATCCCGACTTCGCCATCCTCTTCCAGGGCGAAAAGTGCCACCATGATGGCCACCTTGATGGTGCTGGCCGCGTGAAACCACTCGTCAGCGCGATAGTGATGGCAGCGGCCATCGGCGAAGTCGACAAACGACAGGGCAGCCCGTGGTAAACCAAGCGCTGTGACCATCGCGGCTATCTGGTCGTCGAAGTCCGCCGAGGCAGCGTGTTTCGAAAGGTGCTTGACTGGTTGGGGTTTCCTGCCGACCATGACCGGGCCCGAGGGAGAAACGTGAGCCAATGATAGAACAAATAAAACCCCGGCGACTCGAGCGGGGTCACCGGATCGGTATCGTGAGCCCGTCTTACTGGATGGACGACGCGCAATGGGTGTGCGCGCAAACCCTGTTCGAACAGCGGGGCTATGAACTGGTGCCCGGACAAACACAGGGCCTGCGCGACTTTCGCTACGCGGGCAGCCCGGAACAGCGTGCGCGCGACATCATGGCCATGTTTCGCGACCCCACCATTGACGCCATCATCTGCGCCCGCGGCGGGTATGGGGTCAACCGGGTACTGCCACTGCTCGATTTTGAGGACATCCGCTCCCACCCGAAAATCTTCGTCGGATACAGCGATATCACAGCCCTGTTGCTGAGTTTCGCCCAGAACTGCGGGCTGACCGCCTTTCACGGCCCCATGCTCAGCAGCTGCGGCCGCCCGTGTGATGAATACAACTTCCAAACCCTCGAGGCAGTCCTGTCGGGACGGAGCGATATCAGAATCGCCGGAACACCTGGCTGCCGCCCGCGGGTTCTTCGAGCAGGCAAGGCTACCGGGCAGTTGTGGGGCGGCAACCTTTCATTGATCATCGAAAGGCTGGGGACCAGGGACCAGATCGATGCCCGGGGTCGCATCCTGTTCATCGAGGAAATCGGTGAAAAGCTTCATGCCTTTGACCGCATGCTGTTGCATCTGAGGGCCTGCGGAAAGTTCGATCAGGTCGCCGGCCTGATCGTGGGCGAGCTGGTGGAGATGGACGAAGGCGAAACGCCGTTTGGCAAGAGCACGGACGACATCGTGCTCGATGTGTTTGGCGACCTGGATATTCCTATTGTTTCCAATTTCCCCTGTGGCCACGGTCATTGCCAGGCCACCATCCCGGTGGCCCACGAAGCGGAACTGCTGGCGGAAGCCGATGAGGCCTGGATTCACTTGCCCACATCGCCCGTGACCTGACAAGCAAGGAATCACGCTATGCTCAATTACATCTGGTTTGGAATGATGGCGATCGCCGTCATTGTCGGCATGTTCACGGGGCGCATCGAAGCGGTGACCCAGGCGGCCATCGACATGGCCAGGCTGTCGGTTGAAATCGCCATTGGACTGATCGGCATCATGGCCTTGTGGCTGGGCATCATGAAGATCGCGGAGGAATCCGGATTGATCCGTATCATTGCCCGGGCGCTGCGTCCGATCACCGTGCGCTTGTTTCCGGACGTCCCTCCGGACCACCCCGCCATGGGCTCCATCGTGCTCAACATGTCGGCCAATATGTTGGGCCTGGGCAATGCCGCCACACCGCTGGGCCTGAAAGCCATGGAAGAACTGCAAGCGCTCAATCCGGACAAGGACACCGCCAGCAACGCCATGGTGATGTTCCTGGCCATCAACACCTCCAGCGTTCAGCTCATTCTCCCGGCGACGGTAGTGGCCCTGATGGGGGCGGTTTCCAGCGAAATATTCATCACGACCATCCTGGCCACGCTGTGCTCCACCATTGCGGCCATCATCGCTGTTAAATTCCTCGAAAAACGAAAGCGTTTTGCCTACGCTCCCGCCGCCGACAGCACCGGAGGGCGCGAACATGATTGAAAGCATGGTCGGTAGCCTGAACTGGCTCGCCAAGTTCATTATTCCCGGCCTGTTGGTGGGCATACCCCTGTATGCCATGGCAGCCAAAAAGGTCAAGGTCTACGAGGTCTTCGTGGTGGGCGCCAAAGATGGATTCACCATTGCCGTGCGCATCATTCCCTACCTCT
>WTJD01000178.1 GCA_011524975.1 Lysobacterales bacterium
CAATGAGCTCGCGGTCTGCGTTCAGATTTTGTCGCGTTTGTGAAGCGATGGCGCGCGCGATCGAAATGGCTTCCATGAAGCCGATGATGGAAATAACGATGGCGGCGCCGACCAGGTGCTTGATCGCGGCCCAGTCAAACTGCGGGAGACGGGCGCCAGGTAGCCCCCTGGGCACGTGCCCAAGGACCTGGCCACCCGCCTGGAGCTCTACCTCGTTGTTGGCATAGCTCACGATGTGCCAGTCCTGTCCATAGCGACTGCCCCCCTCCATGCCGATTTTCTCAATTTCCTCACGGGTGAAAAATAGCGTCTTTTCGTCCTGCGTGATGGAATAAAGGGCTGCGGAATACAATTCGCCGTGCTGCTGCGCCGCTTCCTCTTTTAGCTGGGCCAGCACAAATCTTGACTGCTCCAGCGACTGGCGCAGGGCCATCAGCTCCGCGTTCTCCTCCTCGGCGCTTTCCGCCATGGCACTGTAATTTTGCTGCGCCTCCAGGAATTTCTCCTCCTGGCTTTCGATCAGCTGCGCCTGGAGACCGTCGCGCATCAGTGAAATTCGAATGGTCTGATTGTTGATCTGGTCGAGCGATACCGTTCGGTGTTCCGCGAACCCCATCATCCATGCCAGGAGCGTGGTGACAACCACGGCAATAAGTACATAGGGAAGCCTGGGATACCACCGGCGCACGCCGACCATGATGCCGAAAGCAAGTATTGCCATGCCCAGCGTGGGCCAGTGCGTTTGTGAAGCGGCCTCGCGGATCACGTTGATAACAAATTGGTGATGATGTTCCGCCCGTGGCACATCAACGCCGAAAATCTTGCCGAGCTGAGAGGTGGCGATGATGATGGCGGCGGCATTGACGAAGCCCAGCACCACTGGGTGTGACAGGAAATTGAGCAAAACACCCAGCCTGAACATGCCCATCATGAGTTGAAACAAACCCACCATCAGCGACAGCAGCAGGGCATACCCGATAAAGGCCTCACCACCGGCAGTGGCCAGCGGCGCCAGCGCGGCGGCGGTCATAATGGAAACCATGGCCACCGGCCCCGTCGCCAGTTGCCTCGAGGAGCCGAAGAAGGCCGCGATGATGGGCGGCAAGAGTGACGCATACAGACCGTAGTGCGCGGGCAGTCCCGCCAACTGCGCGTACGCCATGGACTGGGGTATCAGGATGAGTGCCACGGTCAGGCCCGCGATCACATCGGCCCTCAAGGTGGCTTTGCTTTTGACCTCCGGCAGCCAGTCCGGTTTTCTGAACGGATTGACGATTTGGCCAAGCGTGTCCCTGGCAACCCGGATGACCAGGTCCTGTCTCAGGTTGAAATTGAGGTTGAACTTGACTTTATTCAACGTATTTTGCGCGTTAGAAGGATGGCCGGGCCGCGGTTGTAAGACCCTCATTTTCATCAATGCAGATGAAGAAATAAAGGGCAAAGGTCAAATTCGACCCCGGAAAGGCGTGGAGCCGCCCGCTGAGGCGGGCCCAGGCGCGGCGCGGGCCCACCGAATCATCTGTCGCCTAACCATCGTTGAACCGATGGGGTTACACTTGGCGTGCCGGTGAGCATTGTCGTCCGGCCGGGGAGTGAGCATGGTCCGTCAGTGGACAACCATCAAATGTGTGATGAGAAGCCGGGCACGCTGGCGGATGTCCATGCGGGTAACGGGTAAAGCCATGACTCATGTCCGCAGAGTGATGGCGATGGCATGCCGCATCGGCGGTCTCGTCGCTTGTCTTTATTTGCCGGCTTGCAAGCAGGCGGAAATCGATATTTCGGAGCTGGGCGAACTGAGTGGAGTCTACGTGGTTCGCACAAGCGGCCAGCCTTTCAGCGGCCGGGTGACCGGCGACGTCAGCGGAACCCTGAAACAGGGCCGCTGGCACGGCAGGGTGACCAGCTTTTTTCCCGACGGCCAGGCCCAGAGTGAGGCGCATTTCCGCAGGGGCGTCATGCATGGCGTGAACCGGTCCTGGTATCCCGGTGGTCAGCTGCGCAGCGAATCCACCTTTGTGCATGGAGATCTGGATGGCGCCATGAGGCAGTGGTGGGGAAATGGACAGCTGAAATCAGAGAAGCCATATGCCTATGGACAGGAACACGGCGTTGAGCACAGTTATGTGTCCACCGGCGGCCTGTCCTTCCAGCGGAGTTGGATCCGCGGTCGGCAGGACGGATTTGAAATTCACCATTGCGCCAGCGATCCGTCACTGCGCGCCGCAGGTTCGGATATGGGTATGTGCTCGAATGTGACTCGCCGCGCCCAATCACCCGTGCGGATAGGGGATGATGGCGGTGGATTCAGGCATGTTTGGTGCTTCGAAGACGGCGCTGCTCTTCCCCTCGAGCCATGTCGGCAGCGGCTCATTGACGCCGGCCTGCTTTAGGGGTGACATGGACGGGCAGGCTTGTGCTCTGCCCGCAATCCATTAATCTAGTCGGCGTGAAATCACTGGTCAGTTTTATTCGAAGCAATGTCTGGCTGCCGCTGGTTATCATCGCCGTGGCCGTGGTGCTGTATCAGTTTGTTGACCCGGCGCCGCCCCGGATCATCGTCATGGCCACGGGTTCGGCCGAGGGCCGTTACTTCGAGGTGGGCCATTATCTGAAGACGGAGCTGGCCAGGCAGGGGATTGAATTGCAAATCCTCGAAACGGCAGGGTCCGGAGAGAACCTGACTCGCCTGACTGACCCGGGAAGCGACGTTTCCATCGCGTTGGTACAAAGCGGGATGGATCGTGCGGTCGATACCGGGGCTGCGGAGCTGCACAGTCTCGGCAGCCTCTACTATGAGCCGCTCTGGCTGTTCTACCGGAGCGATCTCACGATTGGCAGGATCAGCGGTCTCAAAGGGAAGCGGGTAGCCATCGGCGAACCCGGCAGCGGCACGCGCGCGGTGGCCCTATACCTGATGGGGGAAAACGGGCTGAACGCCAGCGACCAGGCAACCCTGCTGAATCTCGGCGGAGAGGAGGCCGTTGCGGCCCTGGGCTCGGGAGCGGTGGATGCCGCGTTTTTCACGGTGTCGCCCAGCAGTGAGACCATCCGCAGCCTGATCGCCCTGGATGACGTTGGTTTCCTCGATATCAGGCGCAGCCCGGCTTATGCCGCCCATCACCCCTTCCTATCTCCGGTCACGATCTCCGAGGGGCTGCTGGACCTCGAGCGCAACCTGCCGCCGGAAGACCACCGAACGCTGGCATCTGCCGCCACACTGGTGGTCAATGATGGTTTCCATCCGGCTTTCACACCGCTGGTGCTGGAGGCGCTTACGCGCTCCCTGCGGCGCGGCGGCATGCTGGAGAAACCGGGTGAGTTTCCCTCCCGCCTGCACACCGATTTTGACTTGACGCCTGAGGCGAGGCACTTTTTCGAATCGGGTCCGCCCTTTTTGCTCAGGTACCTGCCATTCTGGGCGGCTTCTCTGGTGGATCGGCTGGTCATTTTCATTGTGCCCCTGGTGGTCATTATCCTGCCCCTGGTCAAGCTGGCCGGGCCGGTTTACCGCTGGCGCATGCGTGCGCGCATTTACCGCTGGTACCGGTTTTTGCTGGAGACGGACAGAAAAATCGTTGAGGGTGGTGTCAGTGATCTGAAGGAGGAGCGTCGCAAGCTCCACGCGCTGTCGGATGAGCTGAGCACCGTCGAGGTACCGCTCTCGTTTTCGGACGAACTGTATCAGCTCAAGCAACACGCCGAATACGTCATGCGCAGACTGGAGAGTAACCGTTGATCCAGTGAGCCGTGCAGCGCAGATGCTGTTCTATACTTTCCCACATCTACAACTGAATGGAAGGACCCAAAAATGAAACCCGCAACCATTGCCATCCACGCCGGTTACGAAACCGACCCCACGACCCGTTCAGTGGCGGTACCCATTTATCAAACAGTGGCTTATGAGTTCGATGACGCCCAGCACGGGGCGGACTTGTTCAACCTCGCAGTGCCGGGAAACATCTATACCCGGATAATGAATCCAACGGCGGACGTGCTGGAGAAGCGCGTTGCTGAACTGGAGGGAGGCGTTGCTGGTCTGGCTGTCAGCGCGGGTAGCGCGGCCATCAATTACTCAATCCTTACCCTGGCCCAGGCCGGCAACAACATCGTTACCGTTCCCATGTTGTACGGCGGGACTTACACACTGTTTGCACACCAGTTTCCGCGTCAGGGCATAGAGGTCCGTTTCGCGAAAGACGACAGTCCCGAGGAATTGGAAAAACTGATCGATGACAAGACCTCAGCCGTGTTTGCCGAGTCCATCGGCAATCCAGCCGGCAATGTCGCTGATCTGGAGGCCATCGCGGACATGGCTCATGGCCACGGAGTGCCACTGATCGTCGACAATACGGTGGCTACGCCGGTGCTAACCCGATGCATCGACTATGGTGCCGATATCGTGGTGCATTCGCTCACCAAGTACATGGGCGGTCATGGAAATTCGCTGGGCGGTCTCATTGTCGACGGTGGTAACTTCCCATGGGCCGATCACGCAGACCGCTTTCCTTTGCTGACCGAGCCCGAGGATTCGTACCACGGTGTGGTTTATACCGAGGCGTTGGGCCCAGCTGCCTTCATCGGGCGCGCCCGAACAGTGCCACTGCGAAATACCGGTTCCTCCATTAGCCCGATGAATGCTTTCCTCATCTTGCAGGGGATCGAGACGCTGGCGTTAAGGATGGAGCGCCACTGCGATAACGCGCTGGCTGTGGCCAGATACCTGCAGGGCCATTCCGCGGTTGATTGGGTCAGTTTTGCCGGTTTGCCAGACTCTCCTTATTACGATCTTGCTCAAAAGTACACCGGAGGAAAGCCTTCGGCATTGCTGACGTTTGGTATTAAGGGTGGCTTTGACGCTGGCGTTAAATTTTATGACGCGCTACAGATGTTCAAGCGCCTGGTGAATATCGGTGATGCCAAGTCTTTGGCAGCGCACCCCGCATCCACGACGCATAGGCAATTGACCGAAGAAGAACTCAAAATGGCAGGGGTGACTCCGGATATGATCCGCTTGTGCATCGGTATCGAGGACATCGAGGACATCATTGCCGATCTGGACCAAGCCTTGTCGTCTGCAACCTGATACCCGTCGCCCCGTGCCAGGACGGGTCGCATCATGCGACCCGCTTGGGTAACCGTCGGTGGGGCGTAAATTGGCACGGACTGTTGAGCCTATGAGTAAAGCCAGCACTAAGACGCACGCCACTGCGGCCAGCGTGGAGCAGTTTTTGGCGGGCCTGGAGCCGGAGCGCAAGCGCGAGGATGCGCAGGCCCTGGACCAGTTATTCCGAAAAGTGACCGGTTGGCAGCCGCGCATGTGGGGCCCCGGCATCGTTGGTTACGGTGAGTATCACTACCGCTATGACAGCGGCCGTGAAGGCGATTACCTGGCCACGGGTTTCTCGCCACGCAAGGCAAACTTGACGATCTACATCATGCCGGGTTACGGCGATTATGGTCCGATCCTCGAGCGAATCGGCAAGCACAAGCTCGGTAAGTCCTGCCTTTACATCAACAAGCTGGCTGACATCGACCCGGATGTGCTGGCGGAGTTGATCGAGTTCGGGTTGAAAGACCTGGGCGAGAAGTTCCCGGTCAGGCCCAGTTGAATGGCAGCCGGGTGCTGAAGTCGGAGCGCTGAATATGAGTCAGCCCGGTATATTTGCCCCCCGAGGCGGCACCCAGGCGATCTTCGTCTCTTGCGCCTTTTTGGGCTCAGCCCTGCTGTTCGCCATCCAGCCCATCGCGGTTCGAATGCTTCTGCCCAGTCTGGGTGGTTCACCGGCGGTCTGGAACGCGGGCATGGTTTTTTTCCAGCTATTGCTGCTGGCCGGGTATTGTTACGCCCACTGGTCGCTTCGCTGGCTGAATCGGGCGGGGCATCGCGGCTTGTATCTGCTGGTGATGCTCTGGCCTTTGATGGTACTGCCGGTGGCTTTTCCTGCAGGTTGGAATCCACCGGCCACCTCGGATCCTACGCTGTGGACGCTTTCAGCGCTTGCCGTCATGGTGGGCGGCCCTTTTTTCGCCCTCGCCACGGTCAGTCCCACCT
>WTJD01000047.1 GCA_011524975.1 Lysobacterales bacterium
CGTAATGATCGCCGGCACGGAGATTTTCGGCGAAGGAGTCGGCTGCCATCTGCAGGGTCATGCCGGGCCCGCGGTGGGCCAGCACCCGCTGCCACATGATGCTGAAGCGGCTGCCCTCTTCATCGATCGGCAGCGGGGCATAGGTTTCCGTGGCCTGCCGGGCCTCTTCGGGCATCATGACCGGCGCCGAGATGTTGATCACGCCCAGTACCTGCTCCGGGCGCTGGCTGGCGGCCTCTACGGCCACCATCGAGCCGGTGTGGTAGCCGGCCAGGTGCACCGGCCCCTCGCTCAGTTGGTCGACCGCCGCCCACATCGAGCGGGCATAGTCTTCCAGCGTTACCGGCGGCTGGGCGGGCGGCAGGTCCGATTCGCCATGACCCGGGTTGTCCGGGGCCAGCACCCGGCGCTCGCCGGCCAGGTAGGGCAGGATGTCGGCAAAACTGCGCCCGGACTTGGGGCTCATGTGCAGGCAGACCAGGCCGGGCTTGTTGCCGGTGTCGCCGGCCCGGCGGACGTGGACCTGCCCAAAGGGGCCGTCGCAGAACTGCCGGATGACGCGGGGGCGCATGGTCATTCGCCGTCCAGGAAGCCGCGCAGCAGCGCGGCTACCTCTGCCGTGTGGATATCCAGGAAGCCGTGGCTCCAGCCGGGCAGGTTGTGCACCCGGCCATTCTGAAGCTTGGCCGCGGCCCGCAGGGTGTAGTCGTAGAGATCATCCTCCGGGTTCAGTACCAGTATCGGCTGGGTCAGCGTAGGCAGCACGTCGCCGCGCGGGTAGTTGAAGGCTGCGCGGTGCCCCCACCATGCGGTCTGGCCACCCCGCAGGTGCTCGGCAAAATTCCACTGGGTCTCCTCCAGGCTCTGTTGCGGGTCACGCCAGTGGCGCAATTCCAGCCACAGATCCACCAGGTGCTGTCCGTCTTCATGCAGGGGGCGGGGCGCGAATTCGACCTTCATCTGGGCGAACTCCTCTGGCGTGAACATGGCGGCGGAGACCAGCACCAGGCGCCGGATCCGCTCAGGCTGCTGGCGCGCCATCTCCATCGCCGTGAGCGAGCCGGTGTGGTAACCCATGACATCCACCGGCCCCTCAATGCCCAGTTGGTCCAGCAGACCGAAATTGGCGCGGGCATAATCCGCGATCTCGGGCGGTTCCGCCGGCGGATCCGATTCGCCAAACCCCGGGGTATCGGGCGCAATGGCGATACGATCCCGGCCCATGTCGCGAAGCAGTTGGTGGTAGATGCGCCCGGAGCTGGGGCTCATGTGCAAGCACATCAGTGGGGTTTGGGTCGCGGTGTCAGGTCGCGCGATGCGGTAGTGCATCTGGCCATGGGCATGGACGCCATAGGCCCGGGTGACCTCGGCCGACTCCTCGGCGATTGCAGGCAGGCACGCGGCCGCCGTGATCAACGCCACCCATAACGATCGGATCATGACGGCTCGTCCTTCACGGCACACATCGCGGCCAACGCGCATGGCGCCATTGTGCTCATCGATGAAGGTGCGTAAGAACCTGGCGGGCCCCAGCTCATGCCGGCCTTTCCAGGGGCTTCAGCGTGGCCATGGCCACCACGCTGATCACCGCCAGCACCGCCAGGTACAGCGCTGGCGAGGCGATGTTGCCGGTGACCTTGATCAGCCAGGTGGCCACCATGGGCGCGGTGCCGCCAAACAGGGCCAGGGTGATGTTGTAGCTCAGGCCGATGGCGGTGTAGCGGTTGTTCACGGGGAAGCATTCCACCATGAAGGCGGGCAGCGGCCCCTGGATCATGCCGATCAGGATGGCCAGGCCCGTCTGGATCATCAGCGCCTGGATCATCACGCCGTGGTCGATGACCAGGAACAGCGGGTAAATGCTGACGCCCATGATGGCCGTGGCCCACAGCATCACCGGCTTTCTGCCGAATCGATCGGACAGGTGACCACCCAGCGGGATCATCAACAGCAGCAGCGCCATGGTCGCGGTGTTGATCATCAACGCGTGCGCCACGGGCGGCTGCACGATATCGGTCAGGTAGGTGGGCATCCAGACGAACAGCAGGTAGAAACTGGTGGCGAATAAAAGAATGCTGGTGGACAGGTGCAGCACCCGCAGCGGCAGTTGCTGCAGCACCTCTTTCAGCGGGTTGCCTTCAGTGGCGCCGCTCTCGGCCGCCGCCTCGAACTCGGGCGACTCCGCCAGAGACCGTCGCAGCCAGCTGCCCAGCACGAAGATGACCGCGCTCAGCAGGAAAGGCACGCGCCAGCCCCAGTCGCTCATGGCCGCCTCACCCACCAGGCTGGTGACCACGCTGGCCACCAGCGAGCCCAGCAGGATGCCGGCCACGCCGCCACAGACCGACCAGCTGCCCACCAGGCCGCGATGCCGGGGTGGCGCGGTTTCCACCAGGTAGGACATCGAGCCGATCAGCTCGCCACCCACGGAAATGCCCTGGACAAGCCGCAGCAGCACCAGCAGCGCGGCGGCCGCCGCGCCGGCCTGGGCATGCACGGGCAGCAACCCCACCAGCACGGTCGGGATCGCCATCATCGCGATGGACAGCTGCAGTGCTTTTTTACGGCCCAGGCGGTCGCCGATGTGGCCAAAGATGATGCCGCCGATGGGGCGCATCAGGTAGCCGGCAGCAAAAATGCCATAGGTGTTGATCAGGCCGGACAGCGTATCTTCCTGCGGAAAAAACAGCGGCGCCATCACGGGGGCGAGAAAGCCGTAGACGGCAAAGTCGTACCACTCCAGGACATTGCCGACACCGCCCGCGAAGGCCTGTCGTCGGGGTGAAACAGCGGCGGTGTGTGCGGTCATGGCCAGGCCCTCGGTTCACGTGATCCCCAGAGATTACCTGCAGCGCGCTGCGCTGACCACTCGGCAGCGTCCAATGGGGCGTCCATTGGCCCGTCTGTGGCGGGGCGTCTCGCCGCGCCGGTGTCAGCGCTCCGGGCCGGCGCGTTGCAGCACCCAGCGGTTGACGGGCAGACGAAAGTTCCAGCCCGCCGGCACCGTCTCGTAGCACTGCTCGAATGCAAAGCCCAGCCTTTCCAGCGTGCGGTTGGGCGCCGGGTTAGAGGCTGCCGGCTCACAGATGAGTTGCTGCAGGTTCAGGGTGTCGAAAAAATGCGGTATGGCCGCGGCCACCATGGCCGTACCCAGCCCCAGGCGCCTTTGGTCTGCCTGCCAGACGTGCAGATGCAGGCAGGCGTCGATGCCAAAACGGATGGCGTTCACGTAGCAATGGCCAAACGGCTGCCCATCGGCCAGCCCCAGCAGCACCTCCACGCCCCGGCGCTCGGGCGGCTGGGCCAGCTGGCGCTGCAGCCGCTGGGGCAGATCATCGAGCACGGCCAGGTCGTCCAGATCGATGCCCATGGCCAGGAAGTCCGCCTCGGACGCCGTTTCCCAGTAGGCAATGATCAGCGGAATGTCCCTTGCCTGCAGCGACCGGACGGCGACCTTGGGGCGGGCCATCACGATATCACGCGGCCCGCATCAGGCGGCCCAGTCCAGAGCCATCCAGCCGTCGGCCTCGAGCCAGACCGCGGTGTTCAGGCGTTGACCCTCTGTGTGCATGATGCGGGTCAACCATTCGGCATCCTGAATCGAAGCGTGATTGAGCCGAAAACGCCGGATGCGCATGGGGCGCATGCGCAGTTCCTGCAGCGCACCGCTGTTCGCGTCCAGCGTCAGAAAATACATGAGCACCAGCTCGTTTCGAAACCTGCCCATGTCACCCTTGATGCCCTCATAGTCATTGATCAGGTCGCCGCAGCCATACAGCACGGCGCGGCCATCGATGATCTCGATGCCTTTCCGGTGGTGCGCGGAGTGGCCGTGAATGACATCGACACCCGCAGCGATCAGCGCCCGGGCAAAGCGCCTTTGATCGGCCGGAATGTGGTAGCCCCAGTTCCCACCCCAGTGGATGGACGCTACCACGATGTCCCCGGCCTGCTTCTCACTGCGGATGCGCTCGAGCAGGGGGGCGGTGATGTCAGGGCTCAGCCGCGGAATAGACCACACGCCGGGGAATCCGGGCCGCGCGGCCATTTTCTCTTCGATGCCCGAGTCAAAAGTGGCCATTGAGTACACTTTCAGCCTTGGCCCTCCACCCAGTGGCAGCACCGCGGGTTTGGCGGCCTGTTGCAGGTCTGAACCGGCGCCGGCAAAGCGGATGCCGGCGGCAGCCAGCGTCTCCTGCGTCTCACGCAGTCCCTGACGGCCCCAGTCCAACGCGTGGTTGTTGGCCAGCGCGCACAGGTCAATCCCGCCTGCGCTCAGGCACCGGACGTTGTCCGGATGCATGCGGAAATGAATGGCTTTTCCAGGCCAGTGCCCGTCGTGGCGGGTGATCGAGGTCTCCAGGTTGATGATGCGGGCATCCGGGCGCATCTGTGACCAGATTTCCATGGCGTCGCCCCAGGGATAGGCATGGCTCACGGGCCTGGTGAAGGCCCCGGACGAGGCTTCCGCCCGCTCCACGAAGTACCGGGCGTCATCGGTGCGTTGCTCGTACAGCCTGGGGTGGCTGGATATGGGAAACGCCTGGTCGATGCCGCGGCCGGTCATGACATCGCCGCCCAGAAAGAGTTTGATGCTTGCCGGCGGTTTGGGCTTTGCCGCGCATGAGAGCATGCCCGCGGATGCCAGCAAGGCGCCGCCCGTGGCGGAAATGAACTGTCGGCGTTTCATACGCGACCAGTATAGTGAGTCGTCATTGTTGTTGGCTCATCATTTTGAGCATGACGGTTTTTTTACGCTTTCCCCAGGTTTACGCTCTCCCCAGGTTTACGCTTTTCTTAGGGTTCCTCCACGGCCGGGTTGCCGGGCCATGTCGTGATCATCTCCCAGGCGATTTCGAGCTGCTGTGTACTGGCGTGCACCACCAGCAGATCGCCCTCGCGGGCCAGCTCAAGGGCAAACGCCAATGCGCCCCGCGCGTCATCCACCCGGTGAACCCGGTCCGGCGGGCAGCCCAGTGCGAGCAGCTCACGCTGGCAAAGCCGGCTTGAGGCGGTCACATCCGGAAAACCCTTTAAAATACTGGAGGGCCGCAGAATGAAATGATCGTAGTGCGGCGCGATGATGCGCATCATGTTTTTCGCCTGCTGCTCGCCGCGGTCACCGGGTGCGCCGGCGATGGCGATTCGCCGGCCCCGGACGTCCAGCTGAGTGACAAATTCCACCATGCGCCTGAGCCCCGCCGGGTTGTGGGCATAGTCGAGAATGACATCAAATGTCTGTCCCCGAAAATGATTGAGACGGCCGTTGATCGTATCGGCGCTGGGCTCGAAGCCGGCCAGGCCCGTGGTGATGGCATGGGCATCGATGCCGAGAAACTGGCAGGCCATGGCCGCTTGCATGGCGTTTTCGATGTTGTGACGCGCTGCCCCGCCGGCGGTTGCCGGAATATCCCCCACGGCCATGGTGAACATTTCCTCCCCGCGCTGATAAAGCACGAGCTGCTCGACACCGTCCCGATGCGCCACGACGCAGTGCGCCGCGGCCGTGGGGTAGGCCGCCGTCAATGCCGAAAGCGATTGGGTGGAGCTGATGATGCCCAGCTGCTCCGCCCCGGCGTCATCTGCCATCATCGCGCAATAATCATCGTCGGCGTTAAGCACCACACCACCCCGCGCGCGCCGCACCACGGATGCTTTGACTTGCGCCATGTCATCCACGGTATCGATGCCCTTCGGCCCCAGGTGGTCCTCCGTCACGTTGGTGCAGATGCTGACATCGCATCGGTCGAAGGCGAACCCCCGCGTCAGAATGCCACCGCGGGCAGTTTCCAGCACCGCCATGTCCACCTCTTCGCGCTCGAACACGTGGCGATGTCCTTCAAACTCGGAAAAGTCCCCGGCATGAATCATCTCCTGGTCGACAAAAACGCCCAGCGAGCCCGCGTACCCGGCTGTATTTCCGGCCGCCATCAGTATGTGGGTGATCAGCGTGCTCGTGGTTGTTTTGCCGTTGGCCCCGGTCACCGCGACAACGGGGTCGGTGTGGC
>WTJD01000228.1:0-9968 GCA_011524975.1 Lysobacterales bacterium
GCTCATGAGGCTCAGCCGCCTGCGGTTGATGCATGGCCACCGAGACGTCCTTGGGAAAATCAATCAGCACCGGACCGGGCCGGCCACTCTCCGCAAGGTGAAAAGCCTCGTCCACCGTGGCGGCAATCTCACTGACATCCCGGATGATGTAGCTGTGTTTCACCACGGGCAGGGTGATCCCGAAAATATCGACCTCCTGGAAGGCGTCAGTCCCCTGCAGCGCGTTGGGCACCTGGCCGGTGATGATCACCATCGGAACGGAATCCAGGTACGCATTGGCGATGCCGGTCACCAGGTTGGTGGCCCCTGGCCCGCTGGTGGCCATGCACACGCCCGCCTTACGGGTTACCCGGCCGTACGCGTCGGCCGCGAATGCCGCGCCCTGCTCGTGCCGGCACAGGTAGTGCTTGAGGCCGGAATCAACCAGCGCGTCGTACAGCGGCATGATGGCGCCGCCCGGATAGCCGAAAACATGTTCAACACCATTGCGCAACAGCGCTTCGATCATCAGCTGCGATCCGCTGCGCAATTCGACGGTGGATTCCTGGGCCAGGCTCATGGCGATACTCCTCAGGCGGCTTGTTGCGCCTTTGATTTGCTTTGCAACCAGCTCATGCGATCTCGCAAACGGCTGCCGACCTGCTCGATCCTGTGATCGCGCCGCGCCTTCAGCATGGCCTGGTAATTTTCCGAACCGCTGGCGTACTCATCCATCCAGTTCCTGGCGAAGGTGCCGTCCTGGATGTCCTTGAGCACTTCCTGCATGCGCTGTTTTACGGAGTCATCCAGTATGCGCGGGCCGGACACCAGGTCGCCGTATGAAGCCGTGTCGGAAATGAACTCGTACATTTTGTCGAGGCCGCCCTCGTACAGCAGATCCACGATCAGCTTCAGTTCGTGCAGGCATTCGAAATAGGCGGCTTCAGGCTGATAACCGGCCTCCACCAGGGTATCGAAACCATGCATGACCAGTTGCGCGGTGCCGCCGCACAGCACGGCCTGTTCGCCGAACAAGTCTGTTTCGGTTTCCTCCGCAAAGGTGGTGTCCAGTACGCCGGCGTGGGTGCCGCCCAGCGCGTGCGCGTAGCTCAGCGCCTTGTCCGCGGCCTCACCCGTTGCATCCTGGTAAACCGCGCGCAGGCACGGTACGCCCCGACCCTCCTGGAATTGCCTGCGTACCAGGTCGCCCGGCGACTTGGGCGCCACCATGATCACGTCGCTGTCAGCAGACGGCTCGATCGCGCCAAAGTGAATATTGAATCCGTGGGCAAACAGCAGCGCGTCGCCCGGCTGGAGCACATCCTTGATCTGTTCGAACACGGCGGGCTGCGCCATGTCGGGCACCAGCATGGCGACCAGTTGGGCCGCCTCCGCGGCTTCCCTGAAATCGCGCACATCAAATCCGTCCGCCGCTGCGGCCTGTGCCGTGGGCCCACCCGGGCGGGCGCCGATCAGCACGTTGTAGCCGGAATCCCGCAGGTTGTTGGCATGCGCGCGGCCCTGGCTGCCGTAGCCCAGCACGGCCAGGGTTTGCCCCTCGAGCGCGTCACGCTGTACATCGCTGGTGGTATGAAGTTTCATCGTTCTGATTCCTCGATTTTCTGTAAACCTTTGCTGTTGAGTTGCGCGGCACCGCCTCTTTCATCGCCCTGTGGCTGTCCCGCAACTTGTTTCTGATGCAACTATCCCATCCCAGATACGAAAAACCCCGCTTCCTCTCGGTTGCGGGGTTTCTGGTCGCTTGCGTGTTTGTCTTACGTCGTCAACCCTGCCCCGCTGTATGCAATAAGCAGAAGGATTCCGAGTACAAGTACCAGTACGTTGAGCTCATTCGCCAGCACCGCGCGAGCGGCCGCACGGGCCCGCCGGGCCGCGGCTTTACTGATCGGAATGGGCAACAACTGCATCAACATAGTCGTGTTATCACATTGATGCACAAGGGATGTCAACCTTTTTTTTCGAATCAGGCCAGCCCGCTATGGCCGGATCCGACAGCAAGCCGTCGCTCCGGCCGGCATGGATGGCCGCTGAAAGTCGCCGCAAGCCGCGCCGGCGGCTGCCTTGTGAGGACCGCCAACAGGGTGATCGCAAGCGCCCAATAAGCTACAATAAGGAGCTATTCATCTACCTTCTCTGCGACCGCTGTTTCGGGTCGCGGTGATCGCTCAAATTGACCCTGGGCCACCTTGGTTCCGGGGTGCGTCTGTCCATAACAATAGCAACGGGAAGCTGTAATGAACGCAGAAGACACCAGAATGACTCATGGCATGCAGCCGGGGCCGCAGGCGGACCAGCCTGTGGCGGCCGAGAACAGCGCGTCGGTGGACCTATCCACCGGTTTATTCGAAACCATCACCCGCTCGGGGCACGAAGAAATCATTTTCTGTAACAACACCGATGTCGGGCTGAAGGCCATTATTGCCATCCACGACACGACACTCGGCCCGGCGCTGGGCGGGCTTCGCATGTGGCCCTACGAGACCGAGCAGGAGGCCATCAACGATGTCTTGCGGCTCTCCAGGGGCATGACGTACAAAGCGGCCGTCTCCGGGCTCAACCTGGGCGGCGGTAAAGCCGTGATCATCGGCGACCCGCAAAAAGACAAATCTGAAGCCCTGTTCCGCGCACTCGGTAAATTCATCGACTCGCTGCACGGACGTTACATCACTGCTGAAGATGTGGGCATCGACGTCAACGACATGGAATTCATATTCCAGGAAACCAACAACGTGGTGGGCGTGCACCAGGTGCATGGGGGTTCTGGTGACCCATCGCCGTTCACCGCTCACGGCACCGTGCAGGGGATCAGGGCGGCCTTGCAGCACAAGTTCGGCGACGAGGAAATCGGAAAATACAGCTACGCCGTCCAGGGCGCCGGCCATGTGGGCCATTACCTGATCAAAATGTTGCGCGAGGAGGGCGCCAAGGTGTTCGCCACCGATATCAATGAAGCTGCCGTCGAGGACGCCCGGAGCATGGGCGCCGAGATTGTCGGCCTGGACGATATCTACGATGTGGACGCCGATGTTTTCAGCCCCTGCGCGCTGGGGGCCGTGATCAACGAGGACACGCTGCCGCGGTTGAAATTCAAGATCGTGGCGGGGGCCGCGAACAACCAGCTGGCCACCGATGCCTGCGGTGACGACCTGGAAGCGCGCGGCATCCTTTACGCGCCCGACTATGCCGTCAATGCCGGCGGACTGATGAACGTTTCGATCGAATTCGAAGGCTACAGCAAGGAACGCGCGGTCCGCATGACCAGGACGATCTACTACAACGTCGGCCAGATCTTCAAAATCGCCAAGCGTGACGGCATATCCAGCTGGAAGGCCTCCGACCGCATGGCCGAAGAACGCATCGCGATCCTTGGCAAACTGAAAATGCCGTTCATGGGCAAGCCGCATCGCTTCCCCGGTCGCGAACGTAACTCCGGTTGAGCCCGGCAAACGTCATGATGCCATCCTGGCCGCTGACCGAGGAATTTGAACTGCTGCGCAGTACCGTGCAGCGCTTCGCTGAACAGGAGATCGCACCGCAAGCGCACGCGATCGACCAGGAGAACCAGTTCCCCCAGGCGCTCTGGCCAAAGCTAGGAGAACTGGGCCTGCTTGGCATGACCGTGCCTGCCGAATTTGGAGGTTCCGAACTCGGCTACCACGCGCATCTGCTGGCCATGGAGGAAATATCCCGTGCCTCGGGATCGGTGGGGCTCTCCTATGGGGCCAATACCAACCTGTGCATGGATAACCTCTACCGCAACGGCAGTGCGGCCCAGCGCGAGAAATACCTGCCCGGCCTTTGCAGCGGGGAGTTGGTAGGTGCGCTGGCGATGTCGGAATCGGGAGCAGGTTCTGACGTCGTGGGCTCCATGGCCTGTCGGGCGAAATGGACCGGTGAACGCTGGATTGCCAACGGCGCCAAGATGTGGATCACCAACGGGCCGGAAGCCGCGGTCATCATTACCTACATGAAGACCACGGACCCGGACACGGGCAAAGAGGCCATCACGGCATTCCTGGTCGAGAAAGGCATGCCGGGATTCAGCACCTCGCCCAAGCTGGACAAGTTGGGTATGCGGGGTTCCAACACGTGCGAACTGGTCTTCGAAGATTGCGAGATACCCGCGGAGCAAGTGCTGGGCCATCCGCACCAGGGCGTCGGTATCATGATGAGCGGGCTGGACAGCGAGCGCCTGGTGCTGTCGGGCGGCCCCATCGGGCTGATGCAGGCGGCTATGGATCTTGTGCTGCCCTACGCTCGCGAGCGGCGCCAGTTTGGCCGGGCCATCGGAGAACTCGGCGTCATACAGGCGAAGATGGCGGACATGTACACCGCCCTGCAATCGTCGCGGGCCTTTGCCTACCACGTGGCAATGTCTTTCGACAGCGGTCACCGTTCAAGAATGGATCCGGCTTCCTGCCTGCTGCATGCATCGCGCAATGCCGTCCAGATCGCGCTCGAGGCGATCCAGACACTGGGCGGCAACGGGTACATCAACGATTATCCGGCCGGCCGCATCCTGCGTGACGCCAAGCTATACGAAATCGGCGCGGGGACCAACGAGATCAGACGCATGCTGATCGGGCGGGAGCTGTTTCGCAGCGGCAGCTGATGTCGCCCAGCCCTCAGCGCGTATTTTTACGAAATCAGGATCCGGTCATCAAAGCGGGTCGAAGGGAGTTGGAATGTTGAATAGAGATATCGTTATCCTGGGTGCAAAGCGAACCCCGATCGGGTCTTTCCAGGGTCAGTTCAGCCCGCTGAGCTGCGCCCAGCTGGGCGCCGCGGCCATCAAGGGCGCCGTCGATCAGGCCGGCATCGAATCGAGTGACATCGATGAAGTGCTGATGGGATGCGTCCTGCCCGCGGGCCAGGGCCAGGCACCCGCCCGGCAGGCCGCCATCGGCGCCGGGATCCCCCTGTCGGCAGGCGCCAGCACCATCAACAAGATGTGCGGGTCGGGCATGAAGACCCTGATGCAGGCCTGCGATGCCATCGCGGCCGGCAGCGCGAACGCCATGGTGGCGGGCGGCATGGAGTCAATGACCAACGCGCCCTACCTGCTGCCCAAGGCGCGCGGCGGAATGCGCATGGGCCACGGTGAGGTGCTCGATCACATGTTCCTCGACGGTCTTCAAGACCCGTGGGAAAACCACATGATGGGTGAGTTCGCGGAGCGATGTGCGGAAAAGTATGCTTTCAGCCGCGAGGAACAGGATGACTTCACCATAGCCTCGACCCGGCGGGCCACTGGCGCCATTGAATCCGGAGAATTCGCGGCCGAGATTGTACCGGTGACGGTGAAAACCCGGCGCGGAGAGCATGTCGTGGAGCAGGACGAGGAGCCGGGTCGCATGAACCTGGAAAAAATCCCCGCCCTGCGCCCGGCATTCAGAAAAGAGGGCACCGTCACCGCGGCCACTTCCTCCAAAATATCGGACGGCGCTGCGGCCGCCGTTCTGGCCAGCGCGGAGCGGGCCGCCGAGCTTGGGCTGACACCGCTGGCCAGGGTGCTGGCCTACGCGACTCATTCGCAGGAGCCGGGCTGGTTTACCACCGCCCCGGTGGGTGCCATTGCCAAGGTGCTGGATGCGTGCGGATGGAGCGCGGCCGATGTCGATCTCTATGAGATCAACGAAGCCTTTGCCGTGGTGACCATGGCCGCCATGAAAGAACACGGACTCGATCATGCCAAGGTCAACGTCAACGGTGGCGCCTGCGCGCTGGGCCATCCCATTGGCGCGTCCGGCGCGCGCATCGTGGTGACCCTGATCAACGCCCTGCGCCAGCGCGGCCTGACTCGAGGCGTTGCCGCTCTGTGCATCGGCGGCGGCGAGGCCACCGCCCTCGCCATCGAACTGGCCTGACGGCGCGATGGCGACCTTAGGAACGCAGATCGACACCGGCGGGGCTGAATTCGCTGCCAACGCCGATGCCATGCGCGAGCTGATCGATGACCTGCGCGCACGATTGGATGAGGTGAAACTGGGCGGCGGAGACGATGCTCGCATCAAGCACCTGAAGAGGGACAAGATGCTGCCGCGCGATCGCATCGCCACGCTGATCGACCGCGACAGCGAGTTCCTCGAACTGTCACCCCTGGCCGCGCACGGCATGTACGAGGGGCAAGCGCCCTGCAGCGGCATCGTGACCGGCATTGGCCGGGTCATGGGCCGCGACGTGATGCTGGTGGTCAACGACGCCACCGTCAAGGGCGGCACCTACTTTCCCATCACGGTGAAGAAGCACCTCAGAGCGCAGGAAATCGCCCTGGAGAACCACTTGCCCTGCATTTACCTGGTGGATTCCGGCGGCGCCTTCCTGCCGCTGCAGGACGAAGTATTTCCCGACCGGGACCACTTCGGCCGCATTTTCTACAACCAGGCCCGGCTGTCTGCCGCCAATATTCCCCAGATCGCGGTCGTGATGGGTTCGTGCACTGCCGGCGGCGCCTATGTGCCCGCCATGAGTGACGAGTCGATCATCGTCAAGGAACAGGGCACCATCTTCCTGGGCGGCCCGCCACTGGTAAAAGCCGCGACCGGGGAAATCACGGACGCGGAGTCGCTCGGCGGCGCGGAAGTCCACTGCACGCGCTCGGGCGTGACCGATCATTTCGCCGAGAATGACGCGCACGCGCTCCAGCTGGCCCGAGAGGCCGTCGCCCATCTGAACCGGGTAAGGCCGGAGCAACTGGAGCTTCGCGAACCGGTTGAACCGCTGTATCCAGCGGAAGATCTCTATGGCGTGATGCCCAGAGACACGCGTTTTCCACTGAAGGTCAAGGAAGTGATCGCCCGCCTGGTCGACGGCAGTGAATTCCATGAGTTTAAAGCGCGTTACGGGAAAACCCTGGTCTGCGGATTTGCCCACATGGGCGGGTTCCCGGTGGGCATCGTCGCCAACAACGGTATTCTCTTCTCCGAGTCGGCGCTCAAGGGCACCCACTTCATCCAAATCTGCAACAAGAGAAATATCCCCCTGGTGTTCCTGCAGAACATTACGGGCTTCATGGTCGGCACGGCGTACGAGAACGCCGGCATTGCAAAAGACGGCGCCAAGATGGTGACGGCCGTGGCCACCAGCCATGTGCCGGCTTTCACCGTGATCATTGGCGGTTCGTTCGGCGCCGGAAACTACGCCATGTGCGGGCGGGCCTATCAGCCGCGAATGATGTGGATGTGGCCCAACGCGAGGATATCCGTGATGGGGGGTGAGCAAGCCGCGTCCGTGCTGGCCACGGTCCGGCGCGACGGCATAGAGGCCCGCGGCGGACAATGGACCCAGGAGGATGAAGAGGCGTTCAAACAGCCCGTACGTGACGCTTACGAGCGTCAGGGCCACCCCTACTACGCCTCGGCGAGGCTCTGGGACGACGGCATCATCGACCCCGCGGACACACGAAAAACGCTCATTCGAGCGCTTTCCATCTCCGCCAACGCACCCATCGTGAAGGGGTCCCATGGAATTTTCAGAATGTAAGCAAGCCATTCGCGATGGCTCGCCTGAATATCGATCAGGAGAAAAGTGATGCAACTCGATCAGGTCAAAGCACTGATTACCGGCGGGGTTTCCGGGCTGGGATTGGCCGCCGCCAGGCATCTGGTCCGATCCGGCGGACAGGTGCTCTTGCTGGACATCAATGACGAGGCAGGGCAAAAGGCCGTCTCGGAACTGGGCGCCAGCGCACGCTACCTGGCGACCGATGTGACCGACGAAAACGCCGTGCAAACGGCCGTCGCCGAGGCGGTCGAATGGATGGGCGCCCTGAACGTGGCCGTCAACTGCGCCGGCATCATCGGCGCAGGCCGGGTGCTCGGTCGCGAGGCGCCGATGGCGCTGGACAATTTCAGCCATGTCATCCAGGTGAACCTGGTGGGCGCATTCAATGTCTGCAAAGCCGCGGCAGCGGCCATGGAACATAACGCACCCGGCCCGGACGGTGAGCGCGGCGTGATCGTATCCACCGCCTCTGTCGCCGCCTTCGACGGTCAGATCGGTCAGGCGGCCTATTCCGCTTCCAAAGCAGGTATTGTTGGCATGACGCTGCCGATCGCCCGGGAATTCACGCGCATTGGCGTTCGTGTCATGGCGGTTGCGCCCGGTATTTTCCACACGCCGATGGTGGGCGGCATGCCGGAGCAGGTTCAGGAGTCCCTGGCTGCCTCCATTCCTTTTCCAAAGCGCCTTGGACGCCCCGAGGAATTTGCTGAACTCGTAGGCCATATCGTGGAAAATGGCTACCTGAACGGCGAGACCATTCGCCTGGACGGCGCGGTCCGCCTGGCTCCTAAATAGGCTGGCAGCCACAGGAGATATTCATGATGGAAAGAAGCATGCAGACTTTTTCCGAAATTCGGGAACAGATTATGGCGGTCCATGATTTGTTCCTGGACGAACCGTTCCAATTGGGCTTCGACTGCCAGATTCCGGATTCCGACCGAATCCAGAGCATGTTCCTGGCGGAACTGAAAACGTCCGACGGGCGGCGCTTTCTGAGAATCGAGACGCCCGTGGCGCCGCTGGCGGATCTCGACCCGGAAAAATGCCTGAGGATTAACCTGATGCAACGCATTGGATACCTCGCCGTCGGCGACATGGACGGCGTGCCTTACATCAAGGTCTGTGAAAACGTCCCCTACGCGGTGCTGAATGTCAGGGAGCTGGAATACGCGATCAACTCCATCGCGCCCTTCGCCGATCTGATCGAAAAAGCGTTGGAACCCGGAGCGGACCTGACCTGACGCATCATCAACCCTGGGAGAGCCTGCCATGGAGCGCTTTAAAGATTTTCTCGCCAACACCGACCTGCTCGCGTTTGCGAGCCACTGGGGACTGCAGATCCTGGCGGCGCTGGTCATATTCATCATTGGGCGCTGGGTGGCTCGCTGGATCGCCAGCGCGCTGCGCAAACTGCTGAACCGCCGTGAAGTGGACGGCACACTGGTCGATTTCCTCGGCAACGTGGTGTACGCCACCTTGCTGGCCGCCGTGATCCTGGCGGCGCTGGATTCACTGGGCCTGCCTGTCACCTCACTGGTTGCGGTCATGGGCGCCGCGGGCCTGGCTGTCGGCCTGGCGCTCAAAGATTCGCTGGCCAACTTTGCGGCCGGCGTCATGCTGGTGGCGTTCCGACCGTTTTCCAAAGGCGACTTCGTTGAGGTGGCCGGTATTTCCGGCACGGTCAACGAAGTCCGGATTTTCAGCACCATCCTGAACACGCCTGACAACAAGCAGATCATCATTCCCAACGGGCAAGTGGCGGCCGGCACCATCACCAATTACACCGCCCGGGACACCCGACGGATCGACATGACCATCGGGGTGAGCTACAACGACGACCTGAAGCTGACGCAGGACATTCTCCGCCGCGTCTGCTCAGAGCACCCCAATGTGCTCGATGACCCCGAGCCGGTGGTCATGCTGGTCGACCTGGGGGCCAGCAGCGTCGATTTCGCCGTGCGACCGTGGTGCAAGACCGCAGATTACTGGACCACGCGCGCGGATATCCTGGAACGGGCCAAGGCCGATCTCGAAGCTGCCGGCTGCAGCATTCCGTTCCCGCAAACCGATATGCACCTGCACAAAGTGGAGAATTGAGGAGGTTTTACGATGGCCAACGAAGGCTACCACGAACCGATCGAGGAACTGAGCGACGAGACCCGAGATATGCACCGCGCCATCATCTCCCTGATGGAAGAGCTGGAAGCGGTCGACTGGTACAACCAGCGGGTCGATGCCTGCAAGGATGATGAACTGAAGCAGATTCTTGCGCACAACCGCGATGAAGAGAAAGAGCACGCGGCCATGGTGCTGGAATGGATTCGCCGCCGTGATCCGGCCTTCGATCACGAATTGCGCGACTACCTCTTCAAGGAAGGGGACATCGGGCACCACTAGGCCGGGCCGCATACTGCCTGGCCGGGGACGAGCACCGTCAACCGAATCACCCAAACGCTGACCCGGGC
>WTJD01000228.1:10068-19316 GCA_011524975.1 Lysobacterales bacterium
CTGCCTGGCCGGGGACGAGCACCGTCAACCGAATCACCCAAACGCTGACCCGGGCGCTCAAGCGCCCATCGGCCTGGGTGCTGGTATGCACCAACCTGCTATTGATACCAGCGGTCATCGCCTGGGACTGGTCGGTTTTCGACATCGTGTTGCTGTACTGGGTCGAAAACGTGATGATCGGCCTCTTCAATGTGATGCGAATGTTCATCTGCGCCCCGCCGCCGCTCGAGCAACGGGTTTCGATCCGCGGAAACCGGTTTCCCGCAGCCGGCGACCAGGTCCAGTGGGCACGCCGGGCGCACCATGCTTCCAAACTCTTCTTTATCCCGTTTTTTATGGTGCATTACGGGGGCTTTTGCTACGCCCACGGCGTCTTCGTGCTGGCTTTGGTCGGCCAGGGCGAGGCCACCAGCCTGACAAACGCCCTCCATCTGCTCACGCCGGCCATGCTGGTCGCGATCGCACTGTTGACCGCCAGCCACGGATTTTCGTTCATCACGAATTTTCTGCTTGGCGGCGAGTACCGGCACAGTAATGTGGCCGCGCTGATGTTCCGCCCCTACGGACGGATCGTCGCGCTGCATATCACCATCCTGCTCGGCGCCCTGATGGTCGAGTGGATGGGTAGCCCCCTGGGCCTGCTGGCTGTCCTGGTGTTGGCCAAAACCGCGGCCGATCTCGGACTGCACGGCGCGGAGAGAGAGAAGCTGGGCTGAATATTGATCTCCGCCGGGTCAATTCCGTCGTGGAATCTGTTACCCTGCCCCGTTTCCAACGTCACGGCGACGATCACGAAGCGCCGGTTGAGCTTAAAAAAAGGATTGATCTTGGCTTTCTATCGCTATTTTGAGGGAGAGGTCCCCTCCTATCTGTCACGTCATTTCTGGTGGGCCTACATGTGGCGCGGGCTTACCTGGTTTTTCGACCATCCGGTGATCATCAGTTCGATCCTGTTTGGCCAGTACAAAACGCTGAAGCGCGCGACGATCGAGCGCGTCGCCCGCGTGGCGCCAAAAGGAAGAATGCTTCAGCTCACCTGTGTCTACGGGCGGCTGACTCCGCGCATCATGGAGCATCTCGACCCGCAGCCTCTGCACATCACCGACATCGTGCCCGTGCAACTGGAACTCGCCAAAGACAAGGCGTTCCCACCCGAGAAACTGCTGGCCACCCGTATGAACGCGGAAAACCTGGCCTACCAGGACAACAGTTTCTCCACCCTGCTCATTTTTTTCCTGCTGCACGAACTGCCACCCGATGCCCGGCGTAAGGTGCTGGGTGAGTGCATGCGCGTCCTTTCCCCCGGCGGCACGCTGGTGCTGACCGAATACGCCCAACTGCCCAGGCAGCACATCTTTTACCGCTCACCCGTCGCCCGTCGAATCCTCTATCGGGCCGAGCCTTTCCTGGAGCCGTTCTGGAAAGAGGACATGCTGCAGTCACTGCAACAACTCGCGGAGCCGTTTGGAAAGTCAGTCGAGACGGTGTCGCACCAGGAATATTTCGGCGGCTTTTACCGGGTAACCGAGTACCGCCTGACCGAAGGGATATAATCACCCCTTGAAACGAATATTGGCCACTGTATCGGAGGACACACCATGAAATCACGCGCCGCTGTAGCCTGGGAAGCCGGCAAGCCCCTGGAAATCGAGGAAGTGGAAGTGGCCGCGCCCCAGGCGGGCGAAGTCATGGTCAGAATCGTGGCCACCGGCGTCTGTCATACCGATGCGTTCACCCTGTCTGGCGAGGACCCGGAAGGTATTTTTCCCGCAATCCTCGGTCATGAAGGCGGCGGTATCGTCGAGGAAGTCGGCGCAGGCGTCACCGGACTCAAACCCGGAGATCACGTGATACCCCTTTACACGCCTGAGTGCGGCCAATGCAGTTTCTGCACATCCGGTAAAACCAACCTTTGCCAGGCGATCCGGGCCACCCAGGGCCAGGGCCTGATGCCGGATGGCACTACACGCTTCTCGCTGGGCGGCAAACCGATCTACCACTATATGGGCACCTCCACGTTCTCCGAGTACACGGTGATGCCGGAAATTTCAGTGGCCAAGATCAATCCGGAAGCGCCCCTGGACAAGGTCTGCCTGTTGGGCTGCGGGATCACCACCGGAATCGGCGCCGTGCTCAACACGGCCAAGGTCGAGCCGGGCGCCACCGTCGGCGTGTTCGGGCTGGGCGGAATCGGCCTCAGCGTGATCCAGGGCGCGGTGATGGCAGGCGCCAGCAGGATTCTGGCCATCGACGTCAACCCTGACAAGTTCGAGATGGCTCGAATGCTGGGCGCCACCGACTTCGTCAACCCGAAGGACTATGACCAGCCTATCCAGGACGTGATTGTCGATTTGACCGATGGCGGCGTTGACTACTCCTTCGAATGCGTCGGCAACACGGACCTCATGCGTTCAGCACTGGAGTGCTGCCACAAGGGTTGGGGAGAGTCGGTCATCATCGGTGTCGCCGGTGCAGGCCAGGAAATCGCCACGCGTCCGTTCCAGCTGGTCACCGGTCGCGTTTGGCGCGGCACCGCTTTCGGCGGCGTGCGCGGGCGCAGCGAGTTACCGGGTTACGTGGATAAGTACATGGACGGCGGCATCAGGATCGACGAGATGGTCACCCACAGCATGCCGCTCGAGGACATCAACCGCGCGTTCGACCTGATGCATGGCGGTGAGAGCATACGTTCAGTTGTGACTTTCTGAAGCGATGTCTTCCATCGAACAGGTTTCACAATGCAAATCGTTTGGCGGATGGCTGAAACGCTATCGGCACACGAGCGATGCACTGGGCTGCGACATGATCTTCGGCGTGTTTTTGCCCCCACAGGCCGAATCCGCTCCCGTGCCGGCACTCTGGTGGCTGTCGGGGCTGACCTGCACGGACGAAAACTTCATGATCAAAGCCGGCGCGCAGCGCCGGGCCGCGGAATTGGGGCTGGCCATCATCTGCCCGGACACCAGCCCCCGCGGCACCGAGTTGCCCGGAGAGCACGACAGCTACGACTTCGGCTCCGGGGCCGGCTTTTATCTGAACGCAACACAAGCGCCGTGGGCAAACCACTACCGGATGTACGACTATGTCACCGAGGAGTTGCCGAAGGTCGCGAACACCCACCTGCCTTTGAATGGCGAGTGCTCCATCAGCGGACACTCCATGGGCGGCCATGGGGCCCTGATCTGCGCCTTCAAAAACCCCGGCAAGTACCGCTCGGTGTCCGCCTTCTCTCCCATTTGCCACCCGGCCGGGTGTCCCTGGGGCATCCAGGCTTTCAGCCGTTACCTGGGGGAGGATCGCAATGAATGGTCCCAATGGGATGCCAGTCAGCTGGTTCATCATGCCGAAGAAAAACTGCCGGTACTGATCGACCAGGGGACCAATGATGAGTGGCTGGGCGAGCAACTGAAACCCGGCTCACTGGAGCAGGCATGCATTGCCGCTCACTACCCCCTGACGCTGCGCATGCGCGAGGGATACGACCACAGTTACTTCTTTGTCTCGTCATTCATCGATGAACATCTCGATCATCACGCCCGCGCGCTGGGGCTGATGCCCGGCGAAACAAGCTGACCCTGCCTGGCACCCTTGATGCTCAGGGTCCTGCACATCGGAAAATTTTTTACACCTTTCCGCGGGGGTGTGGAGAACTACATGCGCGACATCATGGTTGCGCTCAACCGAAGGGGAGCCACCAATTTCGCCGTGGTGCACCATCACGACCTGTCCGCCCGTTCCGTGGACGACATCATCGAGGTCGACGGCATTCCCTTTCACGTGATCCGGGCCGGCACCTGGTTCAAATTCATGTACACGCCTTTCAGCCCGATGTTTCCGGTTCTGATGCGCAGGCTGAGGCGCCTGTACACACCCGACATCATTCACTTTCACATGCCCAACCCCTCAGCCTTCTGGGCGCTGATCATGATCAGGACGCGACGTGTCCCCTGGGTCATTCACTGGCACGCCGATGTGGTTGCCTCCGCGCATGATCCCTGGCTGCGCCGGTTCTACAGGCTATACCGGCCCCTGGAGCAAGCCATGCTGCGCCGGGCCGCTGCGGTCATCGTCACCTCGCAGGCCTATCTGGAACACAGCGAGCCATTGCAGGATCACCGTGACAAGTGCCACGTCGTGCCGCTCGGCCTGGATGCCCGCCCGAAAGAGCGACGAACGGAGACCGAAAAGGGGCGGATATACGGCACCGACCCGAGATTCAAAGTGCTCGCCATCGGCCGCCTGACCTACTACAAGGGCTTTGAATATCTCATCCGCGCGGCCAGCCTGCTGAAAGAGAATATCCGCGTGGACATCATCGGCACCGGAGACCGGGAAGATCAGCTGAAACGGCTGGCCGACTCGCTGAACCTGCAAGGAAAGGTACATCTCCATGGCAAACTGCCCGATATCCAGCTGCATGCCATGCTCGAGGCCAGCGACTGTGTATGCCTGCCCTCCATTGAACGGACTGAGGCCTTTGGTATGGTGCTGCTTGAAGCCATGCTGCACGCGAGGCCGGCCGTGATCAGTGATGTACCGGGTTCCGGCATGGGCTGGATCGTGGAACACGGTGGTACCGGCATTAAGGTTCCCCCGGCAGATACCGAAGCCCTGGCGCGCGCGCTCGCATGGATGCGCGACCATCCGGAGCAAGCCTGTCAAATGGGCCGCCAGGGGCGTGAGCGGCTTGACCGCGAGTTTTCCATTGGACGCTCGGCAGAGCGTTTGCTGCAGGTGTATCGTAAAATTACATCCGGTGCATGAGCAGGACACTTAACACGGCATGAATTCTCTTCGTTCGCCCGGATCCGGCCGGAAGATTCCCCGCACCATCGTCATTATCCCCGCGCACAATGAGGCATCCGACATTGGCCGTGTGATCGCAGAGGTGCGCGAGGTAACGGCCTTTCCCGTGGTCGTGGTCGATGACGCCAGCAGCGACGACACCCGTGAACTGGCCCGCTCTGCCGGCGCAATCGTCATCCCCCTCAGTGTTCAACTCGGGGCCTGGGGCGCAATCCAGGCAGGCCTACGCTACGCCCTTTCAAGGAATTTTGAATACGCTGTCACCATGGACGCGGACGGCCAGCATAAGGCAGGTTCCTTGCCTGCCATGATGCAGCCCATCCTTGAAAAACGCGCCGATATTTCCATCGGCTGCTGCACACGACGGGGGTCTCGCCTGCGCAAGTTAGCCTGGGGATTGATGAAGGGGGTCTCAGGCCTGACGCCGGATGATCTGACGTCGGGGTTCAGAGTTTACGACCGGCGCGCGATCAAGGCGCTGGCGGGTCGCGAAGCGACCCTGCTGGAATACCAGGATGTGGGTGTTTTGTTCATGCTGCAGCGGGAAGGCCTGAACATCGAGGACGTCGAGGTCGAGATGCCGCCCCGCAACAGCGGTATCTCCCGCATTTTCCACTCCTGGACCTCGGTCGGTTTCTACATGGCCTACACCCTGCTATTGAGCCTGACCAAGCGCCAACGCAAGGCAAGGCTCTGATATCATGGCTGGGCTGAGCCGCTGACGCTCGCGCGGGCCACCTGGCGGGACTGAACACTTTGATTCCACTGATTACAGGCATTTTGGGCGTCATCACCGCAGCCACCATCCTGGTGCTGATTCGACGGGACCACCTGCATGCCCGCTATGGCCTGTGGTGGATGGGCGCCGCCTTCGCCTTTGCCTTACTGGGCATATTCCCCTGGGTATTCGACGAACTGGCCGTTTATCTTGGCGTCGCCTACGCGCCTGTTCTGGCACTCATGCTGGCCATCATCCTGCTGGTGCTCAAGATTCTCGTTATGGATCTGGAGCGATCGCGCAACCAGGTCAAAATCAACCGCCTGGTGCAGCGCATCGGGCTGCTGGAAAACGATTTGCGCGCACTGCAGAAGATGCGGGGCAACGAACCCGGCCCCTACGGCAGAGACGAACTGCAAGACTGAGCCCGGACGTTGGATGACGTCTCAATCATGATGATTTTCAAACATGATCCTTAAGCTGCTGGCCGCATTGCTCGTGCCCTGGGCGGCGGGCGTCCTGTGGCTGACCGCGGTGCGTCAGTTCCAGGGGCATGCGCCCCATCCCGGCCGGTCATTCCGCTTGTGGGGCTATGGATTTTTTCTCGGCTACGCCATGCTGTACGGGGTCATTACTGGCGTCGATGCGGCTTTCGATGGCGTCGCGTCCTGGGTGGTGTTTACGTCCGTATTCCTGCTGACCGCCGCCGGGGCATTGGCCTGGCGGGTCTCTCGGGGGCTTGTGGATCAAACCGATGGCAGCGGCAGCGCGCACGGCAACCGGGTGGAGGAGCCGAGGGTGGGTGTCAGCCTGCTCGAAAAAGTACTGACCCGGATACTCTACGCCTGGATCGCCCTGCACCTGGCATTGGCCACCGCGGATGTTATGACGACCGCTACTTTGCCCTGGGATGCCTGGCTGCTGTGGTTGTATCGGGCGAAGGCGTGGTTCTTCAGCAACGGACTGACGGAAATGGTCAGCCCCGCGGCCTGGAATCTTGCCACGACGGTGCCGCCCTACACGGTAGACGCGGTCCACTACCCTGAGTTCCTCTCAGTCATTGTTTTCTGGACCGCCCTGAGCATGGGGCAGTGGAGCGAGACGTGGGTCAATCTGCCCGGTTTGCTGTGCGCCATCGCAATCGGTCTGGCGCTTGGCGGCCACCTCCTCAAATTAGGCTTGAGGCCCTCGATCATCGCCGCCCTGGTGTACCTGCTCTACTCTACACCGCTGTTTGGCGCCCATATCTCGCTCGGCGGCTATGCGGATATCTGGATGGCCGGCTACGCTGGCCTGGGGCTGGTCGCGCTCATCAGCGGGCTCTCACGCCGGGAAACAGGCTATGTGCTGTTGGGGCTGGCCATGCTGGCCTTTTCCACCCTGATCAAAAATGAGGGCTGGGTCTGGCTGCCGGTCGGTGCGGCGCTGATCGTATTTATCACCCTGCCAGTCAAGCTGCGATGGGCCGGCGCGGCCGGCGTGGCGGTATTGTTCATCCTCGCCGGGGTTACCGGGTGGAGCCATGTTGAGCTGCCGGGCCTGGGCCTGCTGGGCATCGCCGATGGACGCTTCCATCTGCCCTTCGCCGGCTCGTACGCGATTGAGGCACACAACGTCTGGCCTGACTACCTGAAGAACCTGTTTCTGTTGGGCAGTTGGAACCTGCTTTGGGCCATGGTGCTGGCCGCCATGCTGTTCATGCTGCCCCGACTGGACGGCCGTGATTACCAGGCGTGCCTGGGTTTTCTGCTGCTGCTCATGGCCAGCCAGGGGTTTATCTTCGGCTTCACCAGCGAGGGAGAGTGGGCACGGCAATACACGGCCATCAACCGTTTGCCCCTGCAACTGCTGCCAACCGTACTTTTCGCTGTGGGCGTAGTTCTCAGTGGTGCATTCAAGCATCAGGTCACCGCGCCAAAATCAACCGTGCTCTGGGCCGCCCCGCTGCTCTCGCTGCTGCTTGCGGTCACGGGAGTGATGCTCTGGCTATCCGAAAACAACAACGAATCCCAGTGGTCCATCCAGCCAGAACTGCAGTTTGTGATGGGCGCCGGCGCCCGCGAAGGTCCCGAGATCAGGATTGATCGTTACCAGCAAGGGTTTGCGCTGCTCTCCAGCGGCGCGGTCGACCTGAACGCGGCCGCGTATCCTTTTCTTGACATTGAGCTGACCTCGGCGCGCTTTGAAGACCCTGACCTGGCGCCGGCTTTTTTCTGGCGGCAGGCAGCATCACCCGATGTGGTCCATCGCCAAACCCTCGAAGGCAATGGCTTGCTCAGCCTGGCTGGGAACAAATCATGGTCAGGCGCGATTTCTGAATTCGGCCTGCTGATCCCCCAAATCGAGGACGCCTCTCCGGGTATCCGGCAATTCGCATTGGAAACGGCGACCCTGTCCAACCGTTGGGAACGGGCGTGGAGGGGCTGGCTGGCCTATGAGCCCTGGTCACTGCGCTCCATCAATTTCATCTGGGGCGGCGCAGACCAGCAGGAGCTATGGCTGCCTCCGCTCGTGCTGATCTGGGCCCTACTGACCTGGCTGCTTTGGTTCGCCATGCGCGGCATACCGAAACAGCAGGGCCTGGCCATGGGCGCGATGGTATGGCTGGCGGCCTGGATGGTGCTCGACCTCAGGTGGACCGCCAATGGCGCGCGTCAGTTGGTACGGACCGCACTGCCCGCTTGGTCGATGAATGACCGCGAGCGGCTGGCATCGGCTCCGGACGGACCCATCAGCGACATGCTCGATGCGCTGGGCCAGCCCGACCACGCCTCGGATTTCCAGCGCGTGTTGGTCGTGGGCGATGCGTATGACTTTGTCTATTTCCTTCAGCGCGCCAAGTACCATCTTCTGCCGCACAGCGGTCGGGTGGTCGACAAGCTGGACCGCAGGTTTCTGGAGACAGACCTCGACTACGTGATCTTCATCGGCGACTACGCCGGCGGCAAGAGCTGGGCCGAAACCTGGTCATCGCTGCCCGTCAAAGACATCTGGCGGGAGCGTCTTGAACTGGTCAGCTCCAGCGAACTGGCTATCCTGTTCAGGGTCGATCATTGACCGGGCGCACGCCTGTCGTTCCTTTCGCCGCCTCTCACCTTGCCTTGAGCCAGCCGAAGAAATCACCATAGGCGGCCATCAGGGCACGTATGAGGTCGAAGCGCAAGGTCACCAGGCTGAGCAGGGTCTTGATCAATAAACGAGCGGGCGCCATCACCCAGAGCTTTCCAGGATGATACAGACGCGTATATTTGAGCGCGCTCAGGGTGGAATGATACTCGCCCTTGGCTGAGCGCCCGCTCGAATCTGAGCCGGTACCCGCTCCGCCGGAGTGGACGATCCGGGCCTGACGGCACCAACCCAGCTGGATGCCGGGCGACAGCCGCCGTGACAGGTCGAGTTCCTCGAAGTATAAGAAGAATTCCTCGTTCAGCCACTGCCCGGCCTGCTGGCCCGAGCGGCCGCGGGCCGGCGCCAGCCCCGAGACCAGGGTGTTCACCGGCATGAACAAAGAAGCACCGGCCACATAATCCAAACGTGCTTCCGGCATATCGCCAAGCTGCCCCAGTGGCGTGCCCCGCCCGTTCTGCCGAAACGCGCTCAGCCAGGGCCAATAACGGCAGCCGCCGGCACACTGTATCGGGCCCCTGGGCCCCTCCAGCAGGGTCGCCCCCCAGATGCCCACTTCCGGCCTGTCCGCGGCGCATTGAAGCAGGGCCGCCGGCGC
>WTJD01000288.1 GCA_011524975.1 Lysobacterales bacterium
GATTCAGTTCGATGTAGCGCAAGCAGGTCAACAGGTATCGATCTTCCTGCACAACGCTTGTTTTGAAGCGGCCTTCGAACAGCGTGCCGCTGCGGGCATAGGTGTAATTGAAATATCGAACGTAAAGGCGCCCAAGGGACTGCATCAGGCGTGACAGGCTGGAAGGGTGCGATGGCGTGGCCAGCAAATGCACATGGTTGGTCATGAATACCCAGCCGTGGATGGAGACCCCGTAACGGTCAGCGCCTTCAGCGAGCCAATGTGCGTATGCGGCCAGATCACTGTCGCGAGTGAAAATGGCTTGGCGATTATTGCCTCGTTGAATGACGTGAACCGGAAAACCCGCCGGACAGAATCGTGCTTTTCGCGGCATCGGAAGTTCCCAACAGTGGATTTTCCGATGATGAGTTGAATTGCCTGGTTCGCGCGATCTGCATCTTCCTTTTACGTTGGCGGAAAAACCGTGCGAATTGCTGTCGGTTTACTCTGTCCCTTTACTCTGACCCCATTTCTCCGGGGTCGCGATTCCGGGCCAATCGACAACCGTCGATACTTGCCTGAAAGCCGAAAATGGTGGTTTATACTTCCTATCCGCGCACAATTAAAACTGATTTAAATATTCGTGCACATGCAAGCAGGAGAACATCAGGGACGTGTCATTCGCCTGCTCGGGTTTCTGCTGCTATGCCTGTATTTTTCGTATATCGGATGGATGGTCATCCGCTTGTCATGGCTAGACGGTCTCGCATCCATCGCTGACGACAGCGTCAACTACCTGGTCATGGCGAGATATCTTTCGCCCTGGGTTCCCGCCTCAGAAGCTGTCCTGGCTGCCTGGCCATTGCAGAATTTTCCACCATTACTGCCACTCGTTTTGGCGTGGACTGGCGCCGCGAACTCCATGCAGTTTTCCCATTTTCTGATCTCGTTTCTTGCTTTAGCGTCATTGATACCGCTGTACGGGTTCGCTCATAAGTTGCTGAACTCAAAAGCAGATGCAACGATGCTGCTGGTGGTGATTGTCGCACTTCCCGGCGCATTGCTGGGGATGCAGGGAATCCTGTCTGAACCCCTGTTTCTGTTTCTCACGACCTGTTTTATCTGGCTGAATTTGCGACCGGAAACGAAGGGCGGACTGGTTCGTGAGGTCGGTTGGAGGATGGTTTTCGCCTGCCTGCTGTTAGCTGCCGTCATGCTGACGCGGAGCATCGGTTACGTGATGTGGCTGGCCACGCTCGCTGTCATTCTGGTTAATCGGATAAAAGGTCAGCCAATCGGTGGATCGTGGGTGGTGCCCGTGGGCTCAGGCGTCGTTTTTTTCGCCGTTATGGCCATCATTGGTCTGGAAAGGGAAAGTCACTATTTTGCCGTTCTCTCATCCTTTCTCAGTGGTGATGACCCAACGGGTATTTCAACGGGAGGATTCGATGCGCTACGCCAAGTGGGCTTTGTCGTAGACGGTTGGCGCAGTTACCTGCTGATCTATTGGTTTGACGGCGCAACGATGGGTAATGTCGTTTCGCTCATTGCGCTGTTTTTTTCAGTGGTGGGGCTTGTCTATCGATTAAAAGAGAATGCACTTGATGGGTATTACGTGCTGGGGTACTTGATTCTGCTACTGATCTGGCCCCACCCGGGGCAGATGGTGCGGTTCTTTTTTCCACTCGCGCCTTTTCTCGTCATATACGCTGCACTGGGCGCGAGGATATTGTTCACGAAATCAAGAAAGCTGTCCGTGTGGACGCCGCCGGTTCTGTTGTTAATGGTATTGGCCGTTTCCCTGCCCAGCCATGGGTACATGAGAGACCGCCTTGAGCGCGCGAAAGAACTCGGCATGCAACCCATTCACGAATGGTTCAGGCAGGTGGATCTCGGCTTGGCCAGACGCGAGTTGGTTGTACAGAATCAAATGTTGAGCGCATTTGAGGAAATTGGACGAAATGAACCAGGAACCATGAAGATTGCATATTACGAACCCACCTACATCGCCGTGCTAAGCCATCAAATCGGCATTACTCTGCCCTTTCCATTTGATGAAAACGACATCCGCACTCTTGCAAGTCGAGGGGTCGAATATGTGTTGCTGACGGAAATTCACCCCCGAAAAACGCGACTCGGTATCAGCGGGATGGCTGGATATCCGCTTCTGGAAACAAAATATGCAAAGGTTGGGGAATCCCTATCGGGTGACAGGCCTGTTGTTGCCCTGTTTGATATCCGGGTCAGCGCGACTCATTGATGAGCTTGAATCGGGTTGCCAAGCGGAACCCGATACGTATGAACCAGGAAGAGGGTCGGTAGCAGGTGATAGCCTCGCCGAGTTCAGAGTGCTCCATCAGGCCGAGACCGGGCAGCAATCAGGACATCTTCAACAGGTAGCACGAGAAAGAGGGAACACCTTCGAGGCGCTGATGGAAGCGGCTGCGTCATCTCGACCTTGCCAGCCAGCCGCCGCATGATGTCTATGCTTTGTCCACTTGCAGATTGCAACGAATAGCGAATTGCCTTGCATGAACCTCGAGTTCGTGGGGTCAGGAGGGCCGCTCTACGCCTCCTTCAGCGCGCAGAGTCGCTGCGCCGGGGCGATCTGGCAGTGCTAACTGCATGTTTTTAATGGCTTATATAGACTGCATTCAGATTGGAAAATCACCGATCCCTGCTGAATGGCTCATAAATTGCATACATGGAGTTGACAATCTGTCATTTTTGACACTTTGTCATTGGGCCACCACGCGGACAAAGCAATTACTGCTGCCCGGACACGGCGGAGAAAAGCTGCGCCTGTAGGTCCCAGAAACATTTTTCAGGGTGTGAACTGGAAATTTTAAGAGGTTATGGAAAGGAAACCGAATATGAGTATCGATATGACTAAAAAAGCCCTTAGGCTGACATTTTCTGCCGTCCTTCTGGCCGCATCGGCCAGCGTGCTGGCCTACGAGGTAGATCGCACTCATCTGCCGCTTGCCGAGCCTGACCCGCCCAAATACAAAGAGCTGGATGTACGTAACGTCGAGGCGCCGCCGCTTTTCAAGGTTGAGGCGCCTGAGGGCGCACCCAACGTCATCATCGTTTTGATAGACGATGTCGGTTTTGGTGCGACGACGCCGTTCGGTGGCCCAATCAACACGCCAACGCTGGATCGTCTGGCCGAGGGCGGCTTGCGCTACAACAATTTCCATACCACCGCCTTGTGCTCTCCTACACGTAATGCGTTGAAGACCGGCCGCAACCATCACACGGCAAATACCGGTTCGATCATGGAGACCGCGACCGCGTTTCCGGGCAACACCGGGCAGATACCCAATCGTGTCGCGCCGCTGGCAGAGATGATGCGGCTCAACGGCTACAGCACCGGTGCATTCGGGAAGTGGCACGAGACAGCGGCCTGGGAGACCAGTGTTTCAGGCCCGTTTGATCGCTGGCCAACACACTCTGGCTTCGACAAGTTTTATGGCTTTATCGGGGGAGAAACCGACCAGTGGTATCCGCTGATTTACGACGGTGTTACCCGCGTCAACCCGCCGCACGTGAAGGGCTATCACTTTACCGATGACATGACGGACAAGGCCATTGGGTGGATGAAGGCGCAGCAATCCATGACGCCTGACAAACCCTTCTTTATGTACTTTGCAACGGGCGCTGTACACGCGCCCCATCATGTCCCCAAGGAGTGGGCTGACAAGTACAAGGGCAAGTTTGACCAGGGCTGGGATGAGATTCGTACCGAGACTGTCGCCAGGCAAAAGGAGATGGGCATTATCCCCGAGAGCACCCAGCTAGCGGACCGCCCGGAAGATCTCAGCGCATGGGCAGATCTCCCTGAAGACCACCGCAAGCTGTTTGCTCGACAGGCCGAAGTGTTCGCTGGCTTCATGGAGCACACCGACGTAAACGTCGGGCGGCTCATTGATGCCGTGGAGGATATCGGCGAGTTGGATAACACGCTGATCATCTACATCGCCGGTGACAATGGCACCAGCGCAGAGGGTGGTTTCATCGGTATGTATAACGAGATGACCTATTTCAATCAGGTGGTTGAGAAGGTGGAGGATCTGATGCCGCGGCTGGACGAGTGGGGGGGCGAGTACACCTTCCCGCACATGTCCGCGGGCTGGGCGGTGGCCTTTGACGCGCCCTTTAAGTGGACCAAGCAGGTGGCCTCGGACTTTGGTGGCACCCGCAACGGTATGGTTATTCACTGGCCTGAAGGTATCGAGAGCGAGGGAGAAATCCGCAGCCAGTTTTCCCACGTGATCGATATTGCGCCCACCGTGCTGGAGGCGGCCAAACTGCCCGAGCCCACCAGTGTGAACGGGACGGTCCAGGAGCCCATGGCAGGCACCAGCCTGATTTACAGCCTGAATGATGCCGACGCGCCTGAGCGGCACACCGTTCAATACTTTGAGATGTTCGGTAACCGCGCGCTGTATCAGGACGGCTGGTTTGCACGCGTGTTGCATCGCGCGCCCTGGCAGACAGGCAAGCAGAAGCCGCTTGAGGATGATGTGTGGGAACTCTACAACGTCAAAGAGGACTTCAGCCTGGTCAATAACCTCGCCGATGAATACCCCGAGCGTGTCGCGGCCATGGAAGCGACCTTCATGGAGGAAGCTGAGAAGTACAACGTCCTGCCCATCGATGATCGCTCTGTCGAGCGCGTAAACCCTGCCATCGCGGGGCGGCCTGACTTGCTGGGCGATCGCAAGTCACTCACCTTGTACGACGGCATGAATGGCATGCTGGAGAATACTTTCCTCAACTCCAAAAACCGGTCGAAGAGTATTACGGCCGATGTGGAGGTACAGAAAGGCACCACCGGCGTCATCTTGACGCAAGGCGGTCGTTTCGGCGGCTGGTCGCTCTACATGAAGGACGGCCGACCGATCTATACCTACAATTTCCTGGGTCTTGAGCGCTTTACCGTTGCGGCGAAGAAGCCGATTCCTCCAGGCCCGGCAACCATCGTGATGGACTTTGACTATGACGGTGATGGCTTGGGCAAGGGTGGCGATGCCACGATCACGGTGAACGGAAAGAAGGTGGCATCGGGTCGCATTGACCGAACCCAGCCACTCATCTTCTCAGCGGATGAGACTGCTGATGTGGGCCTCGATAACCAGACCCCGGTTGCCGAAGATATTGGTGTGGGGCCGGAGGAAACACGCTTTACCGGCACCATTCACCAGGTGGTGATCGCGATCGAGTAACTGCCGCAGCAGCCACCCCGATGCTCACAAACAATAAAGCCACCCAATGGGTGGCTTTATTGCCTCGAAGCTGCACCGCTCGATGTCTGGCTTGTCACCAAGACTTGGCCAGGTGAGCGGTACGCCTAAGGAATCCGATATTTATTGAAAGCGAGAGTTTGTATGAAAACGGTTATCACAGGCTTTATTGCGTTAGCGCTGATCTTTAACGTTTCATTATCTCAGGCCAGAACAATGGGTCACTACGCGCCGGGCGTGGTGAGTATTCGTGACCTGGCAGTACCACCCGTGCCAGGCTTTTTCTATGCGCAATACAACGCTTATTACCAGGCTGATCGCTATGTTGACGGCGACGGTAACAAGCGACTGAACTTTGAGTCTGAGGGTGGCGAAGTCAAGCTGGATACTGATGTGGACGTGCTGGCGATTGCGCCGGTTTTTCTATGGTCCACCTCTAAAAAAATCATGGGCGCAAACTATGCCTTTTACGTGGCGCCCAACTTGAGCAAGAGCTCTGTGTCTGCGAAGTTGTCCGTGCTGGGCCAGGTCGGTAAAGCCAAAGATGACGCCTTCGGCCTCGGCGACACTTTTGTTCAACCCATCTGGTTGGGATGGCAAGGTGAGCACTATGACTTTGCGTTAGGCGCAGGGGTGTACCTTCCCACTGGCAAGTACGATGCCGGAGAAGGCGACAACATTGGCCTGGGATTTTGGACAGGTCAGCTCCAGAGTTCGGCTTATTGGTACCTGGACGAGGCGCGCGCTTCAGCTCTGGAATTTGCAGTGACCTACGAGTTTCATGGCGAGCAGGAAGATACGGGTATTACGCCGGGGGACCATGTGTCTCTGGAGTATGGCTTCAGTCAGTACCTGAGCGAGCGATTCGAAGTGGGTATCTCAGGCTATAGCCAGTGGCAGATCGAGAGAGACAAGAGACCGATGATGACCGAGTTGGCGCTGGATCCCAATGCGAAGGGAGAAGTGCATGCCTTGGGTGTGCAGGCGGATTACTGGTTTTCGCCTCGGTTCAACCTGTCACTTCGATATATGAACGAGTACAAGGGCAAAGCCCGGTTTCAGGGCGACTGGATTGCCCTTAACTTCATCTGGACCTCCGTGCCCATGTTTTAGCCGGCCAATCGTTACCCGGAACAGACAGGTTTTTTGATTCAAGGGTGTGCCAGAGCATCCAATCGTATCGGGTGCCGTGGCAAGAAGCGAGGGTCGCGCGCCCGTACCGGCGCCGGAATGAAACGAACCGCGCAAGCTTGTAACATGGGCGCTCGGTTGTGATCGAAATCGGGATCGCAGGGGCGAAGGGGCCGCTTATTTCGTGCCCGGCACACGGAGCTGATCCGATCTTCCGCAGACCCGCTACGGGGCACGAGCGCTATGAATCCAGACGCCTTTCAGGTTCGAACCCTCATTGCCAGCCTGCTGGCGCTGACCCTGTTGGCGCTGTCCTTTGACGCCGAAGCCGGCCGCCGCAGCCTGCGCATCGAGTTCGAGCAATTTGGCTGGAGCGCGGCGCAGGAGCTCGGCCTGCCAGATTGCCCCGGCAGCTCGGAGAGCGGAACGATCGTTTACTGGGATGTCTTCAATTTCACCCGAGGTACGCTCGCGGGAGGAAACGTCAACGTCGAAGACTATTGCCAGGATTCGATCCCGTACGACTCGGACAATCCGGATGATCCTTACTTCAGAAGCACGTACAGCTTCAATGGTGCCGATGACGCGGGGATTGCGCAGAAAGTAGGGGAAAACAGCAACAACGCCTGGAGCGCCCGCGTTTATTCGTACATGGACCGGGACCGATTCGACGAGGATGTCCAGGGGTTTCAATGGGAGTTTTATTTCCGCGGCAGCGTCACCCTGGTACGGCTCAACGGCAATGTTTCGGGCAGCCCGGAGGTCGCTCGCGGCTCTGACGGTACGATTATCTGGGACAGCAGCGCTTTCTACGACGGCCAGTTCTTCTGTTTTGATGACGGCGAGTACATCGGCATCTGGGACGGCTCGTCCTCGGGCTCCTCGGCGCTGGCGGGATGCGAAATGCCCCCGCCCGCCGAGTGCTTTGAGCTCATTCTCGATAAGGTGGGCAACGGCGATCTCCCGTCGGTATCGCCCGAGAGTACGGTGGGCTGCCCGGCCGGCCAGTACAAGGATGGTGAGGTCCTCACGCTGACAGCCCGTCCGGACGAAGGCTACAAGGTCAGCCGCTGGTGCTTCTTCGATTTCGATTGCACTACCCAATACAACTTGGTGCTCTACTGGGAGTTCTACCCCTACTATGGTGAAGGTTATGTGCTCCCGGGAGAGGTGGCCGTTTATTACGAAGACGCACTGACCTGCCCGTCCAAAACAGCCGCCTTGAGCTGGCTGGCCGAAGACATGGAAGACGGTGCCGGTGGCTGGACGCATTCCGCCACCGTGGGCAGCGACACGTGGGCGCTCCAGGATGCCGACGCCGTGAGCCCGACACAGGCCTGGAACGGCCGCGCCAGTGCTGAGTCCAGCGACCAACGGCTGGTTTCGCCGCCGGTCAACATTCCACTGGATGCCTCAAATGTAATCCTGAGTTATTACCATCAGCGTGACTTCAGCTCTGGTTACTGCGACGATGGCGCCATTCTTGAATACTCGACCGACGGCGGCAGTAACTGGGTATGGATGACAGAAAACTTTTTATTGGATTCCCCTCCCTCAACAATCCGATGGCCCACAGGTTACCCGGCCTCCGACGGAGACGACGGCTGGTGCGGCGAATTTAATGCATTGGGTAGCTATTTCGTGCCGTGGCGGCTGACCGAGGTCGACGTGTCGGACCTGGCCGGCGAAACGGTAAACTTCCGCTTCCGCATCGGCACTGATGCCGTTGGGCCTGAGACCGGCGGCTGGTGGATCGATGACGTTACGGTCGCGGGCTGCATGCCTGAGGATGTCATCCTGCGCGACGGCTTCGAATGACCGGCAAAGAAGGGCCAATGGCGGCAGACTCCGCCCGGTTCCGCTACCGGGCCTTTATCAGCTACTCCCACAGCGACGAGGCGTTTTCGCGGCGCCTGCACCGGCGCCTGGAGGCTTACCGCCCGCCGCGCAAGGCGCTGAAAGGGCGGGCAAACACCCGCCCGTCGCACGCGCGCATTCGGCCGGTGTTTCGCGACCAGGAAGAACTGGCCTCGTCCGACTCGCTATCGGACGCCATCCAGGATGCGCTCAACGCCTCGGAGGTGTTGATCGTGCTGTGCTCGCCGGCCTCGGCGAAATCGCGCTGGGTCAACGAGGAGATCCGCTACTTTCGCCGCGCCTTTCCCGAGCGCAAGATCTTCCCGATCGTTATCGCCGGCGATCCTGGCGCTGATCCGCGGGAAAGCCCGGACACCGCCGCGTTCCCCCTGGCGATGCTGCTCACTGACGTCGACGACCCGGACGGTCCGTACCGTGAACCGCTGGCGGCTGATGCGCGCGAGGAGGCCGACGGCTTCACCATTGCCTTTCTCAAGCTGGTCGCGGGCATCCTCAAGCTGCCGTTCGACCGCTTGCGCCAGCGAGATCTGCGGCGCCGGCAACGGCGCCTGGCGCTGGGGCTGATGGCATCCATCGCGCTCAGCGCGATCTTCGCGGTGATGGCCTGGCGCGCGATCGTGGCGCGCGACGAGGCCCGCGAAGCACGCGCCCAGGCTGAGTTGGAACTGCTGTCCGAGCAGCAAACCCGGTCCTTTTTGCTGTCGGTGTTCCGCCTGGCCGACCCGGGTGAGGCGCGCGGCAACAGCGTGACGGTGCGCGAGGTGTTGGACAGCGCCGTGGCGCGCATCGACAGCACGGAGTTCTCCCGCCCGGTGATCCGCTCCCGCTTCCTGGCCACGATGGGTGAGGCCTATTCCAGCCTGGGCATCAACAAGCGCAGCGTGGAGTTGCTGGAACAGTCACTGGCGGCGCTGCCTGCCGATCTCACCCGAGCAGAAGACCGCGTCCAGGCGGCCCAAAGCTCGCTTGAACTGGCGGATGTCTATTTCGACATGGGCGACTACGAGCAATCTTTGGTCTTGTTGGGTGCGGTGGATGACGCCAATGCATACGAATTGCTCAGCCCGGCCAGCCAGGCCTATGCGGCCAATGTCCGCGGCGACGTTTTGTCTTATCTCGAACAGGACGACGCGGCTATGGCGCAGTTCAGACGGGCCCTTGAATTGGCCGATAAAAGCCCGCTGACTGATGAACAGGACGCCTCGGTGCGCCACCGCGCCCTGGGGGGTATCGCGCTGCTGCATCACTATGCCGGTGATTTTTCCGCCTCCCAGGACGCGTTCAAGCAGGCGGTGGACGTTGTTATTCCGGTGTTCGGTGAAATGCACCCCGACTCGATCTGGGCGCTGACCTCCTGGGGCTCGGCCGCGTATTCCAACGGCGATGCGGACGCGGCCCGCGACGCCTGGTCGCGCGCGCTCGACATCGCGATCAAGGTGCTCGGCGAGCGCAACCCCGAGGTGGGGACGATCAAAAACAACCTGGCCCGGCTGGCCCTGGAGCGTGGCGACTTCACGACCGCCGAGCTGCTATACCGCGACGCATTGGCAATCGATCGCGCGCACCGCAGCCAGAACTTTGACGACCTGGCCTACCCGCTGACCAGCCTGGCGCTGGCGCGCCTCGCGCAGGGCGACCCGGAGGAAGCGCGCAGCCTGCTGGAGGAAGCGCTCGCGGTGGCCGAGATCACCGGCCACCGGATGCTTGGCCCAATGCTGACCAACCTGGCCGACATCGACTGCGGTGCGGGTCGTATCGAGGCGGGCGCGATGCTGGCCGAACGCGCAGTGCCTGTCACACGCGAGGAATTCGGCGAAGACGACTGGCACACCGACCAGGCCCTGCTGGTCCGCTCCTGGTGCCGTCAGCGCAATGGGCAGGAGGCGCGCGCGGACGAGGCCGCAGCCGCTGCCAACGCATTGGCCGACCAATGGGGTGTGGACCATTTCTTTGCCCAGCGCGCGCTGCGGCAGAAGGCGGAAATCACCGGCCGCAACGCTCAGCAGTGACCCGGTTCCGAGACCCTTGATACCGGGCGGAATTCCGAAATAGGTGGTTTATACTTCCCGTGCGTGCATCACACGCTGCGCACCCCATTGGTACCGAGGAGATCCGGCATGGCCTTTCTGACCCACAACCCGTTCCAGCATGATTGTGTGCGTCCCGCTGCGCTGGCGGCGCTGGGTTGCGCACTCATTGGCTTCAACTCAAGTGCATTAGCCGACGGCCACTGTCCTGGCCCGGCGCTCTCGGTCAAAGAGAGCCCCATCACCACGGTGGACGAGCAAAACTACTCGCTGGCCGAAACCCAGGTGATCTTTGCCGACTACGTCCGCAAGATCGCAGCAGCCACCTGCAGCGGCGGCGTGGGTCAGCTGATGCATCTTCGTAACACCCCCGACCCCACCGACCGCACGATTTTGCGCATCAACTTCGACACCATTTATTCATTCTTGATCCTGGACCTCACCATGCCAGCCACCATTACCCTGCCCGAGGCCAACGGCCGCTACCAGAGCGCCGAGGTGCTGGATGAAGAGCACTACATTCCGTTTATCTTTCAGCAGCCCGGCACCTACGAGCTCACGCAGGAGAACGTGGGTGGGCAGTACGCGATTGTGATTTTCCGTACCCAGGTGACCATGGGTGATGAAGAAGATCTGAAAGCCGTGCATGCACTGCAAGACCAGATTCAGGTAGCGCAGGAAGCGCCCGGCAGCTACGTGACCAGCAACGCCTGGGAGATGGACGAGATCCTCGCCATGCGCAAGGCCTATCAGACCCGCGCGGTGCGCGACAAAGTGCCCTCTGAGGAGATGGCCGGCGCCCGCGGCGAGATTACCCATGACATGCACAACTTCGGCCCCGCCGTGGGCTGGGGTGGCCAAACCAAAGAAGGCGCGATCTACCTGTTTATCGACAACGAACCCAGCGACCCCCAAACCCTCACGGTGAAGGATGTGCCCATGGCCGACAATGCCTTCTGGTCGATCACGGTGTACGACAAAGACGGCTACCCCCAGGGCGAGCACTTTAGCCTGAACAGCACCTTTGCCACCGAGAATGATCAGGGCGAGGTCGTCGTGCACTTTGGCGGCTCACCCGATCAGGAGAACTACCTCGAGATCTACGAGGGCTGGAATGCGACCTTCCGTATTTACTCGCCCCAAGCCGAGTACTTTGATGGCAGCTGGGAAGTACCCAAGCCGCAGTTAGTCACCCACTGATCAACCCCAGCTGCGTGCGGCACCGCCCGCGCGCTGCGGCTAACACTTTGACGAACCGGCTTACCCGCTGGCCCGGCGCACTGGCGGCTGGCCTCAAGCATCGGCAGCAGGCCAATGAGTGCGTTTGAAAGCATCGAGGACTGCGTTATGATGATCTCAAGGGGAGCGCGGTCTGGACACAAGACAGGCGCTCAATTCAGTACATAGCTTATCGGTCAATCAAGGGGTCGTTCCATGCGCTATGCCAGCGTAGCCGAGAAACTTTCGCATGAATCGCGCCGCGCGTGCCTCATCGGAGCATGGGTCCTGCTGTTAACCTGTCCCTCAGCCGTGTTTGCGGCTTTATGCACGGTGGACCCGGCCGGGGGGGCGGATTATACGACCATCCAGGCGGCCATCGATGATGCCGGATGCGATCCAATCGAGATCGAACCGGCGTTCTACGTCGAAAACCTCAGCATCACCACGGCAAAGACCCTGACCGGCATGGGCACCGAGGCCTCGGACACTGTCATCGATGGCAGTGCGGCGGATTCGGTCATGACGGTCGATGTCGCCGGGGGCGGCACGGTATCCATCTCCAACCTGACCGTTCAGAACGGCTCGGCGCTGCTTGGTGGCGGCATCTATGCGGCTAGCGCGCTGGAGGCCAGCGAAATCATCGTCCAGGGCAACCTTGCCAGCTTCGATGGCGGCGGCATTTATGTCCTCAGTGGCGGGCTGACTCTGACCGAGGGGCTGGTCAGTGATAACGAGGCGCTATCAGAAGGCGGGGGTCTGTACCTTCAATCTGATTCATCCATTACCGATAGCCAGGTCCTGGACAACAGGTCTCTGGGTGGGGGCGTCGGTGGCGGCGGTATTTTTAACGCCGGCAACACCGTCGTGTCGAACAGCACCATCAGTGGGAACACGTCCAACTGGAGCGGGGGCGGAGTCAAAAATGACTCAGGCGCCGACACGATGGTGCTGACAGATGTGGTGGTTGAGCTCAATGAGGCCGATTATCAAGGAGGAGGGATCGACAACCTCAGTGGAAATGTGCAGATCGAGAACAGCCAGGTCTTGAACAATGCGGCCCCTGCTTCCTACGGTGGCGGAATATTCAATGCAGACGGTATGGAAATCAACGGGGGCAATATCAGCGGCAATCTCGCCGGGTTTGGAGCGGGGATTTACTCGGTGTCGGGGGCCTTGGCCCTGACCGAAGCCGAAGTATCTGCCAATGAAGCGGTTGCGAGCGGCGGTGGAATCTACGTCCAGGGGGGGTCGATTTCGCTGGATGGAAGCCTGGTGGCGGACAATTCAACAGGTGTAACCGGCACAGGCGGCGGCCTTAATATTTTTCTCAGTGTGCAACCGGCGGTGGTGACCGACTCGATCATCCGTGACAACGTGACCGCAGGGTCCGGGGCTGGCGGGATAGAAAGTCGATCAAGCATCCAGATCTCCGGAAGCACGATTAGCGGCAACAGTGGCTATGTGGGCGGCATTTCTGTGAACTATCCAACTCTGTCTACGCTTCTGACATTAACCAACTCCACCGTCTCCGGTAACGTTGGCTACTATGGTGGCATCGAGGCCTCCCAACTGCTGATGAACAACAGCACGGTCGCCAGCAATGACGGGTACGGTGTCTACTTATTTTCCGGCGGTACCGCGCGTAACTCCATTATCGCGAATAACACGTCAGTCAATTGCGGCATGTCTACGCCCGGAAGCTTCGATTCCGGCGGGTATAACATCGAAAGCGGGACTGACTGCGAATTCACGGAACCCTCGGACCAACAAAACACCGACCCGCTCCTGTCGGCGCTGGCGGATAATGGCGGGCCCACGCCCACGCATGCGATCGGCGCCTCAAGCCCGGCAGCGGATGCCGCCAATCCAGGCGGATGCGCGGCCGACACGAACTATGATGGAGTCACTGATACCGCTCTGGATGTAGATCAGCGCGGCGTCGCGCGTTCCGACTTGCCTGGAGTGGGGAACGAGCCGCCGGACGCGGTCTGCGATATCGGCGCTTACGAGTTCGAGTCCGACTTGTTTACCATCGGCGGCACGGTGAGCGGTCTGGCAGGCTCCGGGCTGGTCCTGCAAAACAGCGGCGGCGATGACGAGCCGGTCAACGCGGACGGCGCCTTCACGTTCAATACCGCGGTGACGGACGGCACTGGTTACTCGGCCACCGTGCTGACCCAGCCGACCAATCCCAACCAGGAGTGCATCGTGACGAACGCCTCGGGCACGGTGGGCGGCGCGAATGTTTCGGACATCGCCGTGAACTGCACGACCGAATCCTACCGAATCGGCGGCCGCGTGCGAGGTCTCTCGGGGAGCGGGCTTGTTTTACAGAATAATGGTACCGATGATAAGGCCATCGGCTCCAATGGTCTGTTCGCATTCGATACCTTGCTGCCGGACACCAGTGACTTCCTGGTCACGGTGCTGACGCAGCCTTCCAGCCCCAACCAGACCTGCTCCGTATACAATGGGAGCGGCACGCTCTCGGGTGGGAATTACGGCAAGGTGAAGGTTTACTGCAGCACCGACTCCTACACGGTGGGGGGCACGGTGAGCGGGCTGCTGGGCACGGGCCTGACGTTGAAGATCAACGGCGGCGACGACGAGATCATTGTTTCGGATGGGGCTTTCACCTTCGACACGCCACTGGCCGATGGCACCCTGTTCAAAGTCACCGTGGCTGCGCAGCCAACAGTACCCAGCCAGACCTGCAGCATTACCAACGCACTGGGCCAGTTGTCCGGGGCCAATATTACTGACGTGGCCATCACCTGCGTCACAGACACCTTCCTTGTGGGTGGCGAAGTCTCCGGGCTGTCCGGCTCCGGGCTGGTGCTGCAAAATAACGGTGGCGACGATGAGGCCGTCACGGCGGATGGCTTTTTTGTCTTCGATACGCGGCTGGCTGACCGCAGCGGCTACTCCATTACGGTGAAGACTCAGCCAACCAACCCCAGCCAGGTTTGTTCGGTAGGCAACGCCTCCGGTGCGCTTTCGGGCGACAATGTGACCAACGTCAGTGTTACCTGCCTGACTGTTTCGGACGTCATTTTCAAGAACGGCTTTGAAATCGAGAACTGACACCGGACCACAGGCAAGTGTCGGGGGCGATGGTTAGGCTTGTGCGTTTCATCGGCTGCATCGATACCGGAGTCAGCCGGCCAGAGCGCACCCGTGCGTGGCAACCTCGGCGGGGGTCAGTACCCCCGCCGCGCAGTACAGCAGGCCGTCAGAAGCGGTTGATGAAAGATCCGCGCAAAAAAATCGGACCTGATGAGGGTTGTCAGTGTGCGAAAAAGATTACTCCGACCCTGCATCACAACATAAAGCGTTGGCGTCGAGGGCCGAAAGGGCGTCTGAGGATGCCCGGCATGACCATCCCGTTGCATCTTTCCAATCCCCTTTCCCTCCGGAGAGGCCGGTGGGGAAAGATCTCTCCAGGAAAACGTCGTTCGAACTGATGATTGAGCAACCGCCCGTAATCGCATACTTAGATTCTGGGCAATTTACGATATTTTCAGCTTCTACGCCGAAACTGTACACCCACTCGCAGTTGCTGGGAGATTCGGCGACAGCAGCCAGGGGAGAAACATCGATAACCTCAACGATTCCAGCGCCTGTGCCATTGCTGGCACCGCTCACAACGGCGGTATACGCTCCCGGCTCGAGACACTTGTAAACGGCTGCTTCTGCTGCCTCGGTTGGGGCAAGACCGCTGTCTGTTAACAGGACCAAATCGCCCGGCTCGTCTTGGGTTTCCCAGTCGTCGTTTTCACCCATCAGTACCTTGTCTGACTGTCTAACCACCCGGAGTCTGGGATCGCTTAACCGCTCGGTCCCCTCTGGCACGCCAACGCTGGGACCGCGTGCCCGCACCACAACGCACTGAGTGTTTGTGCCTTCTATGATAAATCCAGCGATCATGACATCGTTTCCGGTGAGCACTTTGGCACGCGTGGAGATTGCCTTCAGTCGGTCCTCAGCTGTGGCCGCTTCAGCCAGCAGCAAACTGCAAGCGCTAAGACCCAGGATAGCTGTGTTCAAAAGCTTGTTCATAATGATTCCCCTTATGTGAATAACCCCATTTGAACCGTCATGCTATCACGGCGGGGATTCAAGGGCGGATAGCCAACGGTGATATCTCATTCGCGCGCGCAATGAAATCGCGTTTTGAACAAACGCTGGTGTTAGGTGTTGAGCGTAAGGACAGTAACAATGGAACCCAAGCCGTTGGCCACCTAAACTAGCGCGGAGGCCGGGCCCGGTGGTGCGCATCGGTCCTCGGGGCACATCAAAGTCATCTTTGTGTGTCGGATATATGTGGAACAAATATCATATTGAGGGTGAAACGGCATGGCCGGTAAACATTCAGCGGCGGGGTTATATTTTGTTTCTATCGTTCCCCTGGCGCTGCTGGTGATTTTTCTGATCCAGTCACTCACGCCTTATGGAAGCGCAACCTCGCCTGACTCGATTTCCTATCTTGATACCGCTTTCAATATAAAGGAGGGAAATGGATTAGTCACAACAAATGTTTCCTTTGATGCCGCGGGCACCAACAGCCAATCACCCCAGAGGTTATGGCCGCCCGCTTACCCTGCGCTGCTGTCACTTTTTATCGAGAGTCCATTCGACGTAGAGAATGTCAGCGTTTTATCAGGAATTTTGCTCTTGCTTTCCTCCACCCTCATTTTTGGGATTCTTCGCACAGCGAAAATCGATTGGCTGGTGTCGTTGTTGATCTCAATGCTCGCGATACTGAATCTTTCGATGTTGCTCGTGTATACCTACGCGTGGAGTGAAACACTTTTCATTCCCATTCTGCTGAGCATGATATTGGTTGCTTTCCAATACCTCCGCTGCAGCGATATCAGCGTGCGAGTGAGGATAACCCTCATCGGGCTGTTCGTCATACTGAGTTTGGCGCTGCTTTTTACGAGATATATCGGTTTGGCGATGATCCTGCTGTTTCCTCTGATCTATGTACTGAGTAACAGGAGTCGCTCTGACAAGGTCATCATTTTTTCGGGCCTGGTCGTCTATATTGTCCTGGCTTCTCTGTTTCTTGCTCAGAATCATCAGATCACCGGATCCATATCCGGTGGTAAACGTCCGCCATCCTCACTCACTCTGAGTGAAAATTTGCAGCACTTGGCCGAGGCCTTTTCGACCATTTTCCCTGCCTCATTGATGGGCGTGGGTCTTGGAGCCTTATTGGCCGGGTCCGCTCTCTATAGCGTTGCCGCCGCCAAGAAATCCTGGGCTGCAAATACCAGCCTGAACAAACTCCGGTTGAAGTATGTGGTTATTCTGGGATTCGTTGCAGTCCTGTACCTGAGCGCCTTGGTGGCTTTGAGAACGAATGCTTCATTCGATCAGATTGATGTGCGACTGATTGCGCCAGCGCTTCCGGTCACTGTTTTGGGCTTGGCTATTCTTCCGGCCATAACCGTTAAACGGGTGGCTTTCTTTTCGGTGGGCATGGTCTCTCTCTCCTTGATATTTATGCTGGCGATAAGAGGATGGACTGGCGTCACGAATACGCTGGTCAACTGGGAAAAGTCGGGGAATCCGGAATTGCCCATGCGGGGAAGTGTGGTCTTCAATAATTTCACCGCGGGGCCTGAAGGCAGACAAGATGCGGCGGCATTACGTTCGCTGGTCGATGAAAAAGGATTCCTTTTCATCGAAACCCCGCTTTTCTGGCGATTTATCACTCAGCGTGAGTCTTATTCAATCCCGTCGACGATTGATCATGCGGTTATAGACCGCTTGAACACAGTGCCGCAGGGCTCACTCATCATTGTGTCGGCGGCGCAAGCGCGAGAAATGCGGTCCATACTTGCGCGGCGAGGTCTGGAAATGCAGGTTGTCAACATGGGGGAAATGGTGGGTGTGCGCTTACCTTTTTCGGCGAGGGGTTAACCTCCCGGGTGAGGGGTTAACTAGCGAGTTCGCCCCTGAATCGCTGTAGCCAGCGTTTCCAGTAGCTTCTCTTTCGTAACGGGCTTGGCGAGATGTTCATCGCAGCCGGCTCCCAGGCTGGCGTCAATATCGTGCTGATAGGCATTGGCCGTGAGCGCAATGATGGGCATTCTGCTTGCGCCCTCACGCTGTTCGTGTTCCCGGATGAGTTTGGTGGCGGTGAGACCGTCCATGCGCGGCATCCGGATATCCATGAGCACCGCATCGAAATGTTGCTGTTGGATGATTTTTACGGCGGCATCTCCATCTTCCACGCAGTGCAATTCCAGCCCGGTTGATTCAAGGTAACCTTGAATAACCATTTGGTTGGGCAGCGAATCCTCCGCCAGCAGAACCTTGGCTGTTGCAAGCGTTGGTTCCGGCTGAGAAATCTGATCGCCATGCCTCTCGGATCCACTGGGCGCAGCGGCATCGGTTGGTTCGCGCAAGGGGATGACGAGTCTGAAAACGCTGCCGTGATCAGAGGACGTCTCGAGTTCCAACGAACCATTCATCAATTCCGACAGTTCACGCGAAATGGCCAGTCCCAGCCCGGCCCCTTTGGCGGACCGGGTTTTGGAGGGGTCTGCTTGCGTGAATGCCTCGAAAATGGACGATTGCAGATGCTTGGGAATACCCCGTCCCGTGTCGGTGACGCGGAATGTAAATTGATCGTCATGCCTGTCAACGGACACATTCACCGAACCCGTCGTGGTGAATTTGATGGCATTGTCGATCAGGTTGAAGAGAATCTGTCTGAGCGCGGTTGGGTCGCCGGAAACCATTTGCCGGCAGCTTCTGTCGGCATTGAACTCCAGGCCGATGTTCTTCTCCCGTGCCTTTATCGACAGCATCTTAAGCAGGTCGTCCAGCAATTCACCCAGATGGAATGGGGCGCTGGAAATACCCATGGTGCCTGCCTCGAGCCTCGAAAGGTCGAGAAGGTCTGTAATCAAATCGAGCAGCGTCCTGCTTGCCCGGTTGAAGGTATCGACATATTGGCGCTGTTGATCGTCAAGTTCGCTCTCCGCCAATAGCCTGCCCAAACCGGTGATGGCATTGAGTGGTGTTCGAATTTCATGGCTCATGATCGCGAGGAATTGTGATTTGGCCTTGTTGGCGGCCTCGGTCGCGTTCAGGGCGTCTGCCAGTTCCCGTTCCATTTTCACCCGTTCACCGACATCGGTCGTGGTGCCTGTAATTCTGATGGCCCGGCCATCAGGAGCGGTCTCGGTGATGCGGCCCAGGTCGACCACCCATTTAAAATCGCCGTTGGCTTGGCGTAGCCGGTACACGCAGGTGTATGCCTCGGCTTCGCCGCTCAAATGAACTTCGAGCGCGGCGCGTTGGAGTTCAACGTCATCAGGGTGAATCAGGGCCTCCCAAGCGCTTTGCGTCGATTCCAACTGTTCCGGTTCATAGCCCAGCAAGGACAGCCAGGTCGGCGAACGGTAGACGTGCTTGTTTTCCAGGTTCCAGTCCCAAACCCCGTGATTGGCGCCCTGCAGCGCCAGACTCCACCGCTGTTCAAGACGTTCCAGCTCCCGCCGGGCCCGGCTCAACTCGCTGGTGTCCGTCAGCAATATCCAGTAGCCGTCTTTTTCCGCGTGCTCATTCACGCGATCGGCGACGGCGACCATTAAATCGTTCTCGACGTCTCCCGGGGCGCCCAGCTTGAACCTGTTGGTTTCCGCTTTGAACGCCCCCCGTTTTCTGATTTCATCCAGCACGGGTGATGAGACCAAACCCTCATTTTTGTCCCACTTTTTGAGCGTTGAGTTTCTGAAGACGGGTTTGAGGGAGGCGTCTACCGTCATCACGCCAAGGGGTACCGATTCCAGCAGCGATTCATAGCTCTCG
>WTJD01000289.1 GCA_011524975.1 Lysobacterales bacterium
GGCTGCCAGTTTCCGGAACCACGTGCCGACGGTCTCCCATGTCAGGTCTCCATCCAGCGGCAGGACGCCGCCGGTCACCTGTGGCGACGCCATGAATTACTCCTGCAGAACCAGGTCGCCGCTGTTCAGGCGGCTGACCACCGAGTCGATACCCTCGGCCTCGACCTGCGGCATGATCTGGTTGCGGTAGGTTGAGACATAGGAAATACCCTCGATGACAACGTCAAAGGCCTTCCAGCCGTCGTCGGTTTTCCTGAAAACATAGTCGACGAGGGCGAAGCCGCCCTGGTTCAGCCGCACGCGGGTGCGCACGCGGGTGGCTCGTTCATTGAGATCACCGCGCAAAGGCAAAACCTCGAGTTGCTCTTCGCTGCGGTAGTTCATCAGCCCGCTGGAATATCGCTCGATCAGGAGATTGGACATGGCTTCCGAAAACTCGGCAACCTGCTGCTCGCTGGCCTGCCTGCCCGCCCTGCCCAGAATCAGACGGGCGGTATAGTGCATGTCCAGCAGCGGCAGCAGATCGGAACGGATGACCTGCTCAAGCAGGCCCGGGTCATCGGAGTAGGTTTCGAAATTGCTGTTGATTTTTGCAATGATCGCGCCGGCTGCGTCCGCGACCAGTTGATCCGGCTGAATGGGATCGGACTGAGCCTGCACCGCGCTCGAAGTAGCGAGCAGCAGCAGGCAAAGCATTCCGCGGATCATCCTTGGCATCTTTATTCCTCAGCTTCCTCTTTGGCCTGGGTATTGAACAGGTACTTGGAAATCAGCTGCTCCAGCACGACCGCTGACTGGGTGATAAACAGCTCATCGCCATCTTCAAGGACCTCGAAAGAGCCGCCGGGTTCCAGGCCGACGTAGCGATCCCCCAATACGCCGCTGGTGAGTATGGTCGCGCTGGTGTCATTGGGGATTTCGTCAAACCGGGTATCGATGCGCATGGTCACCACCGCCTCGAAGGTGACCGGGTCGAGTTCCACCGCTTCCACCATCCCGACCATCACGCCGCCAATTTTTACCGGCGCCCGGTCCTTGAGCTCGGCAACGTTCCCGAAACGGGCGCTGATCTCGTAGCTGTCCTTTCCAATTTCCTGCCCGTAATTGGTGGCTCGCGTCGCCAGCCAAATCATGGCAAGGATGCCGAGCAGCAGGAAAATGCCCGAGGCCAATTCAACTTTGTAGTTCGCTCTCATAATTGCGTGCTTGTCCGCCCGTCAGGTAAAAAACGAGGTCATGATGAAATCGAAAATAAGCACCAGCACGGAGCTTAGCACCACCGTGTTGGTCGTCGCGCTGCCAACGCCCGCGCCCGTGGGCCGGGCATGATAACCAAAGTAAACCGCGACCAGGCTGATCAATCCGCCGAAGACCAGGCTTTTCCAGATGCCGCCCATGAAATCCTGGTCGAAATAGACACCCGTTTGCAGTTTGCTCCAGAAAATGCCGCTGTCCAGGCCCATGACGCCCAGTGAAAATACCACGGCGCCCAGAATGGCCAGCGCATTGAACATGGCGGTCAGCAGGGGCACCGAAAGCAGTCCCGCCAGAAAGCGCGGCAGCGCGATGCGCTCCACCGGGTCGATGGCCATGAGCTCCATGGCGTCGAGTTGGCCGGTCGCTTTCATCAGGCCGATTTCCGCCGCAATGGATGTGCCGGCCCGGCCGGCGAACAGCAGTGCGGTCAGAACAGGCCCGAGCTCTCTGAAGAGCGACTTGCCCACCAGCAGGCTGACCTGGTCGGAGGCGCCAAACTGCTCCAGAGCGTTGATGGCCTGCAGCGCCAGCACCATGCCGACAAAGAATCCACAAATCATGATGATGACCAGTGAACGGGCGCCAACGAGGTAGGTTTGCTGGAGCGTGTTCACAAGCGTGGAGCGCGTTGGGCGCAGGCTGCCCAGCATTCTCAGCAGAAACAATCCGATGCGGCCCGTGTCGCCCAGGGGCCGCAGCGCGGCTGCAATTTTTGCCGAATCAGTCATGCCAATTACTGCAACAGGTTCCAGCCGCCGGGCTCGGCGTCAAAGTGAAAGTGAATCGGCCCGTCCACCTGGCCTTTCATGAACTGATTGACCGCGGGGTTCTTGCTGTCCAGAAGTTCTCCGGGAGGTCCTTCGCCCGCAATGCGAGCATCCGCCAGGATATAACAGTAGTCCGCCAGCTTGCTCATTTGACGGACATTGTGCGTGACCACGACGCTGGTGAGTCCGAGCGCGTCATTCGTTTCCCGCATGAGTCTGCCGATTGTCGACACCGCGATGGGGTCCAGCCCGGACATCGGCTCGTCGTATAACATGAGACCCGGGTCCATCACCACGGCCCGCGCCAGCGCCACCCGGCGCGCCATGCCGCCTGAGAGCTGGTCAGGCATCAGCTCTTCCGTGCCGCCCAGTCCTACGGCATGGAGTTTAAGCATGACCAGGCGACGGATCAGCGGCTCGGGAAGCGTGCTGTGCTCCCGCAGGGGTGTGGCGACATTCTCAAACACGGTCAGATCAGTGAACAGGGCGCCATTTTGCAGCAGGATGCCGATACCCTTTCGGAATTGCTGCAATGACTTGCGTGACATGCTCGAAACGGGTTGGCCGTTGACCTCAACGACACCATGGTCGGGCACCAGCTGGCCGGTGATCAACCGCAAGATGGTGGTTTTGCCGACACCACTGGGCCCCATGATGGCCACGATGCTGCCTCGAGGTATGTCCATGCTGACATGATCGAGAATCAGGCGATCTCCGCGGTGGAATACCAGGTCGCGGATTCGAATGGCGCATTCTGATGTCTGGTTACTCATTCCCTTGGTTCTTTCAAGCGTAGCGCGTTCGACCGGTATGGCGCGGAGCGGGCGCCGCCGCATACAAGTGGAGAATTGTAATACGTCAAGCCGCGTGGGGCACTGTGCGGAAAGTAGGCGATGCTGCGGTTTGCGCGGCCATAAAAAAAGCGAGGGAGGCTTTCGCCTCCCTCGCCGGTGAAAGTGCCGGAACTCCGCTTATGGTGGACTGCAGATCCGCCTTGGCCTTTCCAACTTCGCCTGGCTCCGCTTCCGTTCTGCCCTTCGGTTGCCTGGCGCGGGTCTTTCTCCCGCCTTTCTTTATCGACGCCAGAGCGTCTATCTCCAGGGATCGCGATTCCCTTTCGAGTCGCCTCATGGTACGACCGCTTCTTTTGGCAGAACCCGGTCGGGGCGACGCACTCTGTACCACCTGAGTGCTGGCCGTTCGTTTCACCCTCGCTGCATTCCGGCGGGTCGGCCTTCCTGCAGCTCCGCGTTGCTTCCGTTCCAGGTCTCGCGACCCTTTCCTTCTCTCCCGCGGTCCCGATCTTTCGACCGGTGGGTTTCATCTAACGGGGGATCTAAGTTACTACCATGGCCTCGCAGTGTCAAAGGGGTTGGTGTGTCATTTACCCTGACTAATTCATCTCGCACGTCACCAGAAATTCGCAAGCTTCTGATTAAAATAAGAAGCCTGATTTTTCCAGCTCGGAGCTTTTGCGATGAAGCGAATTCATTTGGTCAAAATTAAATCAGAGGCGATTCCCGTCAGCGCAATTCCACCAGGATATAGAGCACAACGGTCAGTAAAACGCTGCTGTGCAGCACGCCTTTGACCGAGGCCATCGGCCCCATTTTTCCAAAAATGCCGTTCAACTCCAGCGCGGCGATCAAGCCGAAGATCAGCACCATGGGCATCAGACCCAGTGAGAGCACGCTGCTCTGTATGGGCATCAGGTGAACCGATGAGGCCATGAAGAACAGCATGGGAAGTGAAAACAACACGTTGGTGCGCGAGGCCAGGCCTGCCTTCGCCAGGGCGTTGCCGGCTTCGGCGATCGCCTCACCGCCCGCGGCCACCTGCTTTGCGGAGGCGATAACGACCTTCTGATTGGGCCAGATGATCAGCCACACGTTGAGGAACATCAATGTGCCCAGCACCGAGCCGACCACAATGCCCAGTCCGGACAGGTTTTTCAGGTGAATCAGCAGCGCGCCGCTCAGAAAAGTGAACATGGCGCCCCATCTGAACCACCAAAGCGCTCGGGGCGCGAGTTTCTGCAGGGCGTCCGACTTGGCCGCGCCATCCGCTTCTTTAAAATACTCCGTCTGCACGAAATTGAAGTAGTAGAGCAGGCCGATCCAAGTTACACCGGCGAAAATGTGTACCCATCGCAGGAGAAACCAAACCCCCGCTTCATTAAACAGTGCAATGTTCATTTTTGTCTCCCTAGTTTTGGCAGCCGGTCCTGATGACCGGCAACGGCGGGGCCGTTGGCCCATAGGTTACTTCAGAAAGCGGCGGCACGGAAACTTCGGCCCGGCCTCTTGCTTCGACCTCAGCGCAGGTTAGTCGGGAAAGTGGCTGATGATTTCCTGGTAGCGGGGATGGCTCCTGATGCCGTCCATGTCAGAGTCATGTTCCAGCCATTCACGGCTGATGTTGCCAACCTTGACCAGGCAGTTTTCGAGGCAGTCGAGCGCCTGTTCGACCTCGCCCGCCAGGGAGAAGAAGCAGGCTGCGTTGTATTGGATGATGGAGTCGGTGGGTGCGTTTTTCATCGAGGTCAGCATCCAGTCGGTGGCTTCTTCCTTCTCACCCAGGCGCAGCAGAGCGAAAGCGCCCATGTTGAGCGCCCGGTTGTCGTCCGGGTTCAGCTCGAGAATCGACCGAACGCGTTCAATGCCCTGTCGGGTGACGTCAATGGCCTTGTCCTTTTTGCCCAGGCTGGTATAGAGCTGTGCCTGCAGCAAAACACTTTGAAAATCTTCCGGTCGCACCTTCGCGGCGCGTTCGAACAGTTTCAACGCCCGGCTCAGGTCCCCCTCGTGGACCTTGGTGCGACCGAAGAAGTACCAGGCCTCATAATTTTTGGGGTCCAGTTCAATGGCGTTTTCGAATTCTGAGTCGGCTTTTTCGTACTCACTGCTCATGCAATGAGCGATTCCCGCCGACACATGCGACTCGGCCAGGTCAGGCGCCAGTTCCAGCGCTTTATGGCTGGTGCGCCTGGCTTCGGAACGGTTGACTTCCGAGGCGTTGAAGTACATGTACTCGAATCCGTAGGTATAGGCCATGCCAGCCCAGGCCCTGCCGAAATCCGGCTCGATGTCTATGGCCTGGCTGAACATCTGCCGCGCGTACACATTGTCCTGGGTCGTGTGCCTGGCAAAGTAACTCAGTCCGCGCAGGAAAAAGTCATACGCTTTGGGGTCGACGGATTGCTGGGCATGGCCGAATTGCCGTTGCAGGGTGAGGCTCAGCGTGTTGGCGATGGCATCAGCGATTTCCCCCTGGATTTCGAAGATGTCCTCAAGGCTGCGATCGAACTGTCTCGACCAGAGGTGATAGCCGTCAGAGGTGTTCACCAATTGGGCGGTAATACGTAATTGGTTGCCCGCTTTGCGCACGCTGCCTTCCAGCACGGTGGCGACGTTCAGCTTTCTGCCGATCTCCTGGACGTCCGCGCGCTTGCCCCCGAACTGGAAAGCCGCGACACGAGAGGCGACCCTGAGGTTTGCGACCTTCGACAGCGCATTGAGGATTTCCTCGGCCATGCCCTCGCAAAAATAGGCCTGGTCACCGCGCTCGCTCATGTCATCAAAAGGAAGTACCGCGATCGATGGCGCGCCCGGCTCCGGTGTGATCTGCTCAAGGCTCTCGACCTGGCCGGCCGGGTCCCGGCGGATGCCGCTGGTTGAGAATTCAAATGCCCAGGAGAGGACCATGGCGATTGGAAAGCCCAGAAACACGAGCACGATGAGCAGCTTGAGCGACCAGTCGGGTAAGTCGAGGGGCTCGAATACGACCTCGCCGACCTGGAGCACCACCCACCCAACAATAATGTAGGCGATGGCCGCGCGAATGACCTTGCGTTCGCGCAGTTGCCGCCAGAATGGTCTGCCATTGTTATCCGTCATGCTTTTTCCAGCCCGCCCGGTATTTTTGTCATGGCCTTGGGTGCATAATAAGTCAGCCAATACCAACAAAGCACCTGCCTGAATCAGTCAGCAGATTTCCGCCCATGAGTGTCACTGACCAGCATAAAGAAAAATTCGATGTTGGCCATGAGCCAAAAGACAGGGCCGCGCTTCCGGTTTCCGACCCGCGCCGCCGTGGATACGCAGAGCCCATTGACGCCATTGTCCTGGCCGGAACACATACCAATCCGAGGCGGCTGGTCGGCGGCATCAACAAGGCATTTCTGACCATGGCGGACAGGCCCCTGGTGCGTCACGTGGTGGATGCCTTGGTCGAAGCCGGGACCATTGCCGAGATTTTCGTGGTAGGGCCCGTCGATAGCCTGGGTCCGGCACTGCAGGGAACGCCTTCAGAGGTGAGGATGGTACAGCAGGAGGGGAAAATGCTGGCCAACGGCTGGGCGGCGATTTACGCGTCAGAAAGCCGACATTTCAATGAGGAGCAAGCGGCGGTTCACGATCGACCGTTATTAATTATCTCCTGTGACCTGCCCCTGATTTCCAGCCGGGCGATCGATGATTTTGTCTGTCAGTGCGCGGCTGAGGATCGCGCCGCCAGCGAGCCATTCGCCATGCAGGTGGGCGTTGTGGATGAGCCCGGGGTGGCCCCCTTCCATCCCTCCGCGGGCCAGCAGGGCATCGAGCGGCCATTCGTCGAAACAGACTTCGGTCGCTTGAGGCTGGCCAATATCTACGTGGCCCGTCCCAGGCGCCTGGCGCACCAGGAGTTCCTGCAGACCGGGTTTTCCTACCGCAAAGCCAAGGATTGGAGGAATGTCCTTCACCTGGTGTTCAGTCTGTTCCGACAGCATGGAGGCTGGGCCGCTGCCTGGATGACCGTTCGCCTTCAGCTGACGCTGTGGTCCCGTAAATTCAGTCCCCGGCTTTACCGGCGCTTGAGGAAGGGAAATTCGAGAGCGCGCATCGAGCGTTGCACGGGGACCGTGCTGGGTGGCTCCATCCGGATCGTGACTTCGCCCTTTGGGGGTCTCAGCCTGGACGTGGATGATGAAGAGGACTACCGGATTCTCCAGGAGCGCTATGAAGACTGGATGGCCATTCACGAGGCGACGGGCGTCCAGGAGCAGCATACCGGCTCGGGCAGCTAGGAAGCCATCTGCCTGAATCCGGTGCATCTCGGTGCGCCGCGCCACCAACCGTTGCCATGGCCCTCGAGCGCATGGAGGGTGTCAAGTTGCAACCCCCGCACGGTTTCGCCCGCGCCCGGTTGCTGGCATTTAGCCCAGCAGCACCAGCGACAGCGAGGGCACAAACGTGATGATCATCACCGAGATCATCAGGAACAGGAACCAGGGCAGGGTGGCGGTATACAGCGAAGTGATCGAGCGATCGAAGCGGTAACTGGCGATGAACAGGTTAAGGCCAACGGGCGGGGTAATGTAGCCCAGCTGCATGGTGGCCAGGAATACCATGCCCAGGTGTACCGGGTGGATGCCAAACTGTTGCGCGATCGGCAGGATCAGCGGCACCACCAGCACGATGGCGGAAAAAATATCGAGGATAGCGCCCAGGATCAGCAGGAAAACGAGCAGCAGCAACAGGAATCCGAGTTGGCTGTCGACGAACCCGCCGATCCAGCCCAGCAGCTTCTGGGGCACGCCCGCATCAATCATCAGGTTGGTCGATGCCAGCGAGACCCCCAGTATCATCAGAATGCCGCCCACCAGCACCATGGACTCACGCATGATGTTCGGCAGCTCCCTCCAGCGAACCTCCTTCAGTATCAGCACATCCACCACCAGCACATACAGGGCCGTGACGGCGGCAGCCTCGGATATGGCGAAGTAGCCGCTGTAAATACCGCCCAATACAACGACGGGCAGCGGAATTTCCCACCGGGCGGCGCGGGCGGCGGCAGCCACCTCGGCCCAGGAGAAATCACCCAGCGGAATTCTGATGGCGCGGTTTTTCCACACGCTGTACGCGGACAGAATGACCAGCATCAGGAAGCCCGGCAACAGCCCTGCCAGGAACAGGTCCTCGATCGACACTTCCGCCACCACACCGTAGAGGATCAAAGGCAGCGAGGGCGCGAAGAGCAGCCCCAGGCTGCCGGCCGAGGTGATCAGGCCGAGGTTGAATTTTTCCGGGTAGCCCGCCTCCTTCATGGCGGGAAACAGCAGGGCGCCCAGGGCAATGATGGTGACCCCGGATGCGCCTGTGAACGCGGTGAAGAAAGCACAGGCAAACAGGCTGACAATGGCCAGCCCCGCCGGCATCCAACCCATCAGCGCGCGGGTCATTCGGACCAGCCGGCCCGGGGCCCCGCTCTCGCTGAGCAGGTAACCGGCAAAAGTGAACAGGGGAATGGCCAACAGAATCGGCATTTCCGCCAGGCCAAAAAACTCGATAGCGATGACCTGCAAGTCGATTTCCTGCTGCCAGAACCCGAACAGGGCACTGGCTGCGATGATGGCAAAAAGGGGAGCGCCAAGCAGGGCCAGCAGAATCAGCAGTGGCGTCAACAGGGTCATGGGCGCGCTTGCGGCCTGAGTGCCGCCATCATTTCGCGCACGGCCAGGATGCTGTAGCGCCACGCGATCAGGGCGAAACCCAGGGGCATGACCGCTTGCAGTGGCCAGGCAGGCACGCCGCCCAGCAGGGTGTCTCCGAATTCACGCGAAGTCAGGACGAAGGCCAGGCTAAACCATGCTATGAGCGCGCAGACCGCGGCGGTAAACAGGTGGGTGAGCATCTTGACAGCATGTTGGCCACGCGCGGGCAGAAAACGGTCCAGCAAGGACAGGCTGATGTGCCGATCCATGCGGCTGGCGGCCACGCCGCCCGCTACGGCAAGCCACAGCACCAGGAGCCGCAGCAGCTCATCGGTCCAGATAAAACCGAGGTCGAAGACATTGCGCAGGATGATCTGACCGGCCGCCAGCAGAATCATGCCGACCAGCAAGACGACCATGATGGCGTCTTCCAGCGTCTTGCCGATACGCTCCAGCGCGTTAAGCGGTGGGTCCTGCTCTGTCACTGGCCCTGTCCGGCCCGGTAAGCCGCCAGGTGGGAAAGCATCTCGTCCATGGCCTGCTGCGAGACCTTGCCGCTGGTCGCCAGCTCCCTGTTCGAGGCCTGCAGGCGATCGCGCCACTTGCCCGGCTCGGCGCTATCGACGGGAACCCGCTCCAGCCCGGCATCCTGCAGGGCCTGCAAGGCCGCTTCGTGGTCGCTGATGCTGGCTTTGTCCAGCCGATCGTATGCGGCCTCCATGACCTCGCGTACAATGGCCTGGTCAGGTTCGCTGAGGCGGGAGAAGAACTTCTCCTCGATAATGAGCGCGCCGTAGATATAGGCCAGCGGCATGTCGGTGACGTATTTGAGCCGGGTGTGCAGCTGCAGGACGATCGCGACCATGGGCGGGATACTGACGCTGTCTAACAGTTCGGTCTGCAAGCCGGTCAGCACATCGGTGAGGGGCATCGAAACCGGAGAAATGCCCAGCGATTTGAACGAACCGTAGATCATCTCGTTGCCTTCCTGCACCCAGGTTTTCTGGCCGCGCATGTCCTCCAGGGACGCGATCGGCTCGTTGGACAGCATGTACCCGAATCCGCCTCCGGCAAAACCGAAATTCACCTTGCCGGCCTCTTCCAGCGCCTGGCGCAGCTGGTCATCCATTCGGCTTCGAACGTAACTAACCTCTTCCTGGCCGTTGAATGTCATCGGCAGGGAATAGATTTCCGCCTCACGGGCGTAATCACCCAGCTCCCCGGAGCTGAACGTTGCGCCGTGCAGCTGACCGATGCGCATCTTGCGCATGACCTGGCTGTCGTTACCCTGGACGCCGCCGCCGTAGAACCTGAACTTCACCCTGTCCTCTGTCCTCCGCGTAATCTCTGCCGCGGCCTTGCGCATCTCGACCATCCAGACAGAGCCTTCCGGGGCGACGGAGGCAATTTTCAGCGTTTGGGCCTGTGCCACATGCCCGGATGTGAAGATCAGGAGCGCGAGCAGCGCCAGTTTTGTCAGGTTTGTCATTGATCAGTGGATCCGTCAGAAATAATCGTCGGCCGATGCCAGCAGGAGGCGCGCCTCGCGCTGAGCCAGGGTGTTGAACAGGGTCAGGCCCGGGTGCTCGGGGTTCGCTTCCAGAACACCCATGAGCAGAGAGTCGTGCAGTTCGCGATCATACAGCGTCCTGGCGTAATAGCGTGCAAAATCAACCTGCACGCTCAGGTTCCTGCCATGGGTCAATTCAATGGCGCGTTCGTAATGAGCCCGCCCCTGGTCGAATTGCCCCCCGAGCGCCGGCGGCCTGATCGTGCTGAGAATCGCCAGGTAATGTTCACGGTCCGCGGGCCGCCAGCCCGCATCCAGCTGCCCGACGCGTAAGAGCGTCGACTGCGCTTTGGGCAGGTCCGCCAGCGCTGACCAGTCGGATTGATGAGCCTGTATGTAGGCCAGCCAGGCCAGGCCGAGGGTGAACAGGGATGGCGCTTCACGGGGCCTTACCGCCTCGAGACCGGCCTCGAATGCTTCGTAGGGCTGTTCCCACAGCGAGCAGGTATCGGCATTGACGGCACACATCGCCTGTCGAGCGTATTTGAGCGAGCGCCGTGTCAAACGCCTGGATCTTTCCTCGTCGTCCACAAAGACAATGCCATAAGCGGCATACAATTCGGCGGCGGCCCTGAGCATGGCCTCGTCCTCGGGGGCGCCTTCGACGAACGAGTCCATCATGAGCAGATAGGCCGGCGCTCCATCGCGGACCGTCTCAGGGTCGTCCTGGTTGAGGATGGCTGCGCTGAGGTTCTCCGCCATGCCATTGGTCGCGCTGGATACCACGCTGGCGCAGCCGGCGAGGCAGGAAAAGAACGCCATAACAAGAAACGTCAGTATGGTTTGGGTCTGAGCTGGTTTCACTTGGGTATCCACATTGAACACGGGCTGGATTATAGCTTGTACAATGGTCGTTTTTCTGACGGCTTTCTGGTCTACCGATGAAACAACTGAATACTCTGGATCTGTTCGATATCCGGTCTCAACTCAACGAGGAGGAGACCCTCGTGCAGGACACCGTGGCCCGGTTCGTCGACGAGCGTGTTTTGCCGATCATATCGGATTGTTTCGAGCATGCCCGTTTTCCGGCAGAGTTGGTGCCTGATATTGCGGGGATGGGCCTGCTTGGGAGTTCCATCGAGGGTTATGGCTGCGCGGGTTTGAACGCCATCTGCTATGGCCTGATCTGCCAGGAGCTGGAGCGGGGTGACAGCGGTCTGCGCAGCTTCGTTTCGGTACAGTCCAGCCTCGTGATGTTTCCGATCCACGCCTATGGCTCGGATGAACAAAAAGACCACTGGCTTCCCCGGCTCGCCCGCGGAGAGGCGATCGGCTGTTTTGGGTTGACCGAGCCGCATGGTGGGTCGGATCCCTCCAATATGAAAACGCACGCGCGGCGAGATGGTGATGACTGGGTCATCAATGGGTCCAAAATGTGGATCACCAACGGCGCCATTGCGGACGTGGCTGTGGTCTGGGCGATGACGGACGAAGGCGTGCGCGGTTTTCTGGTCGAGAAGGGCACGCCTGGCTTCGACGCCCCGGAGATCGAGCACAAGTTTTCGTTACGGGCATCGGTGACATCATCGCTGTTTTTCGATAACGTTCGCGTCCCTGCCAGCGCCATGTTGCCCGGTGTGCGGGGGCTCAAGGGCCCGCTGAGTTGCCTGACCCAGGCCCGGTACGGCATCTCATGGGGCGCCATTGGCCCGGCGCAGGCCTGCCTGGCGGAGCTGCTTTCCTATACAGAAACCCGAACCTTGTTCGGACGTGCCCTGCACGATACGCAGGCTGTTCAGATTCGACTGGCGGACATGGCGCGTCGCATCAGCACCGCGCAACTTCTGAGCCTGCAACTCGGCCGACTCAAGGATCGGGGCGAGCTGCACCCCACTCAGGTCTCTTTAGCGAAGTGGAACAATGTGCGCATGGCGCTGGATATCGCGCGCGAATGTCGGGATCTTCTGGGTGGCGCCGGGATCAGCGTTGAATACTCGCCCATCCGGCACATGCTGAACCTGGAAAGCGTGATTACCTACGAGGGTACGGAGACCGTTCACCAACTGGTGGTTGGCAAAGAGCTCACGGGCGTATCCGCCTTCTGACTCAGTGCTCCTGTTCCTGGAGCTTGGTGGAATATCTGCTCCATTCGCGCGCCAGTTCAAAGCCCGGCTGCACTTCTTTTTTAAACAGGCCCATGAAGGATTTTCCTGAAGATTGCTCCCGGATGGGCTCGTTGAAGTCGTGTATCACAGGTAGCCAGCGCCCTGATTGCTGCCGGACCAGCACGTTCCGGTAGTCAAGATCAAGCGATGTCAATCCGGCTTGTTCGCCGACCCGGGCGATAAGCTCACCCGCTTCGAGGACGGAGGTCGGGAGTCGTCCCAAGTCGTTGGCCAGCTCCGTGAGCGGCTTGCCTTCGATCAGTTCCTGGATGAAGCAAACGGATTGTTTGCCGTCATGGCCAAGCACCATGATGGGCTTGGCGCTGAATGGCAACAGCTCCGGAACCTTACGGAATTTGCGGTTCTGTGACATTTCGAATACCGCGATATTGACGTTGTGTTTCTTGCGGTACGCGCTCACGGCCTCAGGCCGATAGACTTTGAGCGCCACTTTTTCTCCGCGGTACTCGGCCTTGAAAATGATGGACCGGCTGCCGCGCCCGATCACTTCGAGTAGGGTCACATTGTCAGGCAGGTTCACGCCGCCAAGCTCATTCACTGCGGCTTCAACTTCTGGTGTGTAATCGCTCATGTTCAATCCTTTGGAAAACCCCCTCTCCAGGGGAGCAGGATAAATCAGGCGAAACCGGAGGGCCAGATGCAGATCAATGAAACGCAGCCCGCGATCGTGTTTCCTGGCCGCCGCTCCCGCATTGGGAGCCGGGCCCTGTCGTTGATCATCGGTCCCTGATCGCCGCGATCAAAGGCTCAATAAATGAGTTCTACCCAGCGGTCCTCTGCGATCAGTCCGGCCTTTTTCTGCTCCCAGGCGTCGGTCGACCCCGTCAAAGCGCCAAAAAGCGCATCCAGGGAGTCCCGGATGCGCTTCTGGCCCGCTACATACACATAGGTGCTTTCCTGACCCAGCAGCTCTGCGATTTCCTCCGCGCGGTCCTCGATGGCGTAGTCCCAGGCAATGGGGTCTGCCCATTCCGGCCTTGGGCTCAGGGCCTTAAAGGCCTCGAAGGTGTCTTCATCGTAATAATTCGTGAAGTCGTCACGCTGCTTGTTCATGTACAGCAACTCCAGGCCCGACTGGGCGCCCATGAGCAGCCATATCTTCCCTCTCCACTCCGGCACGTTGCGATGTATATGTTTGACGAAAGCCCTGAAAGGGGCGATGCCGGTACCCATTCCTATCAGAACCAGGTTGGCATGTTTGTCTTCCGGCACGGTCCAGGGAATACCGAACGGACCGGTGATGGTGACCTCATCGCCCGGCTTCCGGTCGCACAGGAAGTTGGAATTGACGCCGATGTACTCTTCGCCGCTGTATTCGTCGATATAGCTGCAGCGTCGCACCACGATGGTAATTTCGGGTCTGTCATCGGGCTGGGTTTCAGGCGTGTCCGCGACGGTATACAGGCGATGATGCAGGGGCTTGCCGAAGGCCGGCTCACCCTCCACCAGCACGCCGATGCTTTGGCCGACCTCGAAGCTGAAGCCGGGCTTGTCGACTTCCATGACCAGTTCACGGACTTCGACCTCCGCGCCCTCCTCGGTGATGGGTTCGGTCTTCAGTACCGTTGCCGTGTATCGGGGTTCCTTGGGATAGTCTTCAAGGCGCATGACACGCTCTCCTATTCAAATTCGTTGGTCTCGTTCAATTCCTGCGCCGCCGCCTTGCCATGCTGATGACAGGTGCCGTCGCATTCATGGGCACGAAAGCCGTTGTTCATTCGGAAACGGAAGATGGCCTGGCTGGACAGCATTCGCAGCGAGATCATCAGCGCAATCAGGGCCATGGCGATGAATATGTGGATCAACCAGTGCATCAGCCCAGCCCCGCGAAGCCCATGAAAGCCATGGACAGCACACCGGCCACCACCAGCGCGGCGGCTGTGCCCCGCACCAGTTGCGGCACATTGGCGAGATCGAGCTTTTCCCTGACCCCCGCCATCAGCACCAGTGCCAGGGCGAAGCCAGCCCCCGCGCCCAGGGCGTACACAAAGGCCTGGCTGAAGCTGTAACCCTTGTTGGTCTGGAACAGCGCCAGGCCGAAAATCGCGCAGTTGGTGGTGATGAGCGGCAGGAAGATGCCCAGCGCCTGGTAGGTCGGCGGGCTGAGTTTCTTCAGCAGCATCTCGACCAGCTGCACGGTGGAGGAAATCACCAGGATGTAAGAAATAATCCTCAAATACGGCGCGCCGATGATGTCCAGGATGATGTTGATGACAAAAGCGCAGACGGAAGCAACCAGCATCACGAAGCTGGCCGCGGCGCCCATTTTCCAGGCCGTTCCGATCTTGGAGGACACCCCGAAAAACGGGCAGATGCCGAGGAAGTAGGCCAGCACGAAGTTGTTGATCAACGACGAGTTGAGGAAGATGGACCAGTAGGAAACGTCTTTCATGACTCTGCCTCCGCGGCACGCCTGGCGGCATCGTCTTCTTTCTGGCGCAGCCAGTTCACGATCAGCAACCATCCCGCCATGGCCAGGAAGCCGCCACTGGGCAGCACCATGATGGTCCAGGTCTGGAAGCCGTCGGGGAACATGGAGACGCCGAACAATGTGCCGGAACCCAGTACTTCACGAACGATGCCGATAAACAGCAGGGCGAAGGTAAAACCCACACCCATACCGAGCCCGTCCAGCATGGCCCGTCCCGGCTTGTTCTTGGAGGCAAACGCCTCTGAACGCCCGAGAATCAGGCAATTCACTACGATCAGGGCGATAAAGGCCCCCAGTGCCCGGTGCAGCTCAATACTGAGCGCCATGATGATGTAATCGACACAGGTCACGAAGGTCGCGATGATGCAGATATAGCTGACGATCCGCGCTTCCTTGGGGATGAATTTCCGCAACAGCGAGACGGAGAGTCCGGCCATGACAAGAACGAAGGTCGTCGCCGCACCCATGGCCAGGGCATTAATGGCTGTGTTCGATACGGCCAGCGCGGGGCACATGCCCAGCACCTGGATGAATACCGGGTTGTCGCGCCACAGGCCCTTGACGAATTCATCCGTAGGGCTGACAGGTTTCAACGCCACTATTCTTCCTCCGTTGGTTCCAGGGGCGCAGGCGGCTGCGGCGCCGGTATGGCGCGCGCCTCGCGCTCCAAAACCGGTACCCAGACCTGCGCGCTGATATTCAGTATGTGTCCGATGGCCACCGAGGTAATCGTGGCGCCGGTAATGCCGTCCAGCTGCCAGGGTTCGGTCTTCTCACCCTGCTTGACGGTAACAATCTCGTTGGCGAGCCCTGAACCATCGGCGGCGGGGCGCGCATCCAGGGCTTCGAAGTTGGCCAGGAAATGCGGCTCTTTCTCTACCTTGTCGCCCAGCCCCGGTGTTTCCTTGGTCTCCAGCACCTTCATGCCGGTAATGGCCTGGTTCTCGAAGGTGTAGGCATAGAGCACCCGCACGATATCCTGGTAGCCCATGGCTTCTGAAGTCATGACGGCCCCGACCAGGTTGCCCTCAGCGTCGTAACCCAGGAAAGCGGGCAGATCCGCGTTTTCCTCGACCACCACCAGTTGGCCGTCATCGTCCAGCGCCACGGCCTGGGTGAGCACTGCCGCAGGCAGAACCTCTGAAACGGCGCTTGCCAGGAATCGTTCCTGGTTGATCTTGATCTGTGGCGCGGTGGCCATGTAGACACCCACGATCAAGATGGCGCAGAACGCGCCGATACCGACAATGGCCCGGTACATCTGCCAGGCGGTCGTTTTTTTCTGTTCCACTGGAGCCTGAGTCATCCCGACTTCCTCCCGGTGCCGAATACCCGTGGCTGGATCAGGTTGTCGATGTGAGGCGACACCGCGTTGGCCAGCAGGATGGCGTACATCACACCTTCTGGCATGCCGCCCCAGAAACGGATCACCACCACCAGTACGCCGATCAGCAGGCCGTACAACCAGCAACCGATGTGGGTAATGGGGGAGGCCACCATGTCGGTCGCCATGAAAACCGCGCCAAGCATCAGCCCGCCGGAGAACAGCATGAACAGGGGCCCCGGATAGGTCTGGGGATCGATCTGCTGAAAGATCCAGGTCATGACCGCGACCGTCAAGAAGATGGACGCGGGAATCCGCCAATTCATCATGTTGCGCGCCACCAGGTAGATGCCGCCGAGCAGGATCAGCACACCGCAGGTTTCACCCACCGAGCCCGTGGTCAGGCCGTACATGAGTTGGGCGTCAGCAGCGAACACCGCCTCGAATTTCATTTGCGCCAGCGGCGTGGCCTGCGTAGCAGCGTCATAAACCGGTTCCGCAAACGGCATGGCCAGCACGGAAGAGGGAATATGCGTGAAGCGATCGTCGATAAACGGCATCTGCCAGTGCGTCATGGCCTGCGGAAAGGCTGCTTGCAGAAACGCACGGGCGACCAGCGCCGGGTTGAATGCGTTCATTCCCAGGCCGCCGAACAGGAACTTGCCGACGCCAACGCCAAAAGCGCCCCCGACAAACACCATCCAGAGCGGCAGGTCGGGTGGCAGCGTCAGGCCGTAGAGCAGGCCGGTGATGGCCACGGACCAGTCACCCACGGTGGTCGGCTGACCAGCGAATTTACACAAGACATGCTCGGTCAGTACGCAGCTCAGCACGGCTGCGGCCAGCACCAGCGCAGCGCCGGTGCCGAACGCGTAAACCGCGAAGATGGTCACCGGCAGCAGGGCCAGCACCACGTTGAACATGATGTTGTCAACGCTGGCCCCGGAACTGATGTGCGGTGACGAACCGATTTCGAGCAGTTTCTTCAGCGGACTCACGCGGCGGCCCTCATCTTGCGCACCATCTTCTTGGACATGCGGAAGTACTGCACCAGCGGAATGTGAGAGGGGCAGACATAGGAGCAAGATCCACACTCGAAGCAATCCATCAGGTGGAAATCGTCCGCCATCTGCTCGTATTGCTCGAACTTGGCCAGGATGCCGAGTTGGGATGGGTTCAGATACAACGGGCAGGCCTCCACGCAACGCGCGCAACCAATGCAGGGATAGACCTTGCGATGCCCGGTAGACCCGCCGGTCTCGGCCGCGGTGAAGGCCGTAATGCCGGATGTGCCCTTGGTGATGGGAATGTCCAGGTTGGACACCGACGGACCCATCATCGGGCCGCCCATGAACACGCGGCTGATGTCTTCAACGGCGCCGCATTGCTCGAGCGCGAAACGCACGGTCGTGCCAATCGGAATGCGGTAGTTGCCTTTTTTGCTCACGCCGGGGCCGGTGATCGTGATGACCCGCTCCTGGATGCCGCGCCCCCGCGGCAGCAGTCGGCCGATTTCGGCGGTGGTGGCCACGTTGCAACAGACCGCGCCCACATCAGCCGGCAGCCCGCCAGAGGGGATTTCGCGTCCCAGCAGGGCCTTGATCACCATCTTCTCCGCACCCTGCGGATATTTCACCGGAGAAACCCGTACCTCGACCGGCAGATCTTCAGGCACTGCTGCAGCCAGCTTTTCAGCGGCATCGGGTTTATTGGCCTCGATGGCAATGACCGCGCGAGGCGTTTGGGTGACTTTCAGCAGATAACGGATACCCATGAAGATATCTTCCGTCTGCTCCAGCATCACGCGGTGATCGGTGGTCAGATAGGGCTCGCATTCGACACCGTTAATGAACAGGGTATCCAGCGTCTTGCCTTCGGGCGGCCGCAGCTTGACGTGGGTCGGAAACGCGGCGCCGCCCAGGCCAACGATGCCGGCGCGCTGGATGGCCGTGACGATCTCGTCAGGCGTGGCCGATTCCACGTCGCAGGGTTCGCCATCAGCGATTTCCTGCGTGGAAGCGGGCAGGGGCTCAAGGTAGACGGCTTCCACCATCTGGCCGTTGATGTGCGGCGCCAGGCCGATGCGGCGTATCGTGCCCGAAGCCGGCGCGTGCATGGCCACGGACATGAAGCCGTCTGCTTCGGCGATGGTCTGGCCGCGGACCACTTCCTGCCCTTCCCGGACCACCGGCTTTGCCGGCTTACCGAGATGCTGGCTCAGCGGCACGATCAGGACCGGCGCAAACGGGAACTGCCGGATGGGCAGCCCGGACGTGTCGTCCTTGTTCTCCGGTGGATGGATGCCGTGCGGGAACGAGTCCCTTTTTGCGAAATCGAGCATCTTACTGCTTGCCTTGTTTCCTAATCCTTGCCTTTATCGTTCATTCGAGCACCGAGTCCACGTCGGCTCGCCTGGCCCGGGACATTCTTCAAGACACGCCGTGAACCCATCCCTGGGGGCTCGGAGCGAGCATCCCTGCTCGCTACGGTCTTGAAGGACGCACCGCCCCCGGCGATCCTCATCGAGTCCCTGGTCCCTAGTTATACTTCTGCCCCCGCTTGATCCACTTGGCGATGTCCTTGTCGCTGTGATCACGCGGCAATCCCGGATGAATGACTTCAGCCGTGCATTTCTCAGCGGCCTTCACGAGGTCGCGGTAGGGCCCGGCATCGGGGTTTTTGATAATGGCCTTGTCATCGCCGTTGTACTCGAAGATGTCGGGGTTGATCATGACGCACTCGTCACAGGTGGTGCAGTCGTCGGTATCGATCCAGGGCGCCATGTACTCCCCCGCAGTCTCGGCAGCCGGCTCAGCCACCGCTTCAGGCGCGGGCGCTGAGGCCACCGCGGCCAGCTGGGGCTTTGGTGGCTCCGGTGCAGGAGCGGCAGCCGCTGTTTCCAGCATCGCGCCCATGTCCAGCGCCTGGTTGCCACTGACCAGTCCCATCAGGCCGGAGGTGATCTTGTTGACCACTTCCTGCCGGATGCGTGACTCGATCTGGGTTTCGTCCACCACCGGGGCTTCTTCTTCCATGCCAAGTTCTTTCAGCATGCGCCAGAAGGCGAGCCGGTCTTCGGCCGAGCGAATCATCGGTTCGGCCACCAGCAGGCGGCTGAGCTGACGCTTGGCGTCCAGCGCCCAGACGTAGGGCACCTTGCCGTCGCGGTCGTCCTCATCCAGTTCGATGTACTCATTGACCGGGACCATGTCCTCATGCCACGCATCCCGCGGGATCTTGCGGAAATGCTTGCGGAACCGGGCCTCGGTGACGGCGAAGTCGACGAAGGTCGTGGGCAGTTCCAGTTCCTTCTCGCGGTCCTGTTCCACGTACTGAATCTTGGAAACCGGCCAGTCCAGGTTCATCGACGGATTGCCTTCCAGATCCAGGCACTCGATGATGGAGTCACCGGCATCCGGGTCGTAGCGGAACAGCGGATAGGTGCGGGATTCCACCGCCAGCTTGGCCTGGTGGTGGGACATATCGTCACCGATGCCGTGTTCCGGCTGGCAGGAGCTGTACAGGTTGAACAGCGCCGGCCGGCGGGACATCAGGCCCTGCACGAAGCCTTCGATCATGTGGTTTGCATGAGCGATCGTGGACTGCATGAAATACGTGGTGCGGTGCGCCATGGCGATCAGGCCGATTTCTTTGCGCATCTCCTCTTTGCCCTTGATGGCCTTGCCGAACTGGGCCATGTCTGACACCTGTCCGAAAAAGCCGGATGTGCAGGCCTGGCCGCCGGTGTTGGAGTACACCTGCGTATCCACGACCAGCACCTTGATGGGTTTGCCCGACATCAGCGCCCGGGAGAGATTCTGGAAGCCGATGTCGTACATGGCCCCGTCGCCGCCCACCGCTACCACGGGCGGACAGAGGTTGAACTCATCGTCGCTGAAGTCCTCCCAGTTGAAGTAGCGGTAATCGTCCGCCCAGCCCTCAGGATCGAATTTGTCCCTGGCCAGTTGCTCGGCGATGCGGAGGGTCTTGAAGCCTTTTGCCATCTTCGCCATGTGCCCTTCGAACACCCCCATGGCCATGGAGGCCGGGTCCTGGAACAGGTGGTTGGCCCAGGGGAAGGGGTAGGGGTTGTATGGATAGGTGCTGCCCCAGACGGACGTACAGCCGGTGGCGTTGAGCATGCCCATGCTGGACCGGCCCTTGCCGCTGACGCCCGCGGTATAGCGCCACTTGAGGTCGTTCAACTCGGCGACAATGTCGCTGACATATTTCAGCCATTCGCGATCCACCGGCTGGGTCTCATGCGTCTGCTCGACCTTCTCGGCAATTTTCGCCAGGGTCAGGTCGCCGCCGTCGTCGGCCAGCACGGCCTGCATCTCCTCGGCATCAGAGATATCGATCTCACCGACCAGCTTCATCTGCACATGCTGTTTCAGCTTCCCGATCAGCTCATCGATCCTGGCCACCTGTTTCTTCACGCGGGGCTGCATCAGCGACTCGATGGTCGCCACGAACAGATGCACCACCGTCTTCTCGGAGCAGCCGAGGCAGGAACCGTCGCCGCTGGCGAAGGGCAGGTAGGCGTCCTTGTTCAGCAGGATGGTCTGCAGGGCGCCGATGCCCTGTTCCAGGTCGTCGACGCGATTGTATTTCTCAGAGGTGCTGGGCAGATCGAGCCAGAATTCCCAGTTCTTGCGCAGGTCGGCGATGGAGTCGCGCGTCTGGGTGACGGCGCGCAGCGCGTCGTCGTTGCAGACTTCCACGCATTCCATGCAGCCCTTGCAGGTCCAGGGGTCCACGGTGATGCTGAGCAGCCCACCATTGCCTGGCTGTTTCTTCTCCGGATTGGTGAAGTAGGGCCGGGTCAGCGAGAACTTGAAGGTGCCCAGCTCGGTCATGAAGTCCCTGAACTCTTCGGCCAGGGCGTCGCGCGAGGCGGCGTCATAGGCCTCGACGGTCTGAGCAACGGCCTGGTTAAGCAGGTCGTGCACGGAGGCGGATTCGCCGGCCTCATTCATCAGCTTGCGCAGCTTGCCTTCCATCTGGCGCGTGGCGCGCGGCAGGTGCTCGGTGGGCTTGCCGTGTTTCTTCAATCGTTTAACCACCGTGTCCAGCACCTGACTGACTTCATTGACCAGGCCCGGAATGGCCGTGTCGGGGCACACCGTGTAGCAGTCACCGCAGGCGGTGCAGTTTTCCGGAATGAACTCAGGATGCTCGAAGCGGATCGAGGTCATGTCGCGGAAATGCGAGGACACCGCCGGCATCAGGCTCATGCTCATGAAGGGGTCGGCCGGTACCGATTCGCCCAGCCCACTGGCATACATGCTGCCGGTCTGCGCCCAGAAGCGATGGATGTTGGATGAAGGCGACTGCGATTCGGGCTCGCGCTGAACCATGATCGGCACCGGCAGGGTTCCGTCGGACTTCCTGCCGTCCTCACTCAGGTGCCGGTCGGTGACTTCCGTGATTTCCTCGAAGCCACGACGGACCACGCGCATATTGTCTTCGACCACGCGCGCACCCTTGGAGCCGAACTTGTGTTGCAGCTGGTCGCGAATGGCATCGAGCAGTTTTGCTTCGCTGAGGCCATGTTTCTCCATCAACTGGGGCGAAGCAGCGAAGAACGCACCCTGGAAGGCGATACCTTGCATACGCAACTGCAATTCAGGATCCGTCGCTTCATCGCGGGCGATCTTGAAGGCATCCAGGAAAAACACGCGGATATCGTTGTCCACGATCTGTTGTCGATAGCGCCGTGGGATCGAGGTCCAAAATTCTTCCGCTGAAGCGGCGTCGCTCTGCATGATCAATACCCCACCCTGGTTCAGGCCGTTCACCGCGTTGGTGTGGCCGAACACATTTGGATCGGGCGATAGCACCACGTCCACGTAATGGTACTCGGCGTTGATTCGAATGGTTTCGGGCGCGGCCGAGAGGTAATAGCTGGTGGGTTGACCCTTCTTCTCAGAGCCGTATTTCGGGTTGGCCTTGACGTGATAACCCAGCAGGTCATACAGCGTCATGGCGAGGTTCTTGCCCGTGGTGATCGCGCCCCATCCACCCACGGAATGCATGCGTACCGTGATGCTGTCTTTTGGCATCAGGTTGGGGTTTTCGCTGCCCTTCACCGCAAGTTCGGCGACTTTGGGATAGGCGTCAAGCACCTCCTGCTGATAGATCTCCTGTTTCGGCGACATCATGCCGTTCTTGCGCACAAAGTCGATAGACAGGTAGAACATGCGCTTCTGGTCGCCGTCCGGCAGCATGTTTTCGATGGCCCCGACCAGCCCTTCGGGCTGCAGGTCGCGGCTGCCCAGGCCGAAGGAGCCCGAGTACAGTTCCGGCAGGTCGTCCAGCGAGCGATAGCTGTCCAGTTCGGGATAGACCTTGCCGTTCTTGCTGCGTCCATTCTCCAGGCATTTGTTCAGGGTGGCGCGGACCTCGCGCATCATCGGCAGGTCGGCCGCCAGCGGCTGATCGGTGCGTTCCAGCACCGCAACGCCTTTCTTGCCTTTGAGGATTCGGCCCAGCAAATCACCAGGGAAGGGCCGGAACATGATCATGTTGACCACGCCGACCTTGATCTTGCGCGTTTCGCGCAGGTAGTCGGCCACGGCCTCCGCCGTTGGGATCAGGCTGCCCTGGCCAAGGATCAGGTAGTCGGCATCCTCTGTACGGTAGCCCATGACACGCTCATAACGGCGCCCTGTGAGCTGGTAGAAGTCTTCGAAAGCCTGGTCGGTCAGTTCCTGGACATGATCGAAGAAGTAGGGACGCTGCGCCGCCACGCTTTGCATGTACGCGTCCTGGTTCTGCACGGGCCCGGCCAGGACCGGGTCGTCCACCGTCCACAGCTCCGGGATCCGGCGGCGCTTCTCGCCATAAATAATGCGCTGGGCGGGCGTGGGGGTATCGATGATGTCTTCGGGTTTACCCAGGTACTCCGCGATGAGTTCGCGTTCGGGGATGTTCAGCGATTCGATCAGGTGGGTGGTCAGAAACCCGTCCTGGCCCACGGCGCCGGGCGTCAATGCCAGTTCGGCGATCCGGTGGGACATGATGTTCAGGTCAGCGACCTGCTGGGCATTCTTGGCCATGACCTGGAAGAAACCCGTATCGTCAATGCAGTGGTAATCATCGTGGCCGGCGTGCACGTTCAGTGATGCCTTGGTCATGGCCCGGCAGCCGACGTTGAGCACGTAGGTCAGCCGTTTGCCCACGGCCGCATACAGATTCTCATGCATGTAGGCGATGCCCTGCCCCGATGAGAAATTGGTGGCGCGCAGGCCCGTCATGGACAGGCCGGCGGTGACCGACGCGGCCGCGTGTTCGCCTTCAGGTTCGATAAAGATCAGGGGGCGTCCTGAAATATTGATGTGGCCGGCGGCTGCCGCCTCGGCCCAGTATTCCCCCATCTGGGTGGACGGCGTGATGGGATAGGCGCCGGCGCCATCGCTGGACTCGCGCTCGCACATGATGGCGGCGGAGTTGCCGTCCATGGCGGCGCGAATGCCGGGATACTTGAAGGTCTGCTCTTGTCTTTTCATGGGACTGATCTTTCTGTTAAGTGTTGACGGCCCGCCTTTCACCCTGGCGCACGACGCGTCGCGCGCCGCGGCCGGTTTGCGGGCCCTGTTTTTCGTCGAACCAGACAATGGCTCCGGTGGGACAGCGGTCTATGGCCGTCCGAACGTTGTGATTCCGCCCGTAATCCACGACCGGAAGGTTTTCGACCATGGCGATAACGCCCGGTGCGTCGGCCGCGCAGCGGCCGCAGGCATCGCAGCCGACCTCGCAGTCATCCAGCACCGCCTGACCTTTGGCCAGGTTCTTGCAGTTCACCCAGAGGCGATTGCTCACCGGGTGCAGGGAGAACAGGTCCTTGGGGCAGGCCTCGACGCAGTCGCCGCAGGCCGTGCAGTGGTCTTCATTCACCACGGGCAGGCCGTGCCGGTCCATGGTGATGGCGTCGAAATCGCAAACGGTTTCGCAGTCTCCCAGACCCAGGCAGCCCCAGAAACAGGCCTTGCCTCCGCCGGCGATCAGCTCCGCGCCCCTGCAGCTGGGCACCCCGGCGTAGGAGGCACGATTGCGGGCCGTATTGGCGCCACCCGCACAGGCCAGGCGGGCGACAACCTTTTCCTCGGCGCCGGCATCGACGCCCATGAAGCCCGCGACCTCTTCCCGCTCGTCCTCGTTCATCACCGTGCACTTTCCGGGCAGCGCCTCCCCGCCGACGATGGCGATGGCCAGTCCGGCGCAGCCGGGAAATCCGCAGGCCCCGCAGTTGGTGCCTGGCAACATGTCCTGGACGGCCTCGATGCGCGGGTCCTCCTCCACATGCAGGAAACGGTGCGCCACGACCAGTAAGGTTGCGAATACGAAGCAAAGTGCTGCCAATGTAAGAACGGCTATGTACATGGTTCAGGTCCGGACTCTGAACTTCATTCTAGAGACGGTTGAAACGGGCATGCATCAGGGAAATTCCTTACCTTTGGAGGCATCAATTCCCCTCGAGCCGGCACAGCCGGCGTCGAAATTGCCTGACGGGCTTGCATGGGTTTACGGCCGATTGATCAGCGCGTACAGCAACTGTTCGAGCTGCTGCCGCATATCGTCCTGCACGGCCGGCGGAATACGGTGCTCAGCGCCGGCCTCATCGGCCGCCTCATCCGCGGTTCCGAGAATCCTGGGGTCGAGCAGGTCCGTTGCCGCGCGCGCGGCTGCCTGAGCTTCCGCGAGGCTCATCTTGATGTTCTTGGCGCCGCTGCCGCAGCCGGCGATGAAGACACCGGGCCGGGAACTGCCGATGGCCGTTCCATTGCCGCCGCTGACGGCAAGATAGCCCGACTGCGCCAGTTCGACGCCCGCGGATTCGGCGAGCTCACCCAGGCCCTGCGGCGGTTCCACGTCATTGCACAGAACCACCATGTCATAGCATCCGCGCTGGAAGCGATGGGATGTCAGATCCTCGTAGGAGACTTCCAGCCCTCCGCCAGCGGCGGAATCGACCTTGAACATCGCGCCCCAAAACACGTCGACGCCATGGTCTGCCGCCATGGCGCGGCCGGCTTCCACACTATCATCGCCAGGCGGTGACAGGATAAGCACGTTGACCTTTTCCACGTCCTGTTCAAGCAACTGATGGACCTGGCTGGCAACGATGTAGAGCGCGAACGGTGAGGGATTGTCCAGCACCAGCAGCACGCTCTCCGGGTATTCCTCGTTGGAGGGCTTGGAGGCGTAGCCACCGGTGGGTCCGGGGTCCTCCAGCAGCCGCTGCAGCTCAGCGGAGGTCACGATGTCCGGATGCTTGCCATAGCCCAACTCGGCGAAGCGGATCGGCTCCTCCGTCCGGAACCCGGGTGCCAGTATGACGGCGCCCACCTGCCTGCGGTGAACGGTATCCAGCGCCATGTCAAAGAAGATGGCCTGGTCGTCGCAGACCTCGATGCAGCGATTGCAGGGCAGGTAGTTGGGCGGCGTATTGAGGCAATCCTCGATGTTGATGACATAGGCCTCGGGCAACGTGTCTGACATCGGTGTGTAAATGGCCTTGCGATGCGTGAGGCCGGCATCGAATTCATTCGGGCTCACCTGGGGGCACACCGTGTGGCAGTTTTTGCAGCGCGTGCAGGCGTCGGTTACAAATCGCGCCTGCTCGCGGATGCTGACGGTGAAGTTGCCGGGTTTGCCCTCGATGCCCTGCAACTCGGACAGGGTCATGATCTCGATGTTTTCATTGTCCACCAGCGCGTTGAACAACGGCGTGCGCGTTCCTTCGGAGCGGTCACCAATGGCGGATGACTCCAGCATGGTAGCGGCGAGCCTGCCGCCTGCCACGGGTCCACGTTCGACCACGATAGCGCGCGCGCCCGCGTTCGCGCATTCCAGCGCGGCATGCAACCCGGCAATGCCGCCACCGACGACGAGAATTGAATCAGTCATGATGCTTCACTGTTTCGGGCGAACTCGATACCGGCATCGAGCGCCTTGATGTTCACTTCGACGATCTTTTCCTTCATCTGCTTGCGGATCGCCTGGACCATGGCCTCGCGGCTGACGACACCGGTGGCCCCGACCAAGCAGCCGAGTATCACCACGTTGCGGGTGAGCCGGTTACCCACCTCATCCGCAATCTTCGTTGCCGGCACCATGATGGCGGAGGCCTCGTCTTCCTCTGAAACCTTGACCAGCGCGCTGTCCACGATCAGGGTGCCGCCTTCCTTCAGCATGGGGCGGAACTTGGTGTACGCCTCCGGGAACAGGGCGGCCAGCACATCGGCCTGGATGACAAAGGGATAATCCACGGCATCCTCGGAGATCACCACGTCGGATCGTGCCGCCCCGCCCCGTGCCTCGGGCCCGTAAGACTGGGTGACAACGGCCTCTTTGCCGTCATACAGGGACGCGGCGATACCCAGCAGCTTGCTCGACAGCACGATGCCCTGGCCGCCGACGCCGCCGATGCGGATTTCCCAGGATTTCCTGGCGCCGTTGTTGTCGCTTGCTGTCATGGCTTTGTCTACCTTGTTCACGCGACCAGCGGCGGCCGGTCGATATCGACGAAATTGCCGACGGTTATGCCCTTTTCTGGATCGATCAGGTCGATATCGATGTCTTGCAGGTTGGTCGCGCCGTGTCGAATCTTGCAGCGCTCGCGGTAAATCTCGACTTCGTGCAGGCCGTCACCAATCTTGTTGGCGCGACCAAACCCGGTGGGGCAGGGGGAGAGCACTTCGATAAAGCAGAAGCCTTCCTTGTTCATGCAACGCAGGATCGCGTCCTGGAATTCACGCACGTGCAGAATGGTCCAGCGAGCGACGAAAGTGGCACCCGTGGCCTGGGCCAGGTAGGGCAGATTGAAGGGCTGGTCCACCGCGCCTTTCGGCGCGGTCGTCCCCTTGGCGCCGATCGGTGTGGTCGGGCCGACCTGTCCGCCGGTCATGCCGTAGGTGAAGTTGTTGATGCAGATGACCGTCATGTTGACGTTGCGTCGCGCGGCATGAATCAGGTGATTGCCGCCAATTGAGCTGAGGTCTCCGTCACCGCTAATGACCGTGACCTTGAGCTCGGGCCTGTGCACTGCGATGCCCAGCGCGAATGGCAGTGCCCGGCCATGGGTGGCGTGATAGGAGTCCACGTTGACATATCCGGCGGCCCTGCCGCTGCAGCCGATGCCGGAAACGCACACGTGCTGATCTTCTGGAAGGTCCGAATTGGCAATCGCGTGCGCGTAGCTGTGGACCACGGTGCCGATACCGCAGCCCGGGCAAAGTATGTGCGGCAGGCGGTCAGCGCGCAGCAGGTGGTCAATGGGGTGGCTGGTGGGCGCGTTTTTTACATTGATGTCGATGGCGCTCATGATCGGATCAGCTCCAGGATGGCGTTGGGCGTCGGCATTTGCCCACCGGCATGATTCAGTCTGAGGACGGGCAGGCTGGTCAGCCGCTCGACCTCCCGGCGCAACTGACCGAGGTTGATTTCAGGGACGATGAAGCGCTTGACGTCTCCCTGGGCAACCAGCTCACGAATGCGACCTTCGGGGAACGGCCAGACGGTGATCAGCCGGATCATGCCCACTTTCAGTCCTTCGGCCCGCGCCTGCCGCACGGCCGCGCTCGCCGAGCGCGCCGTGCAGCCAAATGACACCACGATGGTGTCGGCATCGTCGCAGTCGAACTCCTCGTGCATTTCGATGTCGGCCGCGTTCAGCCGAATCTTGTCGACCAGGCGGTTCACCAGGATGTCGTGCGTTTCGGGGAACATGGCCGGGTATCCGCGCTCGTCATGGGTCAGGCCGGTCATGTGGACTTTGTAGCCCTCCCCCGCGTGCGCCATGGGCGGGACCAGATCATCATCGGGGCGATAGCTCAGGAACTGCCCCTCTCCGGGACGGGTTTTTGGTTTCTTGCGCCCAATGAAGGGAATATCCTTCGGTTGGGGGATCACCACCCGTTCCATCATGTGGCCGACGATTTCGTCCATCATGACAAACACGGGGACCCGGTATTTGTCCGCCGCGTTGAATGCCTTGACCGTGAGGTCGAAGCATTCCTGGGGTGAGGCAGGGCAGTACGCAATGATGCCGTAATCGCCATGCGAGCCCCATCGGGCCTGCAGAATATCCGATTGCCCCACCATGGTTGGAATGCCGGTCGAAGGCGAAGCCCGCTGGACGTTGGCCACGACACATGGGGTCTCCAGCATCGCCGCCAGGCCGATGTTCTCCATCATCAGGCTGAAGCCCGGGCCGGAGGTGGCCGTCAGGCTGCGGGCGCCGGCGGCAGAGGCGCCGATGATGGCCGCCATGCTGGCCAGTTCGTCTTCCATCTGCACAAAGCGCCCACCTGAGGCGGGAAGCCGGCTGGCCAGGTGCTCCGCCACTTCTGTGCTGGGGGTGATCGGATAGCCCGCGAAAAAATCCAGGCCGGCCGCGAGCGCGCCCTCAGCGCAGGCATGGTCTCCGAGCATGAAGTGGGACCCGGTGAGCACGCGCGGCTCGAGTTCTTCGCGGGTCTGCATGGCGCAGGCGCTGTCCGGCATCGGCTTAGCTCCCTTTCTCTTTCTCTGAAACGTCCGTGGTGAATATCGCCAGTTCCGGGCAGATCATGTTGCAGAACTGGCAGTGAACGCAGGATTGATCCTTACCCTCGGCCACCTTCGGGAATCGGTAACCCCGGGCGTTGATCTCGTCGGTGTAGACCAGCACGTCGGTCGGGCAGTAGTTAATGCACAAACCGCATTCCTTGCATCGTTCCGCGATAACGTGCACCTGGCCCACGGGCACCTGGGCCCGGTCGAGGTCCATCGGTTTTCTTAGCGCAGTCCCGGCCACATCGTTCACCCTGACCCCCGGTTTCCTCTTCCATTGCTGAATTCGCGCACCCGCCTTACTGGCGGTAACCATCGGCGGGAATCGGGCTCAGAATAAAGTTCATTTTTTTTAAATTCACGGGTATTGATGCGTTTAGTTGTCATAAATCAATTTGGCTGTGACACTAGCCAACCATGAAGCGCTCAGCCGCCCAGCCCAAGCCCGGCCAATCAAGTTGGCCGACCCCTTTCCCCGGCCGTGTTTGGCGCCGTCTGGCAGCCATTACGCTGGTTCTCGGCCTGGTCGCCTGCGACCGGGAGCAGGCGAGAAGTGAGCAGCTCTACGTGTTCGGCACCGTGGTGGAAGTGACCACCTGGAATGTGCCGGCGGGTGAGGCGGACGCGGCGTTTGCCCAACTGCAGCAGATGTTCGACCGCATGCATCGTGACTGGCACGCGTGGGAGCCGGGCATGCTGACCCGCCTCAACCGGGCCTTCGCGAACGGGACAGCAGAGGAGGTCAGCGAGGACATCGTCTACCTGGTTCGTCGCTCGCAGGCGCTCGAGCAGGCCAGCGGCGGGCGCTTCAACCCCGCCATCGGTGGTCTGATTGGGCTGTGGGGATTCCACACCTCGGACTATCCGATCATGGGGCCACCGCCGGCGCGCGAGGACATCGAGCGCTGGATCGCTCAGTCGCCCTCCAGCCTGGATATCACCATCGATGGACAGCTGCTGAGCAGCGAGAACCCCGCGGTGCAGCTCGATTTTGGGGGCGTCGCAAAGGGCTATGCCGTAGATCTTGCCATCGCGCGTTTACGGAACCTGGGTATCGAAAACGCCATCGTGAACACGGGCGGAGACTTGCGCGCCATGGGCAGGCGCGGTGACCGGCCGTGGCGTATCGCTGTGCGCAGGCCCGGTGGCGGCGTTATCGGAGCGGTCGAGGTACTGGAGGATGAGTCCCTGTTCACCTCCGGCAACTATGAGCGGTTCCGCCTGGATCAGGAACTGCGCTATCCGCATATTCTTGACCCCAGGACGGGTTGGCCTGTGAGAGATATCGCATCGGCGACGGTGATTGCGGATGAAGGGCTGGCCGCGGACGCCGCCGCGACCGCCCTGGTGGTCGGTGGCTTGAGCGAGTGGGTGGGCCTCGCCCGCGATATGGGGCTACGGCAGGTCATGATTGTCGATGGTGAGGGGCATGTGTTCATGACCCCGGAAATGGCGGTTCGGGTCCGGCTGGTGGATGATCTGGAGACAACCACGATCGATCCGTTTCTCTGAAAAAAGCGCCGCACCCGGGAATGGGTGTACCATGAGTGCGTCCTTCCGGGCGCGTGCCCGGCGGCGATCAGGGAAAATCAGGCCGTGGGTTCAGGTAAACCGACATCACTGGATATTGCGTACCGCGCCGGCGTGTCGCAGTCCACCGTGTCCCGCGCATTGCGTGACAGTCCGCTGGTGAATGAGAAAACCCGCGAGCGGATCAAGCGGATCGCGCGCGAGATGAACTATCGCGTAGATCACAGCGCGGCGGTTCTGCGGTCCCAGAAAAGCAGCACCCTGGCGCTGCTGCTGTTTGAAGACCCCACCAGCGACGAATCCCAGATCAACCCCTTTTTCCTGTCCATGCTGAGCAGCATTACCCGTGCGGCCGCGCGGCACGGTTATGACGTCCTGATCTCTTTTCAGCAACTGTCTGATGACTGGCATACCGAGTACCAGCTCAGGAATCGTGCGGAGGGCATCATCCTGTTGGGCTACGGCGACTACACCGCCTATCGTGACAAGCTTTATGAACTGATGGAGCGCGGCACCCATTTCGTGCTGTGGGGCCCGCCGATCGGTGGCAGCTTCAGTCACTCGGTCGCCAGCGACAATGTCAGTGGAAGCTACGAGGCCGCCACGCATCTGATCGGGCTGGGCCGGAAAAAAATGGCCTTCATTGGGGAGGCCACCATCAAGGCGCCGGAATTCAAGCAGCGTTTTACCGGCTACTGCAACGCTCTGAAAGACCACAACATGCAGGTCGATCCGGCCTGTCACGTGCAGGCGGAGAGCAGCGAGGTCTCAGGCATGCGGGCCGTTGAGACGCTGCTCGAGCGCGGTGTTGATTTTGACAGCATCGTCTGTGCCAGTGACCTGATCGCCATCGGCGCGATAGAGCGCCTGCGCAAACAGGGGCTCAATGTGCCGGAGCAGGTGGCGGTGGTCGGCTTCGATGACATCCACGCAGCGGCCTATTTCAACCCATCGCTGACCACGGTTCGCCAGGACACCCGGGCGGCCGGTGAAATGCTGGTAACCCACCTGATGTCGATGATCAATGGCGAAGAAGTGACTTCGGAATTGCTCAGCCCCACCCTCGTGATCCGTTCTTCCTGCGGCGCTCTTCTGAACGGCTAGCGGATCAGAACCCGGTAACTCCAGGGCGCCATTTCCAGTTCGAATTCGCGGTGGGTTTCGATGGGCTCGCCGCTGAATGCATCGGTGTAGCGGTCGTGAAACAGTGCTTCCTCGAACCGGACCGTTTGCGCCTGGTCAGACAGGTTGAACACCCCGAAGACCTTGTTGTTATCGTCGCGGCGCACGAAACTCAGCACCTGTTTCGGGCGCGTGTTGGGCACCAGGATCATCCGTGCGCCATGGGCGCCATTCCACAGCGCTGAATGGGCCTTCTTGATGGCGAACAGGCGTTGATAAAGATCGCCGATGGCGTGCGGGCGCCATTCGATCGGGTCTTTTTCGAAGAACGCCAGGCGTTTGGTGTTGCCGGCTTCCTGGCCGTTATAGATCAGGGGTAGGCCCTCGCCGATCACGGACAGGGCAATGGTCGCTTCCAGGGCGTCACCGAACAACTCGAACTGGGTTCCTTCCCAGGCGTTCTTGTCGTGATTGCTCGCAAAGGTCATGCGCATGGCCTCTCGCGGCCATGCGCTTTCATTGTGCGAGTAGTAGACGAACAGCGATGTGACATCTTTGCGGCCGTGCGCGATGTCATGCATGGTGCTGTGCCAGGACCAGGCATAGCTCATGTCGAAAGCCTCGGCATGGAGGTCGCGTGCCTCCCATTCGGCCAGCATGAACACGGGCTTGATCGCGTCCAGTTCAGCGCGCACCTGGTTCCAGAAATCGATGGGGACGAAACCAGCGACATCGCAGCGATAGCCATCGATGTCGGCCTCTCTGACCCAATACTTCAGCGCCTCGGTCATGTAGCGTCTCAGCTCCGGCTGCGCGTAGTCCAGGTCGATGATGTCCGACCAGTCCCACCATGGCGTCGGCCTGAAGTCGCCTTTCCAGTCGCGGTCGTACCATTCAGGGTGTTGCTCGACCAGCGGGTTGTCCCAGGCCGTGTGGTTGGCCACCCAGTCCAGGATGACATACATACCCAGCTCATGGGCCGTGTCGACAAATGCCTTGAGGTCATCCAGGTCACCGAACTCCGGATTGACACCGTAGTAGTCCTTGACCGAGTACGGGCTGCCAAGACCGCCTTTGCGATTTTTCTCGCCAATAGGATGGATGGGCATCAGCCACAGGATGTCCGCGCCGAGACCTTTGATCCGGGGCAGTTGCTCACGGGCCGCCTGAAGCGTCCCCTCTGCTGTGAATTGACGCAGATTGATCTGGTAGATCACCGCGTCACGCGTCCACTCGGGGGCCTCGATCTTCACGTAGGCCTGGGGCTTGTCGGGGTTCATGTCCGTCGCCTCTTCAGCGATTGGCTGGGTCTGTTCGGCCTGGCAGCCGGTCAGCCATGCGGCCGCCGCCAACCAGCCAAGGCTTCTCCATGGAGTGATCATGCCGGCTCGGCCTCCCGGTCCACCCACAGCGTGGCCAGTCCGGAGACGATCATCAGGGCTCCGCCGATCATGATGCCGAAAATGGCGCGGCCGTCGAACGCTTCCCGTATCACCAGCCCAAGCACGCTGGCGGCGGTGAGTTGAGGAATGACGATGAAGAAATTGAAAATGCCCATGTAGACGCCCATCTTGCTGGCCGGCAGGTTGTTCGACAGCAGGGCGTAGGGCAGGGCGATGATCGATGCCCAGGCAATGCCCAGCAGCGCCATGGAGGCGATCAGCATTTTCGGATCGGAAATGAAGTAGAAGCTGATGAGGCCGATGCCACCCAGCGTCAGGTTAACCAGGTGGCTCAGGCGGCAGCCCAGTTTTCGGGCCATGAAGGGAATGGCGATCGCGGCGAGGGCCGAAAAACCGCTGTAGGTGGCGAAAAGCACGCCTACCCAGTTGGCGCCCTCGTTGTACAGTTCCGAGGCCGTGTCGAGCGTGCCGTAATGGTGGCTGGTGACCGCGGCGGTACCGTAAATCCACATGGCAAACAGCGCAAACCAGGAGAAAAACTGCACCACGGCCAGTTGGCGCATGGCGCGCGGCATGTGAAACAGATCATGCACGATGGAGTAAAAACCACCGGACGTCTTTCCGCGGCGTTGAAGCAGCGAGGCGTAGATCTGGATCAGGCCAAAAGCGATGCTGCCGATCGAGAGAATATACAGCTGTTTGTCGAGGTTGCCGGCCATGATCCACGCCGTGAACAGCGCGCCGACCGCCATCCAGACCAGGCCGCCATTGCGGTATTTCCCGGCGGGCCTCAGGGCTGTGTCCAGGCTCGTATGCTCCGGCGGCCGGGCGGCTTCAAACGCAGCCAGTTCCTCTGGTGAATACTCGCGGGTTCGGAATACCGTCCAGCCAACCGCCGCGAGAAAGACCGCGCCGCCCCAGTAGAAGGAAAGCTTGACGGAGTCCGGCACCTGTCCCGGCCCCGCCGTGTTGCTGACTTCGAACCAGTTGGTCATGATCCAGGGCAGGGCGGACGCCACCACCGCGCCGATGCCGATGAAAAAACTTTGCATGGCAAAACCGCTGGTGCGCTGTTTTTCCGGCAGCATATCGCCCACGAACGCGCGAAAGGGTTCCATGGATACATTGATGCTGGCGTCCATGATCCACAACATGCCCGCCGCGATCCACAGCGTGGGCGAGTTGGGCATGATGAACAGGGACAGCGAGGCCAGGATGGCGCCAATCAGGAAGTAAGGCCGCCGCCGGCCCAGCCGGTTCCATGTCTTGTCGCTCATGTGGCCGATGATGGGCTGCACGATCAGGCCGGTGACCGGGGCGGCCACCCAGAGTATGGGCAGTTCGTCGATCGAGGCGCCCAGGGTTTGGAAGATGCGGCTGACGTTGGCGTTTTGCAGGGCAAATCCGAACTGGATGCCCAGGAAGCCAAAAGACATATTCCATATTTGCCAGAAGCTCAGCTGTGGTTTGTCGTTCATAGGTCAGTCTCCCGCGGGTGCCAGGCGAACAGCGGCGCCACCACCCGGTGCCAGGGTGAGGGCCATGGAGTCTCCTCGTGAGACTACCCGTTGCTCGATGACAATGTCGTAGGGTTGTTCGCGAAAGTGCGCATCAGGCCCGTCGCGATAAATTTCAGCCGTGTAGCTGACGCCCTCTTCGAGAAAATCCAGGGGCAGGTTCAATTCGCGTTTTTGTTCGTCCGTGACCGCGCCGATATACCATTCACTGCCGCCACGCTCTTTTCGTGCGAGCGCAACAAAGTCCCCCGGTTCGCCGGCAAGCGCGATACTCCTGTCCCAGTCGGTGGCAACATCCTTAATGAACTGGAAGGCATCCGTTCGAGCCTCGTAATTTTCGGGCAGGTCGGCGGCCATCTGTATGGGGCTGTAGATCACTACATAGAGTGCCAGCTGGCGCGCCAGCGTGCTTTGGATCTTTTGCACACCCTCTTGGCGAGCGAATTGCAATTCGAATATTCCGGGCGTGAAATCCATGGGCCCGGCGAGTAATCGGGTGAAAGCCAACGTCGGGACGTGATGGGGAGGATTGGGGGGGGTGCCCCAGGCATTCCATTCCTGTCCACGCGCGCCTTCGCTGGCCAGCCAGTTGGGATATGTCCTGCGCAAGCCGGTGTCCTTGACCGGTTCATGGGTGAAGATGCTGATCTGATGCTGCGCTGCGTGTTCGATGTTTCTGCGATAGTGATCTACCATGAATTGCCCGTCATGCCACTCGTGACGGAGGACGCCACGCTCATCGATTCGCTCAATTTCACCGGCATCCGCCACATAACCTGTCTTGACCTGGCGAACCCCCAGTTCGCGATAGAGCGCGAAAGCATCGTCCATCTGCCGCTCGTAGTTGGTGAGGGCGCCGGCCGTCTCATGGTAACCGATAAGCCGCACATCCCTTGAGCGTGCATAGTCGGCCAGTCCCCGCAGGTCGAAGTCGGGGTGGGGTTGGGTAAAGCTGAACAAGTCACCGTCAGCGAACCATCCACCTCCGTCCCAGCCAAGGTTCCAGCCCTCAACGAGTACGCCATCAAACCCGTGCCGCTGTGCAAAATCGATGTGCTGTCTCGTGTTTGCTGTCGTGGCCCCGTGCCTGGGGCCGGAGCGCCAGGTTTTCAGACCGCGGTGGATACTCCACCAGATGCCCACGTACTTCCCTGGTTTCACCCAGGAAACATCGCCCAGGACGTTAGGTTCATTCAAGTTGAGAATCAGGTTGGATTCGATCAGCCCCGTTGCTCGTTCGGAAACTTGCAGGGTTCGCCATGGGGTTTTGAAGGGCGCCGGCACCGAAACGGCAAAACCCTGCGAGGAGGGCGCTAATTGGGTCTTGAATACACCCTCACGACGTTGTTCGAGCGTGTAGGCGGCATAGTTGGTCAGCGCAGCCTCGTGCAGGCTCACATAGGTCCCGCGTGGTGTTCGTACGGTGAAGGGCGTGTGCGCGGAAGCCACTGCTTCCACGCGCGTGTGACGATACAAAAGCTCGTATCGTTGAGAACGCCGGGCTGGAATCCACCAGGCCTCGGATCCCTGAGGCAAATGAAACTCGGTCATTTCCTCGACGATGGACAATGTGGAGCCCGTCGATGGTCCCGAGACTTCATACCGAAAACCGGCGCCATCGTTGAATACCCGTACTCTGACGCCAAGGGTTTGGCCTGACTTCCCCGACACGCTGAAACGCGCGAGCAATTCGTTGTGATGGTCCCGCACCAGCCGCTGTTCACCCCAGGGAAGTTCCCAGGTGTGGTCCTTCATCGTCGTGACGGTATCGATCAGAACGAGCCTCGAGTCCAGGGGCGGGAGACCATCGATTCGCAGTCCCAGCCGGGATTCTGAAATAACGACTTCGTCGGCGAGTGACACAGTGTAGACCGGCTCTGAACGGTCGTTTAGACGGAGTTCGAAGGCGATGCGCCCGTCGGGTGAAGTCACGCTGACCGCAGCCGCATGGGGCGTTGCCGCTACTAAGAAAAGCAGCCATGCCGACCAGACCGCCTGTTTCATTGCCACGACGCCGACGCTCAGTCCGACAAGGGCACGAGGCGAACGGCGGCGCCACCACCCGGTGCCAGGGTGAGGGCCATGGAGTCTCCTCGTGAGACTACCCGTTGCTCGATGACAATGTCGTAGGGTTGTTCGCGAAAGTGCGCATCAGGCCCGTCGCGATAAATTTCAGCCGTGTAGCTGACGCCCTCTTCGAGAAAATCCAGGGGCAGGTTCAATTCGCGTTTTTGTTCGTCCGTGACCGCGCCGATATACCAGTCACCACCGCCACGCGCCTGCCTTGCGAAAGCGACGAAATCTCCCGGCTCCCCGGCCAGGGCAATGCTCTGCTCCCAGTCGGCCGGCACATCGGTGATGAACTTGAACGCGTCGGGTCGCGCCTCGTAGTGCTCAGGAAAATCTGCCGCCATCTGGATCGGACTGTAAATAACGACATACAGCGCCAACTGGCGCGCCAGCGTGCTCTCGATGACCCTCTGCTCACCCTCACGCTCGAACTGGAGATCGAAAATGCCCGGCGTGAAGTCCATTGGCCCTGACAGCATGCGGGTAAATGCCAGCAGCGGCACGTGTTCGGGCGGGTTGGGCGGATCACCCCAGGCGTTGTACTCCTGGCCGCGGGCGCCTTCCCGTGCAATCCAGTTGGGGTAGGTGCGTCGCAGGCCCGTGTCCTTGATGGGTTCGTGGGTGTTGATGCTGATCTGGTGCCGTGCGGCTTCCTGCACATTTCGCAGATAGTGGTTGACCATGAACTGACCGTCATGCCATTCATGGCGCCAATGGCCGTTTTCGCCCCGGCGCTTGATATCGCCACCGTCGGCCACGTAGCCGGTCTTGACCTGCCGCACGCCCATTCGCCGGTACAGGTCGAAACTTGCGCTCATCTGCGACTCGTAGTTGCTCACATCGCCCGAGGTTTCGTGATGACCGACCAGCCGAACACCCCGTTTCCTGGCGTGGGCGGCCACCGCCTCGATGTCGAAATCGGGATAGGGCTCGGTAAACCGGAACAGGCTGCCGTTATGGAACCAGTCGCCGTCCCAGCCGATGTTCCATCCCTCGACCAGCACGCCGTCAAAACCATGCCGGGCCGCAAAATCCATGTAGCGAAGGGTATTCCCGGTCGTGGCGCCATGCCGGGGGCCGGAGCCCCAGGTTTCCGTTGCCCGGTGCAGGCTCCACCAGATGCCGACATACTTGCCCGGTTCAACCCAGGAAACATCTCCGAGCCTGTTGGGCTCGTTCAGGTTCAGGATCAGGTCAGAGTTGGCCAGCCCGACCGCGTCAGGTGATATCTGGATGGTGCGCCAGGGCGACTTGAAAGGCGTCCGGGTGCGCACGCGGACGCCGTCTGACCAGGGCGTCAGGTTGGTCTGGAGCACGTTGTCCCGGCGCTGATCCAGCACATAGGCGGCATAGTCCACCAGCGCGGCCTCGTGCAGGCTCAAATAAGTGCCCGCGGGCGTGCGCACCGTGAAGGGCGTGTGGGCGGTTTCCACCTCTGTAAGCTTTCCCTCCCGGTAAAGATACTCGTACCGGTTGTAGCGCCGACCGGGAATCCACCATGCCGTCGATTCGCCGGGCAAGTGGAACTCGGTGATTTCATCGAGGATGTTGACCTGCCCATAGGCTGCCTGTTCCGGTACTTCATAGCGAAATCCCAGACCGTCATCGAATACGCGGACACGCAGGTCGATTCGGCGGGCCTGTCCGTCGGTGGACTGCAGTTGCACCAGCAGTTCGTTGTGGCGGTCAGTCACCCATCTTCGTTCGCCCCAGGGTTGCTCCCACTGCCCGTTGGCCTGTCGTCGCTGGTTGCCGATGATTTCCAGCGCCTGGTCAAGCGGCGCCTGATGGCTGAAGCGCAGGCCCAACCGGGATTCCCGCACCACTGCCTCACTGCCGTAATGGACGGTGTAGACCGGCTCTGAGCGCGGGTTGAAACTCAAAGCGAATGTGATTTCGCCGTCGGGGGATGAAACGCGGAGGCTTTCGGCCTGCGCTGTCGAGATGCTGAGCGCGACGATGACAAGGGTCAGGTAGAAGTTTCTCATTCGGCGAGGGTCTCTCTGTGGCCAGCGGCCTCTGGTGGCTCCCGCCCAAGTTTAGCAATTGAGCCGGCTTTTCCCGCAAGATCAGGGCGCTCTACATACGTATTCATGGCCATCGGGCGAACTCGGACCTATCATAGGCAGGCAATTTCGAGCCAGTTCCGGATAATCATGAGCATGTCGTTCAACCATGCTCCATGGGGTAATGCATGAAGATCAAACTGCTGTTGTGTCTGTTGTCACTGATGTGCGCCAACGCGCTTGGCGCGGCTACGATCGAGCGCCTGGAGCCGCCCTTTTGGTGGACCGGTTTCGAGCACGACGAGCTTCAGCTCATGGTCTACGGCGAGGACGCCGGTTCGCTCAAGGTTGAGCTGGAGTATCCCGGCGTCACCGTCAGTCGCCAGGTGAGCGTGGAGAACCCGAATTATCTTTTCGTGTATCTGCACCTGGATGCGCAGGTCGAGCCCGGGCAGTTCGACCTGGTATTCAGCGGCGCGGAGGTGGAGCATCGCCACAGCTACGAGCTGCGCCCCAAAAATCCCGACCCGGAGCATACGCGTGCCTTCGACGCCTCGGACACGATCTACCTGGTCACCCCGGACCGCTTCGTCAACGGCGATCCGGCCAACGACAACTTGCCCGGCTTCGGCGACCCGGCTGATCGCGAGGGTGGCTGCGGCCGCCACGGGGGCGATATTGCGGGCCTGATCAGCAGTCTCGATTACATCCAGGACATGGGTTTCACGGCCATCTGGCTGAACCCCGTGGTGGAAAACAAGCAGCCCTTCTGCTCCTACCACGGCTACGCGTCCACCGACTTTTACGCGGTGGATGCGCGTTACGGGAGCAATGAGCAATATCGGGAATTCGTTCGTCTGGCCAGGGATCGGGGGATCGGGGTCATCATGGACATGATCGTGAACCATGTTGGCAGCGAGCACTGGTGGATGAAAGATCTGCCCACCCGTGACTGGATCAATCTCCGGGAGGCCCCGGCGGTGACCAATCACCTGCACGCCACGCAACAGGACCCTTATGTTTCACAGCATGATCTGAAGGCTTTTGAAGACGGCTGGTTTGTGGTGCCCGGTATGCCCGACCTCAATCAGCGTAACAGCCTGATGGCCGACTACCTGGTGCAAAACGCGCTCTGGTGGGTTGAGTACCTGGGGCTTGCGGGCATTCGAATGGACACCTATCCCTACAACAACAAGGCGTTCATGACCGAATGGTCGCGCCGCATGATGCAGGAATATCCCCATTTCAATATCGTCGGCGAGGAGTGGTTTGGTATTCCCCATTACGTGGCCTACTGGCAACGTGGAAAGCAGAACCCCGATGGCTATGTTTCCCACCTGCCCAGCGTGATGGACTTTCCCTTGCAGGAGCAGTTGCACCAGTCGCTCACCGATGACATTGGCGGCAGTGGCTGGAAGCGGGTGTATGAGACCCTGGCCCAGGACGCGATCTATCCGGACCCATTCAACCTGGTGGTCATGCCGGACAATCACGACATGAACCGGATCTACACATGGGTGAATGAGGACTATGATCTCTGGCGCATGGCGATGGTGTATTTCCTGACCATTCGCGGCATTCCCCAGATTTACTACGGCACCGAAATACTGATGCACAATCGCGGCCATGATGGCGACCACGGCGTCATTCGCAGCGACTTTCCGGGTGGCTGGGCCGGTGATGAACGTAACGCATTTACCGGTGAGGGCATGACGGATCTCGAACTCCAGGCGCAGGCATTTATGAAGCGGTTGCTCAACTGGCGCAAAGGGGCGGAGGTGATCCATCACGGCCAGCTGATGCAGTTCGTGCCATTTGATGAGGTCTATGCTTTTTTCCGCTACACCGATGATGAAACGGTGATGGTGGTGTTCAACAAGCAAAATGAGCCGGTCGAAGTGGCGCTCGACCGCTTTGCCGAGCGTCTGGGCGACAAAACCCGTGCCTATGACGTGACGACTGGCGAGATGTTTCCGCTGGGCTTCAGCCTGGAAGTTCCGGCGCGCGGCCTGCGGTTGCTGGAACTGCGCTGAGGCGGGTCCACCCGCGCGCCAGGGACGAGGTCAATAAGCACTGCCGGGCCGCGGAGTTCCGGCCGCTGGGTTGATGGTCGATTCGTTGAACAGGTGCGTGATCAGGTTGTAGCGCACCCCCTCGGTGGTCTCCTGCACTTCGTGCAACAAAGAGGACGAAAACACCAGCGCGGTGCCGGGCTCACCCCGGTATCCGTGGTCGTTGAATTCGCGGAATACCACCTCGCCGCCTGCATAGTCGTCATTGAGGTTCATGGACAGGGCAAAGCGACGGTAAGCGGTGCTGGGGCCGGTGTTGTCCCGGTGGCCCATCGGGTGTCCTCCCCGCTTGCCCACATAGCGCGCGATGTGCAAGGACTCACGCCGGTTGACCTCGAAGGCGAAGGCTTTCTTGACCATCGGGTTGATACGGCTGCCAATGCGCTCGGTCAGAAATTCCAGCATGGCCGGGTCCTGGATCATGTGGTCTACCCGGTCCTGCCGGTCGTGTTCGTACACCGGCATTTTGTAGTCCCCTTGCGGTTGCTTCCCGCCGGCATCCTTGACCATGAACGGGCCGCCGGTTTCGAAAGCGTGGATCAGCCGCTGACATTCGTCACGGCTGAGCACGTTGGGGATAATCAGCACGGGCGCGTGCACGGGAAACCACCTTGGGTCCTCCCCTGCGCGCATGTGTTCAATCTCGTTCATGATGGTCTCCAGTGACCTGTCCGGGTCGGCGGGGCTGTCGATCCACGAGCGAACCTGCCGCAGCGGTGAGAGCAGCACCAGGCGACGGTCCGCCCCCCGGTGCTTGTGCAAGCCATAGCGGGCGAATATCGCGCCGCTGCAATCGCACACAATGGGCCAGCGAAATCCGGATTCGTGTTTCAGGCGCCCGTTGCGCCGCGCGTCGGTGTCGGCATTGATGGCCACCACCGTGGCGTTGAGGCGCGCCAGGTTTTCATGCTTGCTGGCCAGTGCGGACAGCAGTCGCCGACATGCCTCGTCATCTTCCGTGTCCAGAAAAGCCAGGATCAGCGACTTGCCGGACAGGTGATCGTCCTCCAGGTCGAGCCTGCGCCCGTCCTGGTCCCGCAGTGAAAAGGGTGCGGCGAGGGCGCCGGCTTCCAGTGGCGTAACGTGTTCGGCGACCGCGTCCGCCGCCAGTTCATAAGTCGCAATTTCCGGGATGGTCATCTTGGCGGGGCGTTCAGGCTAGACGGTTTCGCTTCGCCCTTCACGCGGCAGCACCGGTTGGGTGGAACTGCCCATGCCTTCCAGCATTTCCGTGCAGAATTCGAGTTTGCACTGGATGTCGTAGTCGTTCTGGTCGGGGTCGTGGTGATGTATCCAAAGCCGCTCAGCCTCAGCCATGTGCGCCAGGCGGCATACCTGGCTGAGGGATGAATGCCCCCAATGCAGCCGCCTGGGGTACTCCGTGTCGAAATAGGTGCTGTCATGTATCAGCACGTTGGTGCCGCGACAGAAATCCGCCAGTTGTCCCATGAACTCCTCGTCCGCGAACTCGGAATCGGGCGGATAAAGCTCATTGTCGGTAATGTAGCACAGGCTGCGTCCGCCATGATCCACGCGATAGCCCAGGCAGTGGCCGGGGTGTTTGAGCAGCAGCGTGCTGACCCGGATGTTGTCAATCTCCAGCACCTGCTCGCCGATTTCATGAAAGGTGACATGGCTGCCGAACTCACGGGCGGTGACCGGGAAGTAGACCCCGTCCATTTGCTGAGTCAGCAGAGTTTCAAAGTCGGTATCGTCCTGTCTTGCCCCGTACACCCGGATCTCATTGCCCGGTACGTACAGCGGCGCGAAGAAAGGAAAGCCATTGATGTGGTCCCAGTGTGGATGGGTGATGAACATATCCAAAGTCAGGCGTCTGCCACTCTCCTTCATCAGCGCGTTACTCAGGCTCTTGATGCCGGTGCCGGCGTCGAAGACGAGGTAGCGGTCATCGCTGAACTGCAGCGAATAGCAGGAGGTATGTCCTCCAAATCGGATATAGCCCTCCTGCGGCATGGGCAGTGTGCCGCGCACACCCCAGGTGGAAACGATCATTGAGTTCATCGACTGCGTCACGGCATTGAACTGTTCCATTGAAAATGGTTTGACGATGTAGCCGGATGCGCCCAATCGCCTGGCTTTCTGCTGGTCAGATTCGTACGCCTTGGCTGAGGCCATGATGACGGGTATGTCGCTCAGGACGGGATCTTTTTGGATCATTGCGCAGAGTTCGAAGCCGTTGAGCTTCGGCATCATGACATCCAGCAGGATCAACTCCGGCGGCGCCTTCTTCATTTGATCGATGGCGGTGGTCGGGTCTGTTGTCATTTCAACATGGTGCCCGGCTTCCACCAGCAGGGCACGGGCGAAACCGAGCGCGGTCTCGCTGTCATCCACCATGAAAATGTTGTACCCCCCGGCACTCATGGCTTCATTATACAAATGAATGGGGGGTCTGCCCGGCCCATTTGGATGAATTTGCCCTTCAGGAGCGGCAGGTCCGGATCATGGCCTGCTGGCCCGCGGGTGAATCAATGATATCGAAGAACCCGTCCAGATAGACGCCTGTCATTCGTCGGTCGCCCCGGCCCAGGCCGGGCGTACCGGCGAGTTCGCTCAGCACGGCATTTCGCATGCCGGAAAATTGGGCGGCCGATTGCTCCAAATCCTCCGCGCTCATGCACGGCCCCATGAAGTAGCGTTGTTTAACACCCTGAATCGGCAGATCGCTGCGGGGCTGAGCGTAATGCGCGTTGACCAGGCCGGACTGGTCGAGATCGAACAGCACCGGTACGTCGATGCCGTCCTCGTTGCGCAACAATATGATGTTGTCCTGCTGCTCCAGCGACCAGTCCGTGTTGCCAATCATGTACTGAAAGACGGCCAGTTGACGGGCGGCGGCCGGGTCAATGCGCGCGGGGTCGTAACTGCCTTGCTCAAGCAGGGTCGCGTTCATTCTTCTGGCCAGCGACTCGAAGTGCTCAGCGAAGAATGCGTCGTGCGTGATACTGCGTCTGGGCTGGTCGGGGTGGACGTAGGTCATGCGCGCCAGCCTGACGCCAATGCTGGCATCGGTGAACAGGCTGTAAAGACGATAGCCTAGGTACTCGTTGATCACGTATCGCTCAAACTGGCTCGGTAGCGTGGGCGATTCGGTCCGGCCTTGTGCAATGCCCTTGCCGCAGTGGGACGTCAACGCCAGCGTGGTCTGCCCCTCGAAGGGTGTGCCTTCGATCAGGTCCTGCGGAAAACGCATGAACAGTGTTGGGATCTGGCAATTGGTGTGCAGCGCGCGCCAGCCATCCCGGCGACGGATCTCCACCGGCAGGGTCACGTCCTCACCGTTCGGCCCCTCAAACCGAAGTGATGTGGATGTGAAGCCGCACTGCGGATCTTCGCTCGGTTTGCACAGTTCATCGAAATCAACGGTCAAAGATAATGGCAGAACCGTGTGATGATCAAACAGCTCTGAGCCGTTCGCCGCACCCGGCATCAGCTTGGCCGTGATGACCAGAATCGCAACGACGCACCAGGTACGCTTGCTCATATTTATTTCCTCGGAATGCGCTTGCAGCTTGCCCGGCGAAGCCTCCGGCGTGCAGGCATTTTCCAGCCTGCTCGGCCTTACCGATGCATCTGGCCGCGCTTCAGGGTGATACGACTTGAAGTCTGAAAGACTCGAGCACGGCCGCGACTTCTTCATAGGTCGTCGCATCGGCGCCATTGGACTGGACCGAGGCGAGAATGTCAGCCATGGCGGTATCGAAAACCTCGTCACTGATATTCAGGTGCGCGTGCGCGGAAACCACATCCCGACCGGTATAGTCGTTGGGCCCGCCCGTGCCGGCGGCGAAAAACGTGGACGCCGCGTGGTGGAACCACTCATGGTCAAGGTGTTGGAAGTACGGCGCCAGGACCGGGTTCGCCAGGTGTCGCTCGAGCGTTTGGCTGATAATGAGGTCAATGCCTTCAGCGCCGCCAAGTCGATCGTAGAGCGTGGCGCTGGTCGGGGCTTCCTCACCCGCGATGGCGATGTTGGCCAGGCAGGCGGCCAGGGTGGCCAGGACGGCCATTCGATACGTTTTCATCAATCACTTCTCCCCATCAAGATGCATGTTTTTCATGCTTTTCGTCACCACAGTATAGCGGTCGCCAGAAATTTCGCCGAGGCGCGAAACGACCGCCAGAGGCAAAAGCGGTGATGCAGGTGATTTCAGGGCCGGTTGAACGGCACGTTATTCAGGCGCTGGGCGGGCCGTTGGGGGTGGCGGAGCCGCCGGATAACAGCCCCGGTTCAGCGTGGGTGCGTCGCGACGATCGCTGGCATGCCGAGCGCTCAGGTGCCGAGCGCTTAGGTGCCGAACGCTCAGGTGTTCTCGTCCATGTAGCTTCGCAGGCGCTCCGACCACCGCCGTAAAATGCGGCGCGCGTCAGCCCGGTTGGACACAGAAGTGGTCCACTCCATCCACAGGTCATCCGGGTCTTCCTGGCGGTCGATGATACGCGCCAGCACCGTGCCCGTGTCGCCGTCGCGCAATTCCAGTGACAGTGTCATCTCGCCGGCCGAGGTCGTGTAATTCTGCACCATGCCCGGGCCCCGGACGTCGGGTGCGTTCACATCCAGGTTGATGATGGCGGGTGCCACCACCAGGGCGCCTTGCGTCGAGGCGTTCTCGTCGGCCAATGGATAGGCGGGCTCCTTGCTCAGGGCGTCCTTGAACCAGCTGTCACAGTCCTCGCTCAGGGCGGCCGTGATCCGGTCAACGTCATCCTGATCCACGCGGTTGCCGGTGGCGGGCCTCGAGCGGTTTTGATCTCTCAGCCAGTGGTCGCGAAAAGACACCGTGCAGGGCGCCATGACCAGCGACTCGTAGTCGCCCAGATCGCTGTCCGGCATGCGATAAACCGTGTCGAAACGATCGTCGGATACCCGCGGCAGGCCGTCTTCAGAGATTTCGGGCGCCTGGGTGGTCGCGCAACCCGAGACCAGCGCGGTTAACAGGGCAATGATGAGGTATCGGCTTCTTGGCATGACGGCTGGGTCCCCTTTTCGGTTGTCCCCAGCATAGCGCGCGCGCGCCCGAGTGCAAGCGCGCAGAGATTTGCGGCCGGACTCAGCGGTTTGCGTAAGCGCAGGTTTTGTCGATGAACTCGCGATGGCTCGGCAACTGGCTGACGGCCTGTTTGAGAATGCCGTTGACGCGTTGGAGATAGTCCCGGACATCGCTTTCGGTCAGCAGCTTCGCGATGCCGTGACAGTCGCGGGGTACCACCCGCTGACCCAGGAACACCTGCACCCAGCTTGGGGTGGTGAACAACTCCTCGTCGAAGCGGAAGAACCGGCCCTGCGTGTTCCAGACATCATATTTGTTCTGCAGCGAATCGGGGATGCTCATGGTGCGGCAGTAGTTCCAGAACTCGCTGTCGTCGCGCTCGGTGGCGTGGTAATGCAAGATCAGGAAATCCCGAATGCTCTCAAACTCATAGTCGGTACGGGTGTTGTATTCATCGATGTCGGCCTGGTTGAAGTCCCGCGTCGGGAACAGGTCGATCAACCGGCCCAGCCCGGACTGAACCAGGTGAATGCTGGTGGACTCCAGCGGTTCCATAAAGCCGCTGGCCAGCCCCAGGCCCACGCAGTTTTTGTGCCAGAAAGTCTCGCGCCGGCCGGTTGTGAAGCGGAGTTGACGTGGCTCGGTGGTCGGTTTGCCGTCGAGGTTCGACAGCAGGTGGTTAAGCGCCTCGTCATCGCTGATGAAGTTGTTGGAATATACGTTTCCATTTCCGATGCGGTGCTGCAGCGGAATACGCCACTGCCAGCCGGCAGTATGTGCCGTGGAGCGCGTGTACGGGGTCAGCGGGTCAACGCCCTCGCACTGCACCGCAATGGCGCTGTTGGCAGGCAGCCAGTGGCTCCAGTCGACATAAGGAACCCCCAGGGCATCGCCCAGCAGCAGGCTGCGAAAGCCGGAACAATCAATGAACAGGTCCCCATCTATGCGCGAGCCATTGTCCATCGTCAGGGATTCGATAAAGCCCGATTCCGGGTCCAGGTTGACATCAACGATTTTGCCTTCGCTGCGCCTGACGCCCTGTTTTTCCGACAGCGCGCGCAGCAGTTTGGCAACCAGCGTGGCATCGAAGTGAAAGGCATAGCCCAGGCCCAGAAGCCCGGTCTCGCCAATTTTTTCAACCGGGGCAAACTTGTTGGCGTAGGCCGCGATGGTGTTGAAGGAATAGGCCGCCAGCTCTTCGCCAATGCCAAGTTCCTGGGCCCGCAGCCAGACATGATGGAAGTCGAGGACCCCCAGCCTTCGCCCGACATCGCCGAAGGTATGAATGTAGCGATCTCCCACTCGAGCCCAATTGACGAACTCGATCCCGAGCTTGTAGGTGCCATTGACGGATTTCAGGAACTCGTTTTCCGGGATTTTCAGCGCGTCACACAGATACCGGATCTGCGGGATGGTGGCTTCGCCAACGCCGACCGTGCCGATCTGCTCGGATTCGACCAGTTCAATCTCCAGGCCGCCGCTGGCGACCTTGGAGAGAAGTGCTGCCGACATCCAGCCGGCGGTTCCGCCGCCGACGATGACGACTTTGCGAATCTTGTTGTCTTGCATCATGAAACCCGAAAATCCGATGACAGAAAAGAAAACCCCCCGGACGTCGCCGCCGGGGGGCTTACTCTAGCTTACGCCCTTACAGCGGTCTATGACCGCGTTCAGAAGCTCGGCGGCCGATAAGTCAGGCCAATGGCGTAGGTCGCGCCAAAAGTCTGGTACTCGGTCGGCAGGCCGGTGTTGACGTCGATGCTGGTGTACGGTTCGTCGGTCAGGTTCAGACCCTGGAACAGGATCGAAAGACCTTCCAGCATGCCAGACTGGAACTCGTAGCTGACCTGGGCATCGATGACCTCGTCGTCGCCGATGTCAGACCCGGTACGGGCTCCGCCGAAACCGGCCACCTCACCCACGAAGCCGTCGCGGTAGCGCTGGCTCACGCGAGCGGAAAAGCCGCCGCGCTCGTAGAACAGCTGCACGCTCCACACGTCCTCGGACAGGCCGGGCAGCTGCGAGCCTGAGCCCGGGCCGTTCGGCTCGATCTCGCTCTCGTTCTTCGAGTAGTTTGCGTTGATGCCGAAGCCTTCCAGTCCGTCCCAGAGCAGTTCACCGTAGAGCTGCACAGACAGTTCATAGCCGTCGATCGATCCACCCTCGCCGTTGGTCGGCTGGCTGGTGGGGCCGATAAACAGGCCCGGGGGCTCTGCACTGCTGTAAGGCAGGCCGGTGAAGTCAAACAGCGCGTTTTGATTGTAGATATAGGACTTGAGGTCCTTGTAGAACCAGGCGGCTGAGAAGTAACCCAGGCCCTCCTGGAAGTACAGCTCATAGCTCAAATCAAACGCGTCTGCGACCCACGGCTTCAATTCGACGTTACCGCCGCCTCGGCCCCAGGGGGACAGCAGTGAGTAGGCCTGCTGCTCAGAAACGCCCGTTGCGATCAGGGCATCCACATCCGCCTGGGTGTTGTCCGCCTTGGCGGCGTCATAGCCGTAGGTGCCTGACGCGCGCATCTCGTCCATACGCGGGCGAACCAGCGTGCGAGCCGCGGCAAACCGGAGGTACTGGTTGTCGGTCAGCTGCAGATTGAGGTTCAGGCTGGGCAGGATTTCATCATCGCTGTCGTCGCCGGCAAAGACTTCCGACTGGATACCTTCGCCCGCTCCGGTGGCGTTCTGACCAGAAGATTCCTGGTCCCATGTCTGGTACTGCACACCGAAGTTACCGGTGAGGGGCATCCCGAAGAGTTCGGCATCCACATCGAACATGAGATAGAAGGTGTGCACGTCTTCTTCGACCACCCAGGACTTGGCGAGGATGTCGTTGTAGAGGTAAGCACCCTGCTGGATCGCGCCGGTTGCGAGCAGGTCGAACGGATTGTAAGCCACCATGCTGGTGTTCTGACCAAACATGAAGAAGCTCAGATCAGCGACGCCCGCGATCGAGGGGTCGATCTGGGTCTCGGTCAACAGCAGGCCGTCCGGTCCGATGACGCCACTGGTGATGACACCTTCGTTGGCGGTACGGGACTTCTCACGGTTGGTGAGGTTGTAACCCAGGGTCATGTTGCTCACCGGACCCCAGTCCAAAAGCTTTTCGGCCTGAACACGGAAAGCGTTGATGTCGTCTTCCACATCGAACACCTTGTTATAGCCGAATTGCCCAGCAGGCACGTACGGGGCCAGCGCGTTGGGGTCACCCCAACCAAAGGGGCTGGTGGCGTAGAGCGCTTCACCCGAACCATAATTCAGGTTGGTGAAATCGCGGCTGACGCTCCAGCGGTTGCCCCATGAGCCGGTTTGGAAACCGACGTCGACCGGCAAACCACCCGCGCCACCCAGGGCGCCGTTGGATTCGAATTCGGCCGTATCAGAGCGATCGATGCTGGAATGCGAGAGATCGAGGCTCACCGTGAGGTCATTATCGAACAGGTATTCGAAGTTTGCGCCCAGCGAGGTGAGATCGGCGTCACGCAGGAAGGCGTTGTTCTCCGTGGCGATGCCCGCATTGCGGTAAATCCCTTCGGTGACGATGCCATTGGCCGTTGAAATGACTTCCAGGTTGCCGCCCAGGTTCATGACCATGCCGTGCTTGATCTGGTCTTCCTCGAATTCGCTGTAAAAAGCGTCGAGTTCGATGCTGAAGCGGTCGCTTGGCGTGATGTCCAGGCCAACGACGAGGCTGTCACGCGTCAGTTCTGAGGCTCGCGCCCAAACGCGACCGCCGCCGACGGCCACGTTGCCGTTTCCGTCGCCCACGTAGTAACCCCACGCGTTGTTGTTCTTGCCCTGGCTGGGCAGGGTGGCATGCGCGTAGCCCACCAGCAGGCCAATGGTGTCGTCAGCGAACTGATCGACATAGAGGCCGCTGAAGCGATAGCCATCGTCGTCCCGGCTGGAAACGAGGTCGTATTCCAGCATTTCATATCGGGCGTCCACCGTCAGGCCGCGTTCGCCGTACTCCAGCGGGCGCACCGTGCGCAAATCGATGGTGCCGGACAGGCCCTGACCAATGAGTTTGGCGTCAGGTGTCTTGTAAACGATCACCTGATTCAGGAGTTCTGAAGGATACTGGTCGAATTCAACGCCACGGTTGTCGCCGACCGAAACCTGCTCACGCCCATTCATCAGGGCGCCCGCGAAGTCGGGGCTGAGGCCGCGGATGTTGACCACCTGGCCACGGCCGTTCAATCGCTGCACCGTCACACCGGGGATCCTGGCGAGGCTGTCGGCGATGGATACGTCCGGCAGTTTGCCCAAATCCTCGGCGGAGATGGCCTCCACGATCGAGGTGTTATCGCGCTTGGTCTCCATGGCGGACATCAAGCTGGAGCGATATTTGCCGTATACGACAACCTCCTCCATCAACTCTTCGTCAGAACCCTCGTCAGCGGTGTTCTGATCCTGAGCCAGAGCCACGCCCATGGGTGTGGCGAGTAATAAGGATATGGACGCAGCCAACTCCTTACGACGCAAAGCGTACTGTGCTTTCATGACTTCTCCCGGTACCAGTGGGTTTGCATTTGCAGCCGGGTCCCCGCCCAGCCTTGGTGTAAGCGCGTAAGCGTATCCCCGTCGCGCCCTGCCCGACAAGATAGTGCATACGTATTCAGCCCGTCGGTAGTGCTAAAAACCTCAAAATTATCCGCTAATTGGAAGGTAAAGCGCTTACATTTTGAGGCATAACGAAGGCAGCTTTCGCTGGCGTGAATCCGTGGCTCGCCGGGGCGGCGCTGGGGCGCGATTTATGTGAATACGATTGCATTGAGTTGCCCGGCCTGACAAACGCTAATAGCCTCGCAGCCCAGTACTTCTAAGCGGCAAGGATTCACGGTGACCCAGCCAAGACTATTGATCGGCGATATCGGCGGCACGAACGCCCGGTTCGCCCTGGCCGACCCAGCCGGTGACCGGTTCGGGGAGGCCCGCAGTCTGGCCTGCTCCAACTATGACACGGCTGAAGATGCCGTGATCGATTACCTTGAATCCAAAAACGTGGCGGAGCCCGCCGTCATCTGCCTGGCGGTGGCCGGGCCGGTCATTGACCAGAGCGTACGCTTCACCAATAACCACTGGCGGGTTGATGCGGCCGAGTTGGCCCGGCGCTTTTCGGGCGTGCGGGTTCGCCTGTTGAATGATTTCGAGGCGATCGCTCATTCGCTGCCCCGGCTGACGAACGATGATCTGGTGCCCATTGGGCTGAGGGATCATTCGTTAAAAGACAAGCGCGACTTTACCGTTGGCGTGCTCGGCCCCGGAACGGGCCTTGGCGTGGCCGGGCTGGTGGGCCGCGGCGACCACCGCTTTGCTGTGGTCACCGAGGGCGGACACGTTGGTTTCGCACCGGAAAATCAACTGCAGTTCGAGGTTCTCAGGCACCTGAGGGGCCGTTTTGACCGGGTGTCCGAGGAACGCCTGCTCTGCGGGCCGGGGCTAGAAAATATTTACTGGGCCATCCGGAAAATTCACGGCGCGAGCACCGTCCGCGCCGATGCGGCCGAGGTTTTTCGGCGCGCGCTGGAACAATCCGACGTCCACGCCACCGAGGCACTCAATCTGTTTTACGAGGCGCTCGGACAATCCGCCGGCAACGCCGCCCTGTCATTGGGCGCCTATGACGGCATTTACATCGGTGGCGGCATCATCAAGCGGCACCCCGATCTATTGAAGACATCGGCTTTTCGCTCCGGCTTCGAGAACAAGGGCCGCTACCGTGCACTGATGGAGCGGGTCCCGACGATGTTGATCACGCATCCCGAGCCCGGTCTGCTGGGCGCCGCCGACATCGCGGCCGGAATGTATCGAGACGGCACCTGAAGAACCTATCCATGAGCATGAATCAAGACATCAGATCCAGCCTTCCCCGCCGTCGCATGGCGGGCGTCGCCATCCATATCGCGTCATTGCCGGGGCCCTACGGAATCGGTGATATCGGGAGCGCCTCCCTGGGGTTCCTGGATGTCCTCGAACAAATGGGTATGACTGTCTGGCAATTCCTGCCGACCGGCCCGACCGCCTACGGCGATTCGCCCTATCAGCCGCTATCGGCCTTTGCGGGGAATGAAAATCTGATCGGAATCGATCCCTTGATCGAAGCGGGCCTGATTCTCGAGGGAGAAACGGCGGAACTCGAGGCATTGCCCCTTGAGACGGTCGACTACGGGAGATTGATTCCCGTGAAGCAGGCCCTGCTTTCGCGTGCGGCCGCGCGCTTTCTCAGCACCGTCAGCGACACTGTAAAACGCGAGTACGAGGCTTTCCTGCAACGCAATGACGAGCGCTGGCTGGACGATTACGCGCTGTTCAGGATCATCAAGACCATGCATGGTGAGCGGCCCTGGCCCGAGTGGGACAGGCCGTACCTGCGTCGTGAGCCCGAAGCGCTGGCCCGCTTGCGCAAAACGCACGCGGACCCGCTTGAGCAGACTAAGATCCTGCAGTTCCTGTTCGACCGGCAATGGCGCAAACTGCGCGACAGGGCTGCCGAGGCCGGGATTCAATTATTCGCCGATATGCCGATTTATATCGCGCTGGACAGTTCCGATGCCTGGGCGCACCCTGAATTGTTGCGCCTGAGCGAGGACGGTCAGCCCAGTCACGTGGCGGGGGTGCCGCCGGACTACTTCAGCGAGGACGGTCAGCTATGGGGTAATCCGCTGTACGACTGGGAATATCACGCGTCGACGGGTTACCAGTGGTGGATAGAGCGCCTGGGGCATGCTGCCGAGATGGCTGACCTGGTGCGGGTAGACCATTTTCGGGGGTTCGAAGCCTACTGGGCGGTACCCGCTGATGCGGAAACCGCGCGCAGTGGGAAATGGGAGCCCGGGCCGGCCTACGACCTGTTTGATGC